>PMVV01000123.1 GCA_003166475.1 Bryobacterales bacterium | reverse complement strand
GGCTTGGAAAAAGACCTGTGCCAGGAGTTGGCTTCCGAAGAAGACGAGCACATCGCCATGCTGGAGACGGAGATGGAGCAGATCGGCTAGTGGGACAGGCCTCCTGGCCTGTCCAGGGCTTGACATCGTTTCTACATTTCCGGTATTATCGAAATAGATTTCGATAATACTCGAAATGAAGAAGGCCCAAACCACTCCGGAACAGATTGCCCGCTACGCCGACATGTTCGGCGCGCTGGCCAACGACGCCCGCTTGCGCATCCTGCGGCTGCTTCTCTCCGCTCACCCGGACGGCATGGTTGCGGGCGATATCCAGATGGAACTGGGGATCCCCAACTCCACGCTGTCCCATCATCTGGAAAAGCTGCGCAGCGAAGACCTCGCCCGCGTCCGGAGGGACGGCTCCTTTCTCTGGTACACGGCCAACGCCGAAGCGCTGCAGGAGATCCTGACGTTTCTGTATGCCGAGTGCTGCACGCGCAACAAGGCGGTTGAGCCAGGGGCAATCGTCCAAATATGTAAATGAGGACAATATGGAAATCAAAGAAATCGTGAAAGAGAAATACGGCCAGGCTGCTTTGCGCGTCACGACTGGCGGCAGCTCGTGCTGCGGCGCGTCGGCGGCGGTGGATTGTTGCGACCCCATCACCTCCGAACTCTACGATGCCAATCAAACCGCGGAGCTTCCTTCCGACGCGGTGAAAGCTTCGCTCGGCTGCGGCAACCCGACCGCCCTGGCCGAACTGAAACTCGGAGAGACGGTGCTGGATCTGGGCTCCGGCGGCGGGATCGATGTGCTGCTTTCCGCCCGTCGCGTCGGACCTGCCGGCAAAGCCTACGGGCTCGACATGACCGATGAAATGCTGGCCCTTGCGCGTGCCAACCAACGCAAAGCCGGCGTCTCGAACGTCGAGTTCCTGAAAGGCGAGATCGAAAACATCCCGCTGCCGGACAACTCCGTCGATGTGATCATCTCCAATTGCGTGATCAATCTCTCGGGCGACAAGGATAAAGTGTTGCGCGAGGCCTTCCGCGTGCTCAAGCCGGGCGGGCGATTCGCCGTTTCCGACGTGGTGGTGCGCGGCGAAGTGCCGGCCGAGATCCGGCGCAGCATCGAGTTGTGGGTCGGCTGCGTGGCCGGCGCGCTCGAAGATACCGAGTACCAGAGTAAACTGGAGGCGGCGGGCTTCGAGAGCATCGGCATCGAGCCGACGCGCATCCATACCGTCGAAGATGCCAGGCAGTTCCTGGCCGGCCAGGGCTTCGACGTCGACCGCATCGCGGCACAGGTCGATGGCAAGTTCATCAGCGCATTCATCCGCGCCGTGAAGCCTACGCAAAAGGAGTGCTGTGCACCGTCGTGCTGCGGCTGAGGCCCCCGGCCTCGGACTTTTCGAGCGCTATCTGTCCCTATGGGTGGCCGCCTGCATGGGGGCCGGCATCGCAATCGGCAAGCTGCTGCCCGGTTTCGTCGCCGGCCTGCGGGGAATCCAGTTCACGCCCGGCAGTCAAATCAATGTGCCGATCGCTATTCTCATCTGGCTGATGATCACGCCCATGATGATGAAGGTGGATTTCTCGGCCGTGAAGAATGTGGGACGCCGGCCCGCGGGCCTGTTCGTCACCCTGCTGGTGAATTGGATCGTCAAGCCTTTTTCCATGGCGCTGCTGGCCTGGATCTTTTTCCGTATCGTCTTCGCGGCCTTCATCACCCCGGCCGAAGCGGACCAGTACATCGCCGGCTGCATCATCCTGGCGGCGGCGCCTTGCACCGCGATGGTATTCGTGTGGAGTCATCTCACCAGAGGCGATCCGGCCTATACGCTGGTGCAGGTCTCGGTCAACGACCTCATCATGCTCCTGTTGTTTGTCCCGATCGTGCAATTCCTGGTACGCGGCGCGTCGACCCTCACCGTGCCGTTCGGCGTTTTGCTGACCTCGGTGGTGGTCTTCATCGTAGTGCCGCTGGTCGCGGGCGCATCCTTGCGCGCCTGGCTGGTTCGCAGACGCGGACAGGCGTGGTTTGAAGGAACCTTGCTGCCTAAATTCGCGCCGGTCACCATGGCGGCCCTGCTAGCCACGCTGGTGCTGATCTTCGCCTTTCAAGCCGACAACATTACCGGCCGCTTTTTCCATGTGCTGTTGATCGCCGTACCCATTACCTTGCAGGTTTATCTCAATGCCAGCCTCGCCTACGGCCTCATGAAACTGTTCAAGGTCGAGCATTCCGTGGCGGCGCCCGGCGCGTTGATCGGCGCCTCCAACTTCTTCGAGCTGGCCGTGGCCACCGCGATCGCCCTCTTCGGGCCGGAATCCGGCGCGGCGCTGGCTACCGTGGTCGGCGTACTGGTGGAAGTGCCGGTGATGCTTTCGGTCTGCGCAGCGTGCAACCGCACCCGCCATTGGTTCCCCGCTCCCTTGGAAAGCAAGGCATGAAGGCGCGCGTCCTCATTCTCTGCACCGGCAATTCCGCCCGCAGCCAGATGGCCGAGGGATTGCTCCGTCACGACGCAGGCGATCGCTTCGACGTGGAAAGCGCCGGCACGCATCCCAGCCGCGTCCGGCCGGAAGCCATCGCGGTGATGCGGGAGGTTGGCATCGATATCGCGGGCCATCGCTCTAAGCCAGTGGACGAGTTCGCCGGGCAGCAGTTCGACTACGTGTTGACCGTCTGCGACAACGCGCGCGAGAGCTGTCCGATCTATCCCGGCCACGCGAACCGGTTGCATCACCGCTTTGACGACCCGGCCGCTGTCGAGGGTGATGAGGAGCAGCGGCTCGCGGCGTTCCGGCGGGTACGCGATGAAATTCGCGATTACTTGCGAGGGTTTCCACCGGCGTCGCAAGCCACCCGGAAGCCATAATCCGCGTAACAGAACTCGGGCGGGATGCTGCTCCGGGCTGCGCAGCGCGCAATCTTGATCTGGTGCCGCCAAGCGCCTCCGCGCGAAGCCCGCCGCGTGCCCGTCGCCGGTCCCTGCGGGTTGTCGGCCGGCGAAACCGAATAATACCCAGGGTCATACCAGTCGGAACACCATTCGTGAACGTTCTCGCACATATCGTAAAGGCCGAACGCGTTGGGCGCGGCGGTGCCCACCGGCTCGGGCCCGTGCGCCCAGCGCGTGCTGTAACCAACGCGCTCGAACACCGGCTCATTGCCCCAATGAAAAAGCTGCTGCTCCAACCCGCCACGCGCCGCGAATTCCCACTCGGCCTCCGTAGGCAAGCGGAAAGCTGAAAGCTGATCGCTGAAAGCTGACAGCTTCTCAAGCCATTCGCAATACGCCACCGCATCGAACCAGCTCACGCCCACCACGGGTTGCGCCGGATCGGCAAACTCCGGCTGCATGCGGAACGGCGGCATCGCGCGCCCGGTAGCGTGGCGGAACTCGTCGTACTCGGCGTTGGTTACCTGGCAGATGCCAAGGCGAAACGGCGCGACCGATACGCGATGCACGGGCTGCTCGTCATCGCGCCCATCCGCCTGGCCCATCGGAAACTCGCCGCCCGGAATGAGTACCAGTTCCGGCGTCACGAGCGGGCCTTCTTGCGCCCCTTGCGCGCGGGCTCCGGCTCGACAATCGAGAACTGCAGCTTGCGCTCCGCCGCGTCCACGCGATCGAGCGACACGCGCACCTTATCGCCGATCGAAAACTCGCGGCGGGTGCGCTGCCCGACGATCTTGCGCACATTCTCGTGATACGTGTAGCGGTCGCCGGGCAGCGTGTCCATGGGCACCAGTCCCTCGATGAACATCTCCTCCAACTCCACGAACAGGCCGTACTTGGTGGCGCTGATCGCCAGCGCGCCGAACTCCTCGCCCAGGTGCGCTTCCATGAATTTGACCTTCTTCCATTCCACCAGTTCGCGCTCGGCATCCGCGGCGCGCCGCTCCGATTGGGAGCAGTCTTCGGCGACGGCGCGCAGTTCGGGCTCGGGCAGGCCGGCCTTCTGTTGCAGGGCGGCCTTCAGCAGGCGGTGTATGATCAAATCGGGATAGCGGCGGATGGGCGACGTAAAGTGCGTGTAGGCGTCCGCGGCCAGCGCGAAGTGGCCGGCGTTATCGGTGCTGTAGCGCGCTTGCTTCAGCGATCGCAGCATCAGGTAGCTGAGAATGCGTTCCTCGGGCTTGCCCTCGATCTTGGCCACCAGCCTCTGATAATTCCGCGACGATATGCTGGAGGACTTCTCCGCCACTACGATATCTTTCCGCACCTTGCACCCGTCGCGCCGATGGTCGGTGTAGCCGAATTTCTTCACCGGAATCGCGCCCACCCCCAGCGAGTAGCCAAAGTGCGCCGCCACTTCTTCGAATTCCATCACGCGCTTCGGATCCGGCAACTCATGAATGCGGTAAATGGAACCCTCCAGCGTTGCGCCCAGATGCGAGGCCACGGCTTCATTCGCCGCCAGCATGAATTCTTCGATGAGCCTGTGGGCGATATTGCGCGGCGCGCGAATGACGCCGGTCATCTCGCCGAACTCGTCGAACTCGATAAGCGGCTCGGGCAAATCGAAATCGATGGAGCCGCGCCGCACGCGCTTGCGGTTCAGGATGAGCGCCAGCTCCTGCATCAGCTCGAAGCGCGCCACCAGCGGCGCGTAGCGGGCGCGCAGTGCGGCGTCGCCTTGCAGCAGCAGGTGCACGTCGGTGTAGGTCATGCGCTCGGCGCTCCGGATCACGCCAGCCGTGAACTGCTGGCTGACGCGGTCGCCCTGGTGATCGAACTCCATCAGCGCGGAGAGTACCAGCCGGTCCACCTGCGGCTTGAGCGAGCAGATGTTGGTGGAAAGCTCGAAGGGCAGCATGGGCACGGCCCGGTCCGGGAAGTAGACACTGGTGCCGCGCAGGCGGGCCTCCGCGTCGATGGGCGTGCCGGGGCGCACGTAATGGCTGACGTCGGCGATGTGGACGTGCAGCGCGTAGTTGCCATTGGGCAAGCGGTCGGCCCACACCGCATCGTCGAAATCGCGCGCCGTTTCGCCGTCGATGGTGACGATGTCGAAAGCGCGGAAATCCTGCCGCCCTTCCAGTTCCGAGGCGGCTATTGCATCCGGAACCCGCTCGGCCTGCTCCACCACTTCGGGCGGAAACTGGTGGGGCAGGTGATGCTTGCGGATGACGATCTCGACGTCGATGCCGAAGTCGTCCGGATGCCCCAGAATCTCGACGACGCGTCCCGCGGCGTGCCCGCCTTCCTCGGGGAATTCAAGCAATTCCACGTCGACGATCAGGCCGTCGAGATCGGCGGGATCCGCGACCTGGATCGGCGCCGCGCCGATGCGGTCGATCTGGCGCACGCCGGCGGGAATCTCCATGCCTTCCGGAATGTCGATCCACTGCTGAATCCGCCCGTCCTGCGGCACCACGTAATTGCCGTGGCGGCCCACGCGAAACTCGCCTACTACCGTGGGATGCGCGCGCTTCAACACTTTGACGATCTCGCCATCGGCGCGGCCATCGGATTCGATGCGCGCGATGCGCACCAGCACGCGGTCGCCATGCATGGCCTTGCGCGCGGAATCGGAGGGAATGTAGACGTCTCCCTGGACGCCCTCGACCGGCCGCTCGGAGATCAGGAAGCCGTAGCCGTCGCGATGCATGTTGATGCGGCCGATGGCGTATTCGCGGGTGCGCGCGGTCGCCACGTAGTGGCCGGGCCGGGGCTCCACCAGATCGCCGCGCGCCAGCAGTCGGGCGAGCGATAGGTCCAACTCCGCGCGGGTTGCGCCTTTGCCGCCAAGCTCGCGCACCAGTTGCTTGAAATTGGCCTTGGCGTGCGGCAAGCGTGTGATGTGGTCGAGCAGCGCCGCATCGGTCATAGATTGATTGTATTCGGTGGGGCAGGCCCTCGGCCTGCGCGGGACTCTCAGTCCCGCCTCTCAGCGGTACTCGATCGTAATCCTGGACGACGCGTGGGCCTGGGAGGCTAGGGCATCGGGGGTGACGTTCTGTTCCACGCGCGAAAACACCAGCAACAGTTCCACTTGAGCCGGCACGTCCGACTGGAAGCCGCCGATTGATGGCAACTCGTAATGTTGGGCCTTCTCGACGCTCCGGCCTTCCACGAGGCTCCAGGCGGCAGTTTCCTCGTGCCGCAACAGGTAGATGTATCCGGCCTCGTTGGGATCGACCCGCAGGCGTACCGAATCGCCGGCGTGGAACACGGCGCCGGAGGGCACGGGCGAGTATCCGCCGTCGGCGTTCTTCAGCAGCAGAGTGTACCCGACCGCCAGATTGGCAGCCGCAGAGGGTGTTGCCTTGGCCTTCTTCAACGAAATCATCGGCGCCCCGCTACGCGCAATGAAGCTGCGGGCCGGCATTGCCGCCGCTTGCATCATTGCACGTGTGGCTCCCGCTGCACCGGCCGGTGCGTAGCCGCCGACGGCCGCCGTGCCCACACGAGGGAGCAACGGCGCGGCGGGCCGGGTCGCGGGCAGGGCAGGAGGCGTGGGCAATGGCGCAGATGGTTCCGACGCGCGCGCGGGCGGTGGGCGGAACAGCTTCCGCTGCACACTGCGGGGCCGCGCAGCGCTCAGCGGCGCCGCAAGGGGCGGTGCGGGTTGCCTGACAAGCGCATCCGCCACCAGCACCTCGCGGTGCGCGAGAGGCCTGGTCCACCACAGCGCGAGTCCACCCCCGATCAGCACGGCCAGCATGCCTCCCGCCATCGCCAAAGCCGCGGGTTGAGGCAGCCAACGCCACGCCCGTCGAGCGAACGGTTCACGCGCCGGACCCAAAGCCGCGATCAGTTGCTCGCGCGCGGACACATCCTGCAGCACATCGCGCAGCGCCTGCTCCTTCGCCAGCGCGTCGAACAATTCCTGATCTTCGAGCGCGGCCTCGAACAATGCGCTCCGCTCCGCCGCGCTGAGAGTATCGGTAGCGTAGCCGCCCAGCAGCTTTTGGATTTCCTCGCGGCTCATCTCTTGCCCGCCTCCCAGTCTCCGCCCATCAGGTCGAGCAACTGCTGGCGGCAGCGATAGTCCCAGGTGTAGACGGTATTGATCGACTGGGCGCCCATGCGCTTCTGAATCTCGCCGAAGTTCTTGCCCTGCAATTTCAGGCGCAGCAATTCGCGGCAGCGATCGCCCAACTGTCCCACGGCTTGCGTCAGGCGTTCCAGCATGAGCTTGCGCTCTACCAGCGCTGCCGGGTTGGCTTCCGGATCGGGCAACTGAATGTCGGCGATGGAAACCTGCGTGTACTCCCCATGACGTTGCGACTTGCGGCGCAGGCTCATGATCTTGAACCTCGCGATCTGAAGAGCCAGGGGAACGAGTTCCTCCAATCGTTCCACGCGATGGTATTTCTCATGCAAGAGGATCAACACCTCTTGCGCCACGTCTTCGGCGATATCCCCCTGTATATGAGATGCCGCGAAGGCCACGATCCTTTCACGCAGCTTGAGAAGGATCTGCTCTCGTTCCACGCCTGTTCACCGGATGATGCACTCATCATAAACTATTGGTTTGATGCGTGCGACCTGGCTCACCCTTCCGCTGCTGTTTGCGCCCGCCCTGGCGACCGCCGCGTCCACGGGCTTCTCCATCACCAACCTGGCGCCCGCCAGCAACCTGCTGCCGCCGGGGACCGATAGCGTGACGGTTTCCTTCACCACCAGCGAGGCGACCACCTGCGGCTGGTCTTTGATCTTCGGCACGCCGTTCAGCTCCATGACGCCTTTCGAAGCGCAGCCCGCAGCATCGCACCAGGGCTTGGTAACCGGCCTCTCCACCGACACGCGCGTCGTCAACGTAGTCTATATCCAATGCGCCGCCGATCCCACGGTTACCGGCTATCTGCAGTATCGCGATGTGCCCGCGCGCAATGGAAACTTCCCGCGGATCGGCAGCATCTGGGTCGGCTGGTACGTGTGGGCCACGGTGCCGGCCCAGGCGGAGAAGATCCAGTTGTTTCTCGGGGCGGGCATCGATGCCGCCGACACGGCCACCATCCGAAACGCGGAACCCAGCCTCATCATGATGCCGAGCTTCAACGCGACTTCCCAAACCGACCCCACGCAGGTTTTTCCCGACGACTATTACTTGTACGACGTGAATGGCAACAAGATTCAGAACTGGCCCACGCCGGGCAGTTACCTGCTGAACCTGACCAAGCCCGAAGTCGCGACATTCCTGGCTAACGAGGCCTACCAGTATCTGGTCACGAACAGCCTGGCCTACGATGGCATCTTCTGGGATAACGTTTACCTGTCGATTTCCTGGTACACCACCGACGTATTCGGAAACCCGGTTCAGATCGACGCCAACGGCGACGGCATCCCGGACGACCCGGCCACCCTGGATGCGGCCTGGCGCGCGGGAGTCGAGTTGGAATTCCAGACCTTCCGCCAGCTCGCGCCAAACGCCTACATGTCCGGGCACCTGGGCCAGATCCCGCCCGACCCCGGCGAACTGGCCGTTTTCAACGGCGACAGCCTGGTGTTCGACGCGGTGAATGTGCGGGAAGGCGTGCTGCCCTTCAGCTCGCTCTGGCAGACATACAACGAGTGGTTCAGCGCCGGCCGGCAACCGGCCATCGCCATGGTGCAGTCGTCGCCGCCGAATCAGATCGCCTACGGCTACGGGTTCAATCCGCAGCAGACCATGTTGCCGTCCACCTTGGCCTTCGCCCAGAGTTGGTACCCCAACGTGCGCTTCGGACTGGCGCTGGCGCTGATGAACGACGGCTTCTTCACCTTCGACCTCGGCGACACGGGCGGAGATGTGAACTGGTGGTACGACGAATACGATTTCCCGCTGGGCGTCCCCACGGGGCCTTACACGCAATTGAACCCGGCCAGCGGCCCCAATCTGATTTCGAACGGCGGATTCGAACAGGGTCTCACCGGATGGACTTTTTGGGTCGATAACGACGGTCAAGCCAGCGCGACAGATGCAACCGACTCTACCGTCGCGGCCGTGGGTGACCAGTCCGCACTGATCGGCGTCGCCTCGGCTGCCACCGCGGACTGGCACATCAGTCTGTCGCAATGGAACCTTGCTTTCACCGCCGGGACCGCTTATCAGCTTCAGTTTTGGGCACGCGCCAGTGTGCCGGACACTATCTCGGTGGATGCCGAAGGCGGACCTCCGAATTACCCGAGCTATGGCCTCTACACCCAACTCAATCTCACCACTACCTGGCAACTTTACACGCTCTCGTTCCAGGCGCCTACCACCGCCAATGACGGCATCCTCCAGTTCAACGTGGGTGCCCAAGCCGCCAACGTCTGGATAGACGGCGTGCAGCTTAACGCGGTCCCGCCGGGCGTCTATCGCCGCGATTACACGCTGGGAACCGTGCTGCTGAATGGATCGGCCTCGCCGCAGACCGTCGCGCCCGGCCCCGGCTTCCAGCGATTCACCGGAACGCAGGCGCCGCGCTATCAGTACATCGTGGACGATGCGAGCGCAGCTTTCGCGGCCACGGGCGCATGGTACAGCGCCACCTACAACTCAGGCGGCGGAACTGCCAGCGGCGAGACGGTCAACGGCCCCTACTATCACGCCTGGGGCGCCACCTGCCATGAACTGGACTCCGGTCCTGGCAGCGCCGTCTGGAATCTCGGCATCACCCAGGACGGGACTTACACCCTGGAAGTCTGGCTGCCCGCCGCGCCATCGGCCGCCAGTTGGACGAAGAGCGCAGTCTATGAAGTGCTGGCCAACGGCGCGGTCGTCTTTTCAACCACCCTCGATCAGTCGAGCGCCAGCGCCGGGGACCAGTGGCACATGCTTGCGCCTTCGCTGAATCTGACGGCCTTGAGTTCGCCGGCTCTGCGCGTGAGCAACGGCGGTTCCGGCCCGCTGATCGCCGACGCAGTGTACGTCTACTCGGCAGCGCTTTATAACGATGGCTCGGCGGCGCCCTCGGTCACGCTCGCGCCGATGGACGGAATCCTCCTCCAGCGCGCGCAGCCCGTCGCCGCGCCCGCATCGCGCGTGAATGGGGTGACGGACGCCGCCAGCTACGGCGCCGCCATCGCGCCCGCCGAATGGGTTTCCGTCTTCGGCACGGGATTCAGCACGGGCTCGCAGATCTGGACCGCGGCGGATTTCGTAAATGGCCAGTTGCCCACAGCGCTCGGCGGTGTGTCGGTGGCCATCGATGGACAGCCGGCCTACATCTCTTACGTGAGTCCGGGGCAGATCAACGCACTCATGACGGCGGACGCGACGATTGGCCCCGTGACTGTCCAAGTGACGACGCCGCAAGGGCAGAGCTATCCGGGGACGGTCATGCTGCAGAGGCTCGCTCCGGAGTTGTTCACCTGGGCGCAAGGCAGCGTGACCTACGCCGCCGCCGAGCACGCCAATGGCGCGCTGATTGGGCCGGCCGGCTCGTTGCAACCGGCCTCCGCAGGCGAAGTCATTGAGTTGTACGGTACAGGTCTCGGCCTTACGTCGCCGCAGATACCCGTGTCGCAAGCGGCGTTTCCGCCCGCGATTCTGACGGCGCCGGTGAGCGTGACGATCGGCGGCGTGGCGGCGCAGGTGAAGTGGGCGGGGCTGATCGGGCCGGGCTTGTATCAGGTCAATGTGCAGGTCCCCAGCGTGGCGGCCGGCGACCAGCCGGTGACGATGTCCATCGCCGGCTTTCAGAGCGCCGCGGGGGTGTATGTGGCGGTGGGAGGGAGTTGATCTTGTCGGCGATGAAGATTTCGATACTTGACGATTATCACGATACTCTGCGCACGCTTTCCTGTTTTCAAAAGCTGGCCGGCCACGGTGTCACCGTATGGAATGACCACGTGCAGGATCTGGATACCCTTGTGGAGCGCCTGAAGGATACAGAAGCGCTCGTGCTGATTCGCGAGCGGACCCAGATTCGCGCTCCTCTTCTCGAGCGGCTGCCCAAATTGAAGCTCATCAGCCAACGCAGCGTTTACCCGCACATCGATATCGCGGCCTGCACGCGGCTGGGCGTGATGGTGTGCTCGGGCCTGCATCCCGGCACACTTTCTTATGCCACGGCCGAACTGACCTGGGGGCTGATTCTCGCCGCGATGCGCCAGATCCCGCAACAGGTGGCCGCGCTCAAGGCCGGGAACTGGCAGATCGGCGTGGGCCACAGCCTCCGCGAAAAGACGCTGGGGATCTACGGTTACGGCCGCATCGGAAGCGTGGTCGCGGGCTGGGGCAAGGCATTCGGCATGCAGGTGGTAGTCTGGGCGCGCGAAGCCTCGCTCGCGAAAGCGCGGGCCGACGGCTGCACCGCGGCGCGCAGCAAGCAGGAGTTTTTCGAGGAGTGCGACGTCATCTCCCTGCACATGCGCCTGGTGGAGGCCACTCGCGGCATCGTGACCGCGGCCGACCTCGCCCGTATGAAGCCCACGTCCCTCATCGTGAATACCAGCCGTGCGGGCCTCATCGAACCCGGCGCGCTGGTCGCCGCCTTGCAAGCGGGACGCCCGGGAATGGCCGCGGTCGATGTCTACGAAGAAGAGCCCGTTCCGCACACCGGCCATCCGCTGCTGGCGATGGAAAACGTCATATGTACGCCGCACATCGGGTACGTCACCCGCGAAGAGTACGAGATTCAATTCGCCGACATCTTCGACCAGATCGACGCATATTGCGCCGGCCAGCCGATCAATGTGGTGAATCCCGAAGTGCTGCGCAAAAGCTAATAAGCGCCCAGCGTGACGCGCAGCACTTGCGGCGCCGCAGTGAAGTTGAGGCCCCAGTCCGTCTGATCGCCATTCCAGATCCGGATGGACTTGCCTTCCTCCACACGCAGGTACTCGCGCTGCTTGCCCGATGACGCATCGCTTAACTGGAAATCGACGCGGCAAAACAATCCAGCCACCAGGAATTGGTTGTCGGCGAGTTGTGCGACCAGCGCGCGGCCGATGGGTTCCGGATTTCCCCTCGGGTTGTTTCCGAAGCCGAACTGCGGCAGGCCATAGGAAACCACGGCTTTCCAGACTCCGAACGCCAGCGTTTGCGAATGCTCGTCCTTTTCTTCCACGGCGGTCTGCAGCTTGCCTTCGAAATTGAGACGGGCGATCTCGCGCATTATGGGGCCGATCAGCGTGTAGTTTAGGGCGAACGGAGCCAGGGACTCTTCGTCCAATCGCGCGGCGCCCAGCGGCGCGTTCGAGTAGCCGGTGTAGTCGATGCCGAAGGGCGCGTAGCCGGTCGCCCCATGGCCCAGCGCGGCGAAGAAGAATCGCGCGGACGCCGGAGAGTCGCCGGTTTCCGGCACGAACAGCGGATTGTCCGGCCGGCGATAGAGTTCGAGCGCCTTCAGATAGCGGGCCGGATCGTCCTGGTAAATATCGGGCGCCAGCACATCGAGCGCCGGGGCCGCGGCTTTCCAGATCGGGAGCACGTTGTCGGTGGGGCCGCCGCTTTCATAGCTTCCGGGCGGGCCAGGGTGCAAGGGGTCACGTAGGGCGGCGTTGGCGTAGAGCGGCAGGGGATACTCCGCCTTCCCCGCGGCAGCCACCTGCCCGATGAAGTGCGCCACCGACCAGGCGTGAAAGAACTCGTCGGCATCCGCGCCGAAAACCTCGGACCACGTCGCGGACGGACTACCGGGGTGCTTGTCGAGCGCGGCCAGCAGTTCAGCCGGCACGGGACCTTCGAAGGCCTTTTGCGCGTCGGGAGAATGGTCGCGCACGCTGCCATAGGTGCCCGCTTCATTTTCGACTTGAACCATGATGACGGTGCGGTGCGGATCGGTCGCCTTCAAGTGCCGCATGAGCGCGGCGAAGGCGTGCTTATCGGCCGCCAGCGTGGCCGGGGCGTGCGGCGATGGCGAATCCACCAGGCGGCCATTTGCGCCAATCATGCGCGGGTAGCGCTCGGGATCGCGCTTCATCCAGAGCGGCATGTAGTGCGAACTGGCATTTTTCCAGGTGCCGAACCAGAGCAGGACCAGCCGCACATGATGCTCGCGGGCCTGGCCCAGGATTGTATCGACCGTCGAATAGTCGAACCGGCCCGGCTCCGGCTCGAACTGTTCCCAGTAGACCGGTATCTCGACCGTGTTGGCCTGCAAATACTCGATGGCGGGCCAGACTTTCGGCAGCACGGCCGGCCACGCGCTGGAGTTGTTGACCTGCGCGCCCAGGATCAAGTAGGGCGCGCCGTCTACGAGCAAGGCATAGCGACCTTCTTTTTGAACGATGCGCGGAAGCGACAGCGGGTCCGTCTGGGCGAACATGCCGGCAACTGCGGAGAGGAGGACGAGGAACGGTTTCATGAGGTGTGGCTCAATCGCTCATCATAGTCCGGTGCCTTGTCGTCTGCGCACCGTGCTCGNNCGATGGCCTGCCCCACAGCTAAGGCCCCCGACCCCCGGCCAGTGCTATCCTCGGAACAAGGCGCACCTATGGGCTTCCGCAGAGCGGTGTATGGAGCGGGATTGGGTGTCGCCTCCCTCGCCGCGCTGTTCGCTTTCCAGCGCCCATTCCGTCAATTCCCAGGCGTCGAATACGAGAACTTCGAAGTCCCCCAGGATTGGAACCAGCCCGCCGAATGGGCCTTCGCCCGCCTGATGTACCCGCCCGGTCCCAACGATGGCTACGCCGGCCGATTCGACGGCGACTGGCGCCAAGGCCTCTCGCTCTGGACCCAGGATTACCCCCGCGCCGACCGCCACTTCTCCCAGGCTCTCCGCCGCCTGACCCGCATCCAGGTGCGCTCCGTGGAGCAGCCCGTCAACCTCGACGAAGGCGATGCCTACGATTGGCCCTGGCTCTACGCCGTCCAGGTTGGCGAATGGGGCCTCACCGACGCCCAAGCCAAGGAGATGCGCGAATACCTGTTGCGGGGCGGTTTCTTCGTGGCCGACGACTTCCACGGCAACTTCGAGTGGGAGATGTTCCAGCAGCGTATCCAGCGCGTCTTCCCCGATCGTCCCATCGTCGACATCGAGGATACCGACGCCATCTTCCACACCGTCTACGATCTCGCGGACCGCTACCAGGTGCCCGGCGAGGCGCATCTGCGAGCGGGATACAAAAGCAACAACGGGGCCGGCGCGCGGGGCGCGCACTGGCGCGGCATTTACGACGACCAGGGCCGCATCATGGTGGCCATTTCCTACAACTCCGACCTCGGCGACGCCTGGGAGTGGGCCGACGCACCCCACTATCCGGAAAAGTTCTCCGCGCTGGCCATCCGCATCGGAGTGAACTACGTGGTCTACGCCATGACCCATTGACGCACACGCACCACTGTCCGAGCCCCTGGTGTACACTGCAAGACAAGGAGTTTTCCCCAATGCGCACGCTCGCTGCTGTCCTGCTCGTCGCCGCTTGCCCGGTTCTTTTTGCTCAATCTCCCCTCGCGCTTCCCGGCTGTGAAGCCCGGCCGGAGGTCCGGCAGGTGATCGACGACAAGCTTTCCAACAAGGTGCTGGAAAACATGAAGTTCACCGATCAGGTTGCGCTCAAGCGCCAGGTGCTCGAGGATCTGATCGCAAAGTATCCGCGCGAACTGGAACCGTACCGTCAGTTGATCCAGTACACGCGCTGGAACGCCCCGGAAGCCTATGCGGCTCTGTCCGAACGCTACGTCAGCGAGGCCGATCAACACCCGGACGATCCATTGGCGCTCTATCTCGCGGCCACTGTCCTGGCCGGCAAAGACACGCCGCGCCGTATTCAGTTATTGGAACAAGCTCGCTCCAAGGCGCCGGATTTCGCCTGGCCCGACGCTTTGCTCGCCGGCATCCACAGCACGGGAAAACTGGCCGACAAGAAGAAAGCGGCCCTGGAGATAGCCGCGTTCTTCACCGCGTGCCCCGCCTCGACCGACTCGGCGGCACAGTGGAACTTGAGCCGGGCCGGCACCCCGGAACTGCAGGCGCGCGTCGCCGCCGCCTTGCGCGCGCGGCTGGCCCAAGAGACCAACCCAAAACGTCTGAAGGACTACGCCACGTTATGGGGTCTGGAGTTCCGCTCTCATCCGACGCCGGAACACGACGCACTACGGAAGCAGGTAGCCGAAGACCTGAAGCGCCTCGAATCGATGAATCCAAAATCCGACGCGGAGTGGCTCGCCTTCCTGAAAGACGGCTACAAGCAGAGCGGCGCCTCGGCCGAAACGGTGACGGCCATGGAAGAACGCGTCATCCAGGCGTTTCCGCATTCCGAGGAAGCCTTCAGCATCGTCGCCGAGCGATGGAAGAAGACCCACAAAGAGCCCGAGGATCAGAAGGACGCCGCAGCTTGGAAGAAGTACGATGCCGAACACTATGCCGCGGTTAAGAGTTCCATTGCCCGGTTCACCGAATACCGATTCCTGCAGCACATCAACTGGTTCTATTTGATTTCCGACGACCCGGATATACCTGAGAAGGACGGTCTGGCCGCCCTGGACGACTACCTGACGGAGAGCACCGTTTACCAGCATCCTGGACCTTGGGATTATCTCAACGCGGCCGACTTCCTGGTGGACCACAAATGGCAGCCCGAGCGCGCCATCGAACTGGCGCGCCAGGGCGAAAAGGCGGCCGCCGTGCAACGCGAGATCAATCGCGACGACAACCTCACGGCGGATGACGCCAAGGATCGCAAGGAGCAGGAGATCTATCTCGACCACGAACTGGCGGGAGCGATCCTGCGCGCCGCGAAGCTCGCTGGAAAACACGGGGAGGCCGAACGCATCAAGGCATCCATCGAAACGCCGCCGCCCGACGACGTCAAAGTCGTGTCAAGTTACTGGCAGAATCGCGCCCGTCTGGCGGCGCTCGAAGGCCGCAAAGCCGATGCCCTGGCCTTCTACCAGCAAGCCCTCTTCACGCGGCAGCGGACTCCGGAAGCGTATCACGGCAGGCTCAAGGACGATCTGCTGGACGAAGCCGGCGCCGTGTGGAAGGACACCGGCGGCACCGAAGTGGCCTGGAATATCTGGAAGACGCCGCCCGCCGGCAAAGCGCAGGAACTGGCCGAGGGCCGCTGGGAGAAAGCCACCAAAAGCATGCCCGCCTTTGAACTGGCGGACCTCGCCGGCAAGACGTGGCGGCTGAAGAGTCTCGAAGGGAAATCGGTGCTCATCAATGTTTGGGCCACCTGGTGCGGTCCCTGCCAGGGCGAACTGCCCAAGCTGCAGAAGCTGTATGAGAAGGTGAAGGACAGATCCGACCTCCAGATCGTAACACTGGACATTGACGAGGATCTCGGCCTGGTCGCGCCCTTCGTGAAAGAGAAAGGCTTCACCTTCCCGGTGCTGCCGGCTTACAGTTTCGTGTTGTCGCTGCTCGATTCCGTGGCCATCCCGCAGAACTGGATTCTGGATCCGAAAGGCGCATGGCGATTGACCCAGATGGGCTATGACGCCTCGGATGCGCAGTGGGCCGACACTATGATCGGCAAGCTGCAATCGGTAAAGATGGAGTAGCGGACTGATGCGTGCCCTCGCCGCGATCTTGCTGATGGCCGCCGCGCCGACCCTGTTTGCCCAATCGTCCGCGGCTTTGCCTGGCTGCGAGCCGCCGCCCGAAGTTCGCCGGGTTCTGGATGAGCGGCTCTCCGAAAAGGCTCTCCAGGAGATGAAGTTCACCGCACGCGTAGCGTTCCGCCGGCAGGTGCTCGAAGACCTGATCGCGAAATACCCGCGCGAAGTGGAGCCTTACCGCCGGCTGATCCAGGCTACCAAACAGGAAGAGACGGACCGTTATCCGGCGCTGGTGGATCGCTATCAAAGGCAGGCCGAGCAGCATCCGGACGATCCGCTGGCGCTGTACCTTGCGGGATTGGTATTGTCCGGCAAGGACACTCCGCGGAGTATTCGTTTCCTGGAGCGAGCGCAATCGCAGGCCAACGGCTTCGCATGGCCGGCGCTGGAACTGGCCCATATCTATTCGCCGGGTACCAAGCGCGTGGATAAGGGCAAAGCGGGCGAATACGTCGCCGCATTCTTTGCCGCCTGCCCATCGTCGGTCGATGCCGATGCCCAACGCCGATTGGATCGCGCGGGTTCGAGCGAACTCCAGACGCGCGTGGCTGCGGCTCTGCGCACGCGGCTCGCCGCGGAAACAGATCCGAAGCGGCTGCAGGATTACAAGACTTTGTGGGGCCTGGAATTCCGTACGCGCCCGCCGCAAGAGCATGACGCTCTGCGCAAGCAGGTGGCCGCCGATCTTCAGCGCATCGAATCGTTGGTACCCGAACACAATGCAGAATGGCTGCTATTCCTTAGAGACGGCTACAAGCAGAGCGGCGCTTCGCCCGAAACCGTGACAGCTATGGAAGACCGCCTCATCCAGGCGTTCCCGCATTCCGATGAAGCTTACCAGATCGTGAGCGATCGCTGGGATAAGGTGCATAAGAAACCGGAAGACCAGAACGACAAGGCAGCCTGGGCCAAATACCATCGCGAGTACAGAGAGGCGGTCAAAGGTTGGATCGCCCGGTTTACCGATTCTCCTGAATTGCAGCACGAAGAGTTGTTCCAGACGCTCTGGTTCGATCCCGATGTGACTCCCGAAGAGGGCCTGCACGACATAAATGATTACCTCACTTATATCGCCGACTACGAACGGCCCGAGTTAAGCAACTATCGCATAGCAGCGGTGATTCTGCTGGATCGCAACTGGCAGCCGCAGCGGATATTCGATCTGTTGCGAAACGCGGACAAGCTGATGGACCAGTGGCATGCGCGAATGATCGGCGACAATCAATCGGCCGAGGAAGAGGACCTTTGGGCTTTTAATGAAATGCTGCGGCGGCAGGACGCCGCCGGATGCGTGCTGGCTGCGGCTAGGCTTGCGGAGCAGCCGCAACAGGCCGAGCGGGTGAAAGCATTTGTCGAGCGCGATCTTCCCCCAAAAACCTGGCCCCGGCTCGAGGAGGTATACTGGCACGATCGCGGCCGCCTGGCGGCGCTCGAAGGGCGCAAAGCCGATGCGTTGACCTATTACCAGAAGCCCTTCAGATGCGTAAGCATCCGCCTGACGCGTACGAAGGGTACGTGTTCGATGACCTGGAGAAGGAGGCGCGCGCGCTGTGGAAACAATTGGGCGGGACCGAGACTGCATGGAACCTCTGGAGCAAACCGCCCGCCGCAAAGATCCAAGAGTTAGCCGAGAGCGGATGGAAGAAGCCTACGAAGGCTATGCCCGCGTTCGAGCTCGCGGATCTTTCCGGCAAAACCTGGCGTCTCAAGAATCTCGAAGGCCGGGCCGTCCTGATCAATGTCTGGGCCACCTGGTGCGGGCCTTGCAAAGCGGAATTGCCTCACCTGGAAAAACTGTACGAGAGGGTAAAGGACCGTTCCGATCTGCAGATCCTCACGCTCACCATCGACGAAGATCTCGGCGCAGTGGCTCCCTTCATGAAGGAGAAGGGCTACACCTTCCCCGTGCTACCGGCGAGCAGTTTCGTCACCGGCCTGCTCGACCTGGTAGCCATACCACAGAACTGGATCGTAGATGCAAAAGGCGAATGGCGCTGGACCGGCGCGCCGCCCGTGCCGGACGCCGAGTGGGAAGAAGCCATCCTCAAGCAACTCGAGTCGGCCAGGTAGCTGAACGCTGAAAGCTGAACGCTACCTATAGCAGCCCGAAAGTCAGATCCCTCGGCCGCGGCAGCAACTGCTCCAACTGCGCATCGAGCGCCATCACCGGGTCCGATGAACGCAGCAAGTCCCCTATGGTGGCCTTCATTCCAACCGGATCGGCAAACGCCTGGATGATCAGCCTGTTCACCGGATAGAACCATTCGGCGCGATGGTCGCGCTGATAGCCGTTCTGCTGCAACCAGGCCAGCAGCGTGCGCAACAACAGATCGCGCTCCACGCCGTTGGGGGTCACTTCGAACAGGACGCCGTAGAACTGGCTCTTGGCTTGGAAGTACTCGACCGGGTCGTCGTCCTGCTTCCAATCGGCCAGCGCCGCCAGGTATTGCCGCAACCTGCCGCCCCATTCGCTGGTCGCCTTCTGCTCGGGGGTCAGGCCGAAACCATTCTTTCCCATGATCAGGCCTTCAAACTGTTCGGCAAGCTGCCGGCATTGTGGCGATTGGCATTCGCTCGCCGGCTGCGGCCCCCGCGCGGCCGCATCCGCGCACCGCGCACCGCCGAGTTGCCGCGCCTTGTACACGCCCCAGGCATCCTGCAGCGGCTGCGCATTGATCCGCCGGCGAACGCATTCCGCCGACAAGCTCCCAACGGCGGCATCCGCGTCGTCCGCAATGGTCGCGGAGAAGGAACGATCGTCGCCCGAGAGCTGAACGAGCGCGCCAGCGAAGGAATTCACCAACGCTTCGAACTGCGCCGGTTTCAGCGATGCGCCAACCAGCATGCGCGCGATGGGCGCTGCCTGGGCGGGCGAAGTCGCATCGGCGGCGTAGCGCTGCAGTAGATGGAACGGCTCGCCCTGGGCCGCCTCCTTGGCGCTGAATCCCCGCGCGGCCACTTCGCCCACAGTGGCATAGAAGATGGAGACGTCGTAAACCAGCGCGTCATCGCAAGTCAGGCGCGGAATGCGCGGCGCCGGCATGTCGCCCAACATCTCGCGCGCCTTCTTGAAGTCTACGGCGAGCATCGCATGCACGGCCTTGGATTGCAGGGTCAACGCGTCCAGTCCCTGCGCGTAGGCTTTGTCGAACAGGCTGCCAGGCCATCCTGTCACCTTGCGGCGGGCAAAGGGTTGCTGCGCCCCGGCCGCCAGGTGGAACGCATCTTGGAGGATCTCGCGTTTCCACGCCACGTCGGTCAGATTGGGCGCATCGGCAATCCGCAGCAGCGCGTCGGCGGCGAATTCGGGCGGCTGCCCACGCGCGAGATCGGCCAGATCCACCAGCGCGGGCGGACGCGTTGCGACGGACCCAGCGGCTGCCCCGCTCCCGGCCAGCCATGCGCATGCGAGGAAGCCAAGCCAGCCCATACGCGCCATGCTACGACTTCAAAGTCATGGTTTCCGGATCCCACTCGCAGACGCGCTGCTCGAAGTAACTGACGTTCGACAGCAGCGCCGGACCCGCGGCGCGGAATCCGAACACGGGATCTTCCACCACCGGCTTGCGGCTGCGCACCGCGGCGATGAAGTTGCGGTGGTGATCCAGATGATCGCTGTACCCACGCGGCGCCTGGAACTTGTCCTCCACATTCGGGCGCATGTTGTCGGCATTAGGGGCCTGTGCCGGATACTTCGCGTGGTATTCCTTCAGGAACGCTTCCTGCACCGCTTTGGGGAAGGTATCGATGGTGTAGCCGGGCTCGGTTTCGCGCGGCGTTTTGGACACCGTGACACCGTTGCCGATGGTCATTATGCCTTCCGAGCCCACGAAACGGAAGCCGGAATTATCGCCCGCGCCGGAAACGAAATTCACCCGCAGCGCCAGGTTGAATGCGGGGTTCCGGCCGCTGGCCGGGTAATCGTAGAGGCCCAGAAATACATCCGGCACGTCGCGGCCGTCTTTCCAGAAGCGCAACCCGCCGGTGGCGAACACGCGCGTGGGGCCGATGGCGCCGGTCACGAAATGCATGCCGCTGAACAAGTGAACGAAGAGGTCGCCGGCCACGCCGGTGCCGTAATCGCGATAGTTGCGCCAGCGGAACAGGCGCACCGGCTCGAACGGCACCTTCGGCGCGCGGCCCAGGAAGGTGTTCCAGTCGATATTCTCGGGCGTGGCATCCGGCGGGATGGAATACTGCCACGCGCCGATCGCGTCGTTGCGGTCCCACCACGCTTCCACCATGTTCAGCTCGCCGATGGCCCCCGCCTGCAGCAGTTCCTGCGCCTTCTTGTAAACGATGGAACTCACGCGCTGGCTGCCCACCTGCATGATGCGGCCAGTCTTCTTCTGCGTCTCTACGACGGCGCGCCCGTCGCCCACCTGCTGCACCATGGGCTTTTCGCAGTAGACATCCTTGCCGGCGTTCATGGCGTCAATGGAGATCTTGGCGTGCCAGTGGTCCGGCGTGCCGACGATCACCGCGTCGATATCCGGCCGCGCCAGTACCTCGCGATAATCGCGCGTGGTGAAAAGCTGCTTGCCCCAACGCTCCTTGGCGCGCGTGAGCCGCCCTTCGTAGATGTCGGAGACGGCCACCAACTCGACGCCCGGCACCTTCTGGGACGTCTCGGCGTCGCCGCTGCCCATGCCGCCCGCGCCGATCAGCGCTATGCGGACGCGGTCGTTGGCGGAGACCTTTTTCTCTCCTTCGTCTTGCGCGCTTAACGCGGACGCGGCCAGGCCCGCGACTGTGGATGCTTGCAGAAAGTGACGTCTAGTTGGCATGTTCCAGATCCATTGTACCCGGTACCAAGTAGTGGGGCCAGTTCGTCCGCGCTCAGTCCGGAGAGCTTAGGTAACAGCGAGGCCCCGCTCCAGATCCGCATGGAGAATGCCCACCAGGTCGCGGTCCGTTCGGGCGCGCAAGCCCGGCCAAATGTTTATCTCCAGGTCGTGGAGGGCGGGATTTATCCCGCGCGGGGCTTCAGCCCCGCGGTACTTGCGCCGCCGCGCGATAATCATACAGGAGGAGGCAGGTATGAAGAAAGCGTTGGTTTTAGTTGCCGCTCTGGGCTGTTCGTCACTGGGGCTTCTGGCGGATACGGCGGCGGAGCGGCTGGAGGAATCGGCCCGGATTATGCGCGAGATCATGGGGACGCCCGACCAGGGAATTCCTCAAGACCTGTTAAACAAAGCATATTGCGTGGTGATCGTGCCGTCGCTGAAGAAAGGCGCGTTCGTGGTGGGCGGCCAGTACGGAAGAGGCTTTACAATTTGCCGGAGGGGCGCGGGTATGGGATGGGGAGCGCCGGGGGCGGTGAGACTGGAAGGCGGCAGCTTCGGGTTTCAGATCGGCGGCTCGTCGACGGACGTCGTCATGCTGGTCATGAACGAGCACGGCATGAAGGATTTGGACAAAGACAAATTCACGTTGGGCGGGGACGCCAGCGTGGCGGCGGGCCCGGTGGGGCGCACGGCGACGGCCAATACTGATGTTTACATGAGCGCTGAAATTCTTTCGTGGTCGCGATCGAAGGGCCTTTTTGCGGGCGTCTCCCTGAGCGGCGCGACGCTGCGTCCGGACAGAGACAGCAACAAGGAACTGTACGGGGTGAAGCTGGACAACTGGCAGATACTGATGACGGCGAAGCCGCCGGCGGCAGCCGGGGCGCTGATCGCGGAACTGGACAGGTATTCGATGCGCAAGGACGGCAGGTAGTTGATGGAGGGCGGCCAATCTTGGNNGGCATGATTGCCCGCCCTCCAACTCGATAGTTCACCAGCTCAACGCCGGCATCCGCTAGCGCCGCGCGAACCCCCGAATCCAGCAGCGCTTCCAATTCGCGCTCGCGGCTCTCCTTCAGCCGGGTGCGCGCGTGGCGCAGATCGTCTCCGCAATAGCCTGGATGGCACATGAACTCGGTCAGGCCTTCCGGCAGTTCGCGAATCAACTGCACCAGTTGGGGAGCGCGGAACTTTCCGGTCATCCGGAACCCCGCAAAGTGATTCGTGGTGCGGCAGCCGTGGCGCGCCAGCACCCGGTGGAAGCGGCCGCGGAGCATCGGAATTTCGAACGGCCGCCGTACCCAGCGAATATCGAATTCCGCGGCGACACGCGCGACCGCGTCCAGCACCGGCGGCGCCAGGTGCGTGTGCTTGTGCGTATCCAGATGCGTCGGTCTTATGCCGGCCGCCAGGATTTTGCGCACCTGCGCCGCCAGTTCGTCATACACGCGGATGCGCCGCGCGGCCAGCGCCCGCAGCAACTCCGGCACCGAGGCGGGCAGCGGCGCGTACGGCGGCAGCAGCGAGCGCCCGGAGATCAGCACCAGGTGACAGCCCACGTCCAGCGATGGCGTATCGCGCGCCAGCCGCACGGCATCGTCGAACGCCGCGCCGTTGGCCATCAAGGTGGTCGCGGTCAGAATGCCGCCGCGATGCGCGTCAACGATGCCGCGGTTCACGTCCGGAGTGAATCCGAAATCGTCGGCGTTGACGATCAGTCGCTTGCGGGAGATCAAAAGATTGCCAGCTTGATGCGCAGGAATTTCTTGGGATTGGCGCGCACGTCCTTGGCCAGCGACTGGAACTCGCGCATGGCGCCGTTCATCGCTTCGTACATCTGCGGATTCACCAGCAACTGCCCCAAAGTGCCTTGCCCCGAGTTGATGCGGTCGATCGTCGTATCCAGCTTGGCGGCCAATTCGGTGAACTGCTTGTAGAGTTGGTCGTCCTTCAGCAGTTTGCCGGCGGTGCCCTTTCCGGCGTTGAGTTCCTGCGTCAGCTTGCGCATTTCGGCGAGCGTCTGTTGCGCCTCGTCGTAGACTTGCGGGTCCTTCATCAACTTGCCGGCGGTGCCGCGGCCCTGCTGCAAATCGTCCAGCATTTGGTCGATACGCTTGAGCGGCGCGCGCACTTCCTGGTACAGGCTGTCGTCGTAGATCAGCTTGCTCAGCGTGCCTTTGCCGGTGCGCACGTCGGCCAGCAGTTGCTGCCCTTCGGCGGCGATCGCGTTCAGACGCTTATAGAGCTCGTCGTCCCGCAGCAGCTTGCCCAGGTTGCCTTTGCCCGCATCGATATCCGCCAGCATGCCGTCGGCGCGCTTGGAGATATCCTGCAGCGTATTGATCAAATTCGCGCTCTGGGCCATCAGTTCGGGGATATCCTGCGTCTGCAGGCTGCGCAACTCGCCTCCGGGCTTCACCGGCGTGGCGCTCGCCCCTTTGGTGATGTCGATGAATTTGCTGCCCAGAAGGTTTGCGGCGGTGACAGCGGCGGTGGAGTCTTGCGGAATGTCCCGCATATACTTCTCCTGAATGGCCAGCTCAAACTCCACGGCCCGGTTGGGGTCTTTGGATCCCGACAGCTTGATCCCCTGGACTGCGCCGACCAAAATGCCATTCAGCCGCACCGGGGTGCTTTCGGTCATGCCCGCGCCATCCGCCATGTACGTGCGCACGCTCTCGTTGCGCTGGAAGATGCCGCGGCTCCCGGTCAACAGGAAGATCAGCACCGCCAGGATCACCATGGCGACGAACGCCACCACCCCAACTTTCAACTGCGACCAGCGGACTTTGCTGCGCTCCTCCATGCTCTATCCCCGATGCTTCACGAACTTCGAAATATACGGATCCGTGGACGCCTCCAGCTCGGTCTGCGGCCCTTCGAAGACCAGACGGCCTTCGCGCAGAACCATGAAGAGGGTGCGTGGCGCAGCGGCGCCGCCCTGGCTGCCGGTATGGTTGTCCGCCCGCTCCAAACCGCCATTCTCCGGATTGTACCGGAAATTCGCCACCAGGTTGCCGTCCTGATAGCGGTATGTCACGATCAGCGTGGTGGTCTTGTTCAAATCCCGCTCTTTCACGATCAGCGCCACGATGGTATTGGCCGTGATGGGGTCGAGACCGGCCGTGGGCGAATCATAGAGCAGCAACGGAGGCTGGGTTACCACCGCCCGCGCGATCGCGGCGCGCCGCCGCATGCCGCCGGAAAGCTCGCTGGGGAATTTCTCGAGCGTGCCTTCCAGCTCCACGAATTTCAAAGCCTCTTCCACCCGCGGCAGAACATCGCCGGGGGGACAGTGAATGGACAACTGGTTGAGCAGAGGGTAGCTCACATTCTCCTCGATGTTCAGCGAGTCGAACAGCGCGCTCTCCTGGAACAGCATGCCGATCTTGCTGCGGATTTCAAACAATTCCCGCTCCCGCATGCGGCTGATGTCCTTGCCGAAGACGTAGACGGTGCCGGAATCCGGCCGTTGCAAGCCCAGAGCGGTCTTCAGCAGGACGGTTTTGCCGCTGCCGGTCGCGCCCATGATTACGCGCGATTCGCCTTCATACGCCTGGAAGGACACGTCGGCCAAAGCCGTCACAGCGTCGAACGAGACGCTCACGCGATCGAACCGCAGGACCGGGCTTTCGGCATCCGCTGGCATCACGATACGATTTGGCTGACAAAAATCTTGCCCAGGAAAAAGTCGGCCACCAGGATCAGCACGGAGGCGGCCACCATGGACTGCGTGGTGGCGCGGCCCACGCCTTGCGTGCCTCCCGACGCGCGCAAGCCGTAATAGCAGCCCACCAGGGAAATGATGAACGCAAACACGAACGGTTTCAATAAGCCCTGGGTGATGTCATTCCATTCCAGGGCGCGCCACACCGTGGACCAATACTGCTGGCTGGGCAGATCCAGGAGGAACCGGGAGACGAACCAGCCGCCGACCATGCCGATGAAATCCGCCAGGATGGTGAGCAGCGGCAGCATCACGGCGGTGGCCACCATGCGCGGCGTAACCAGCTTCTGAATCGGATCGGTGCCCAGCGCGCGCATGGCGTCGATCTGCTCGGTCACTTTCATCGAGCCGAGTTCGCTGGCGATGCCCGAAGAATTGCGTCCCGCCATCATCAGGGCGGTCAACACAGGGCCCAGCTCGCGCACCAGAGAAATCGAAACCAGCGTCCCGGTCTGGTCCACCTGGCCGTATTGCTGCAATGCGCGGGACATCTGCAACGCCATCACCAAGCCGGCGAAGAGGCCCGTCAGGATCACTATGGGCAGGCTGCCGACCCCGATGAGATCCATCTGCGCGATGATGTCGTCGCCGTAGTGCGGGCGCGCGGCCACGTTGCGGAGGGCGCGCCCGGTCAGCAGATAAAACTCCTGGATGGAGATGAACGGTTCCTTGAGGTAATCGAGCAAGCCAGTTGGTCCCCGAAATTCGATGCTACCATACACCTATAAAAATCGGCCATGCAGGGACTTACCGCTATCGTCGGCATTCGCGTGGGGCACGCCTCGAATTTCGACGCGCTGACCGGTTGCACCGCGATCCTTTGCGAAGCGGGCGCAGTGGGCGGCGTGGATATTCGCGGCTCGGCCAGCGAGACGTCGTCCATCGACACCCTGCAGCCGGGCCACATCACCGGACTGGTACACGGCATCGCGTTGTCGGGCGGGAGCGCGTTCGGGCTCGAGGCGGCTTGCGGGGTGCGGCATTACCTGGAGCAACGCGGCGCCGGATTCCGCGTGGGCCGCGCGGTGGTGCCCATTGTCCCTGGAGCTGTGCTGTTCGATCTGGACATCGGAAAGGCGGGCATTCGCCCTACCCGCGAAATGGGCGAAAGCGCGGCGGCGGCGGCCACTGCCGATGCGGTGAAGGAAGGCGCGGTGGGTGCGGGCACGGGAGCTACTGTGGGCAAGGTCTTCGGCATGCGGCAGGCCATGAAGTCGGGGATCGGATCCGGCCTTGTGGAACTGAAGGGCGGCGTTCTGGTGGCTGCGCTGGTGGCGGTGAACGCTTTTGGAGACGTGCGCGAACCCGCCACGGGCAAGCTGATCGCCGGCGCGCGCCGCAGTCCGGATAGCATGGATCTCGCCGATACAGAGTCCGTCATGAAGGTGGGCGCCATGCGGGCAGCCCCGGAGCCGCACAACACTACGCTGGCCGTGGTCGCGACGAATGCGCGCCTGACCAAGGTGGAAGCCGCCAAACTGGCAGAACTCGGCAGCCTCGGGATAGCCCGTACCATCTACCCGGTGTGGACGATGTTCGACGGAGACACGACTTTCGCCCTCTCGTTAGGCGATGCCCGCGCGGACGTGAACACGTTGGGCGTGGCGGCGGCCGAGGCCGTGACGCAGGCCGTGGTGCGCGCCGTGAAGAACGCGCCATCCATGGGCGGCGTGCCGGGCCTGGCGGGCGAGCCCCATAGCTGATCGGATGCCAGCTTGCTTTTGTTTGGGTCTGAGTTCTGAGTCTAGTAGTACTTTTGTCTACGTAGAAATTAACCCGGGTTACGATTGACACGTGTTATCCTATTGAAGACATTCAGTAAAGGCTGTCGAGAGAAAGGCGCTCTCGCCGCCACGTTGCGAGTTCTTCCGGTAGTAGCCGACAGCCGTCGCATGATCGTAACGGACAAAACAAATGGGACTTGAAAAAGTGGATACACCTGTCGAACGGCGGGCAAAAAAACGCTTCGTGATGGAGCGAGAGATCCGCTACCGGGTGTTGGAACAGGGCAAAATCGTCGCCGTCGGAAGCGGCAAAACCCTCAACTTGAGCAGCAACGGCGTGGCATTCGTCGCGGAGAACGACTTGCCTGAAGGGGCGTATATCGAGGTGTCGATCGCTTGGCCGGCGTTGCTCGAAAACCGGTGTCCCCTGCAACTGGTTGGCTTCGGCCGGGTGCTTAGGAGCTCTGAGCGCACCACCGCATCCACCCTGGAGCAGTACGAATTTCGGACCATGGCGCGGATTGTGCCGGAGAGCGCATGGTCCGCACGAAGCGACCAGAAGCTGCGCCGTTGGGCGGAAGCCGTCGCGCGCAGCTAAAGGCGGCCTGAGAGGCCGCCGNNGGGCACCCCCGGGGGCCTGCCCCACTGGCTAGGCGGATTTCGGAGTGCTTGAGGACTCTGGCGCCGGTGCGGCCGCCGGCTTGGATGTTTCTGTTTTTTCGCTTTTTTCGCTCTTCTTGCCGTCCGAGGACTCGGCCTTCGTCCTCTTTCTGCTATCCGAGCCGTTCCTGCCGTAATCGTTCACGTACCACCCGGAACCTTTGAATTGCAGGGCCGCAACCGACAACAACTTCTCGACGGCGCCGCCACACCCCGGATGCTCGTGGAGAGGTTCGTCGGAGAACTTTTGGATCAACTCAAAAACATCACCGCACTTCGCGCATTTATACTCGTACAACGGCATAGGAGTCCGATTGCCCAGGTACCAAATCTGAGTACCATTGTAGCAGATTTGAAGTCGGTGCGGCCACACGCTAACCCTGGGGGCACTTCCGGCGTCTTACCAGTATGCGGATGCGAGCAATCTTCTTGACGGTGCTGATGGCCACCGGGTTGGTGGTTTCGGAAAGCCGCCACTTCTGTGTCAGGGCGATAGGCCGCTCGGCGCAAGCCTTCAACCAGTATTTTCAAGCGTTACGGCAAGAGCCGCTGAATCCGGTGGAACGCGTGGTGTTTAGCCTGGTGCTGGCGAACACCAAGGCGCACCGGGAATCGAAGCCGCCGCTGCATTCGTGAACGAGCGGCCTCTCGGCTGCTCTAGGATTTCTTTTTTGCCGTGTGATGCACCGGCGCCGCTACTTTCTCCTCTTTCAGGCCGGTGATCTTGGCCTTCTCGACGTCGAAGGTGACCATGAAGGGTTCCTTGGTAAGGGTTTTTCCAGTACCTTCGAACTCGATCTCGGTACCCAACACCGGTTTCCCGGTTAAAGGAGTCGGAGTCGTGCCGTCGGCGCCACCGACCAGTCTCAGGGTCACGTTGGCGGCTTGATCCTTGCCGTCCATGCTGAGCAGCAGTTCCTTCGACTTCACGGGCGGCTTGGCGGAAACCAGCCAGCCCTTCAGCTTGGGCACCGCCGCATCTTTCATCGAGCTGCCGAAATACGTCTCCCCGTCCGGCGAGAGCAGTTGTCCCTTGAGTTGCTTCCAAAGAGCCAACGAGGGGTTGGTCTTCTTCAACTCCTCATCCTGTTCGGCGGCAACCTCGGCAGCGGTCTTGATCTTGAAGTCCGCGGGCGGCGTGGGGTTGTCCTTGGCCAGTGCCTTCAACTCCGCCAAGCCGGAACTGTCGCCGTGCAGCGTGTTGTAGACCTTGGTCAAGTAGTCGCCG
This sequence comes from Bryobacterales bacterium, assembly GCA_003166475.1. GTDB lineage: Bacteria > Acidobacteriota > Terriglobia > Bryobacterales > Bryobacteraceae > Bog-159. Next base: position 8,665 of record PMVV01000123.1, on the reverse strand, counting down.
ACCGTTTTGCGTCCGTCGGGATTGAGCGCGCCGGGCCCGTCGTAGGATGCCGCCCTGGCGAAGTAATACAGCGCTTCGGACTGCACCGCCGGCTTCTTCTCGGCAATCGACCGGGCTAGCAATGCCTGGCCGAGCGAGTAGGCGACCTCCCCGCTCTTGGGATCGGTCTGCAGGCTCTTCTTGTAATTCAGCTCGGCTTCAGGGTAGTTCTTCGGCGTCGCCGCCACTGCGGCCCAGCCCAGGGTCTTATAGGCGATGGCGTCGAAGTTCGTTTTAGCGCTCTTCCAGTCCTCATCTTTGGTGGTAGCGGGTTTCTCCGCGGCAAGCAGGCCATTGGCCGCTTTGCTTGCGGTGGCCACCGCGTCGGCGCTGTTGTTGCCTACCGACGGCGACAGGAACGTGATCCAATAGAGCGCCGTGATGTCCTTCGGATCGATCCCCAGGATTTCTTTGGCGGTATCGACCATCTTGAGGCCCTGTCCCAGCGCCTGATACGTATTCAGGAAAAGGACCAGCCGTTCCTGTTTGAAGTCGGAATCCGGGTATTTATCCTTCCACGTGTTCAGCGTGGCCAGCTTCTTGTTCGCGTCGGTCTCTTTGGTGGCAGAGTCGTAGAGCGTGTATTCCTGCTGATCCTTGTAATTCTTCTTCTTCTCCGCTGGCGCCGCTGGCGCCGCCGCCGCGGCCTGGCCGGTTTGCGGCGCCTGTACGGTCTGCGCCGAGCCAAGAACAACGCCTGCCAGCGCGATAACCGTGATGTCCGTTAGCCTTCGTAAGAAATGCTGCACTTGCTGCCTCCTGCCGATGTCCCTAAAAATAGTCTAATCCGTCGTTCCGCAACAGTGGGTACTTGCGGAGTATAACCGAACGACATGCGCCGCGCAACATATTCGACGCCGTTCGTAGCCAGCTAGTTCCGAATCCAGAATCATAGCAGATCGTGCTGCGGTGGGACAGGCCTCCTGGCCTGTCCACTTCGCGCACAATCCCGGCTGTGGTAGATTGGACCATTCCATGCGCTTCCTGGATCTGGCGGTCATCCTGGCCTATCTGATCGCCATCACCTGGTTCGGGGCGCGCTTCCGGAAAGGGCAGGCCAGTCTCGGCGATTATTTTTTAGGCGGCCGCAATGCGCCCTGGTGGGCTATTGCTCTGTCGATTGTTTCCGCGGAAACCAGCACGCTGACAATAGTAGGCACACCGGGCCTTTCCTTCGCCGGAAACCTGGGTTTCCTGCAACTCGTCTTGGGATACCTGCTGGCCCGCGTGGCCGTCTCGGTCTTGTTTCTTCCGCACTACTTTCGCGGCGAGATGTTCACGGCCTACGAATTGATGCGGCGCCGCTTTGGCCAGCGCATCCGCCGCCTGACCGCGGCGATCTTCCTGGTGACCCGCGCCTTGGCGGAAGGCGTGCGGGTGTTCGCTATTTCGCTGGTTATTTCCATCGTGCTGGGGACCGGCGAGACCGCCTCGATCATTCTGATCGTGTGCCTGACTTTGTTTTACACATTCCAGGGCGGCATGACCGCCGTGATCTGGACCGACGTGGCACAGATGGGGCTCTACGTCTTCGGGGCGGCCGTCAGCCTCTTCGTGATTCTGGCCAAGATCCCAGGCGGGTGGGCGCACGCGATGACCGTGGCGGGCGAGGCCGGCAAGCTGCAGGTTTTCGATTTCCGATTCTCGCCCACCATGCAGTTCTTCTCCCAGAAATATTCTTTCTGGGCCGGCCTAGTGGGCGGCTGCTTTCTCACCACGGCCAGCCATGGGACTGACCAGCTCATGGTCCAGCGCCTGCTGAGCGCCCGCAATGAGGCGCAAAGCCGCCGTGCGCTGTTCGCGAGCTGGCTGGTGATATTCTTCCAATTCAGCCTGTTTCTGGCCATCGGCGTGTTGCTGTTCGTTTATTACCAGGATACGCACTTGGTAAAGCCGCGGACGTTGGATCGTATTTACCCGGAGTTCGTATGGCGCCATCTGCCGGTGGGTGTGGCCGGCTTGGTGACGGCGGCGATTCTGGCCGCCGCAATGGCCAACTTGAGCGCCGCGCTGAATTCACTGGCATCCACCACGGTGATCGATTTCGCGCGCTGGAAACCGGCGCGCGAGCGCCGCAGCGAGGCCGGGTCGCTCAAACTCGCGCGCAGCATGACCGTGGTCTGGGGCATTGTACTGGCCGCCATCGGGATGCTTGCCCGCCATTGGGGATCGGTGCTGGAAGCGGGCCTCTCCATCGCCTCGGTGACGCTGGGTCTGTTGCTGGGCGTGTTTCTGCTAGGAGTGCTCACGCGGCGCGTGGGCGAGTGGGCCGCCATGGCCGGCGTACTGGCGGGGCTCGCGGCGGTCCTGTACGTATGTTTTGCCACACCCATTGCCTGGACGTGGTGGGTGGCGATCGGCTCGACAGTCACTTTCGCCGCCGGATATGGCGCGTCGTTTCTACAGTCCAGTACTGCCAAGGTTACCTAAATGAATGAACCAAAGGTAATAGAACTTCGGCGGGACCTGGGACTATGGGGCGCTATCTCCATCGTGGTCGGGACCGTGATTGGAAGCGGAATATTCCTGGTGCCGCGCGCCATGGTACTACGGGTGGGGTCGCCATCCATGGTCTTTGTGGTCTGGGTGTTTGGCGGGCTGTTGTCACTCTGCGGCGCTCTAAGTTACGCGGAACTGGCCGCCGCCATGCCGGAGGCGGGAGGAGAGTATGTCTACCTCCGGGAAGCCTACGGCCCGCTCTGGGGCTTTCTGTATGGTTGGACACAAATGTGGGTAGCTAAGAGCGGATCTATCGCGACTCTGGCTACCGCCTTCTTTTACTATTTGACGACTTTCTTTCCCTTACTGGATGGCGTTTTCTACACTGTGCCGCTGCCGCTTGGAGCACACGGCGCGCCGCTCGATCTGCGTTACGGACAACTGCTGGCCATGGCTCTGATACTCTTCCTCGCAGGTGTCAACTATTTCGGAGTGAAGTTAGGGGGTGAGATACAGATTATAGTGACAGTTGTTAAGGTTTTGTTAATCGCCTTTATCGTCGTGGCCGGCCTGGGCTTCGGAAAGGCGCACGCTCCGGCGCTCGCGGCCAGCGGGCATCCACTCACCATAGCCGGCTTCTTCGCCGCGCTGGTGGCGGCACTGTGGGCCTACGACGGATGGAACAATGTCAGTATGGTGGCGTCGGAAATCCGTCAACCGCAGCGCAGCTTGCCCCTGGCGCTGATTGGCGGCACATTGGCAGTGATTGCCATCTATCTAGCCGCGAACGCCGCCTATTTTCACGTGCTATCCGCGCAGCAGGTGGGCGCGAGCGAGCGCGTGGCGGCCGAGATGATGGGCCGGGTGGTGGGCGGTTGGGGCGCCAACGCGGTCGCCATTGCCGCCATGATCAGCATTTTCGCGGCGCTCAACGGCTCCATTCTCACCGGCGCGCGCGTGCCGTATGCCATGGCGCGGGACGGGTGCTTTTTCGCGCCGGTAGCCAAGGTCAATGCCGCATATCGCACACCCGGAGTATCCATAATCGCCCTCAGTGCGTGGGCGGCGCTGCTGGTCTTGTCCGGACGTTACGAGCAACTCTTTACCTATGTCATTTTCGCCAGTTGGATACTGTATGGCATGACTACCGCGGCGGTTATTGTACTACGGCGCAAGAGACCCGACCTGCCGCGACCTTACAAAACACTAGCATATCCCGTACTTCCGGTACTGTTTGTGCTGGTGGCCGTCTTGCTGGTGCTCTCGACTCTCATCGACTCTCCGCGCGAATCCCTGCTCGGATTAGGTTTCATTATCCTCGGATTGCCGTTCTATTACTACTGGAAACGGCGAACTTAAGTGCATCCGAAAGTCCTGTTGGTTCTAAAACTATGTTGCAGGTCTTTAAATCTCAAATATTCCAATAGATGCTTGATATTCTTCCCGCATTACGGTAAAAGAGAGGTGCAGCCGATTTTCTGGGGAGAACAGAATGGATGTCGCGAAAATTCTCGTGGAGTTACGCCAAGAACGAGAGCAGATCGAAGAAGCGATTTTGAGCCTGGAACGCTTGGCCAGGGGCCGCGGCCGGAGACGCGGACGGCCACCATCCTGGATGGCCGAGATTACCGCCAAGAGGCGGGGCAGGCCGCCGGGCAGCAAGAACAAATCCACTCCAAAGTCGGCCGGCACCACCAGCATCGCGTAGGGGCAGGACGCGGTCGAAAACCCACCAATCTTGGCCGCCTGAAAAGGCGGCTGCGGGCATGATTGCCCGCCCTCCTAAACTAAAGCGTCTGCGGGGCCTCGCCCACCTTCACCCGCACACGTTGGGTGCGACCGCTCCGATAGATGGTGAGGTCCAGCGCGTCCCCAACCCGTTTGCGGTTCAGGGCGCGCTGCAGAGCATCGTTGCTTTCCACTGGCTGGCCCTCCGCCGCGATGACAAAATCGCCGCCGATACCGATCTGGTAGACGCCCGCTCTGGCGATTCGCGTAGGACCGCGCAAACCAGCTTCGGCCGCCGGCGATCCGGCTTCCACGCGCTGGATCAGCAGACCGCCCTCGTTGGGCAATCCCAGTTCGTCGGCCACATCGCCCGAGATGTACAAAGTCTCAATCCCCAGGTAGGGCCGGGTTACGCGTCCCTTCGCCTGAAACTCGTCGAGCATGGCTTTGGCGCGGTTGATGGGCAGCGCGAAGCCGATCCCGATGTTTCCCTGCGGCCCGTAAATGGCCGTGTTGATGCCGATTACGGCGCCGTGCGAATCCAACAAAGGCCCGCCGCTGTTGCCTGGATTGATGGCCGCATCGGTCTGAATCATGTCCTCCAGACGGCGCCCTTCCTGCGGTTGCAGGGTACGCCCCAGGGAACTGACCACGCCGGTGGTCAACGTGCCTCCAAATCCAAATGGATTGCCTATGGCCAGCACCTTCTGTCCCACCTGCAGGCTGTCGGAATCGCCCAGTTTCAGAAACGGCAAGGGGCGGTCGGCTTGGATTCTGACCAGCGCCAGGTCGTTGCGCGGGTCCGTTCCGAGCACCCGGGCCTTGTATTGCTTCTTGTCGCCGGCCAGCGTCACGGTCAACTGCTGGCTGCCCGTGACCACGTGATTGTTGGTCAGAATCAACCCGTCGGGCTTGACCACAAAGCCCGAACCGGTGCCTTCCTGCGGATAGACCTGGAAGAAGAAATCTTCGCGGTACACGATGCTGGTGATGTTGGCGGTGGCCGGGCGAGCCAGCTTGTAGATTTCGATATTGTTGTTCTCGTCGGTGCTGAAGCCCGCCGATTGCGCCGCGGCCGGAGCGGTCCACAGCCGCTCGGTTTGGCGGATGGGCTGCCACACCTGGCCGGGATTCCAGTGCGCCACCGAAGTCAGATACCAGAAGCCGCCGACCAGCGCGGCGGCCCAGATCAAAGGTCGCATTCTCATTGTTGTTTCATTCTCCGCAACGATTCATAGACCTCGCGCGTCTGGCGCAGGGTCTCGTCTTTTGTGCCTGAAGTGTCGATGATGAAATCCGCGAATTTGCGCTTTTCCGCGAGCGGCATCTGGTGGCTGAGGCGCGCCAGTACCTCCTCGCGCGAGGCGCCGTCGCGCTTGATGGACCGCTGCACTTGCAGCTCTTCGTCGCAGGCCACTACGATCAGCTTGTCGAACCCCCGGTAGCTGCCCGTCTCAATCAGGATGGCCGCCTCCACTACGGCGATGCCGCGCGGATCCTCGGCCGCCACCCGCGCCAGCCATTCCTCTTCCAGCCGCTGGACCGGCGGATGGACAAAGCTGTTCAGCAACGCCAGCCGCTCGGGCTTTTCGAAGGCCTGCGCCGCCAAAGCGCGCCGGTCGATCTCCCCATCCGCGCCCAGCACGCCGGAGCCGAATTCACGCACCACCGGAGCGTAGGCTTCGCCGCCCGCCAGCAGGACTTCGTGCCCCAATCGATCGGCCTGCAGCAGATGGCAGCCCAACTGCGCCAGAGCCTCACCCACGAAGCTCTTGCCGCATGCCAGCCCTCCCGTGAGCCCCACTCTCAACACAATCCTAATAATACCGGGGAACTTGGGAGAAGTGGCGGGGCTAAAGCCCCGCGCGGGCTAAAGCCCGCCCTCCATCCTGTGAGCGCCTCCGTACAGTGGCGCTCCACCTGCTGCCCAACTGCCGGACATGCGGCGTCGCTCCATTCCGGCACAACAGCGCCCCGCGGCGCTGGATCGGGTAACTCCGGGGAAGCCCACACGGGAACGGCGTAGCCACGTGCGCTTCCCGATCCCACTACCCGTCCGCTACCGCCTGGCAAAAAGCTCCAGTTGGGGCCGCATCCTGAACATTGGCAGTGGTGGCGCGCTCTTCACCATCGATCGACCTGTCAGGCTGGGACAACGGATCGAATTATGTATCGGCTGGCCCGTCCTGCTGCACGACAACGTGTACTTGAGTCTGGTCGCGGCCGGAGTTATCGTGCGCGTGGAAGAGGGCCGCGCCGCAGTCCGGTTCGGGAAATACTGCTTCCGGACAGCCAGTTCCACCTTTCGCCAGCAAGCCCTTTTGCCGGAACTGTGCGGCGACGCGCAGCCTTACGCCTGAGCTGCCGCCACAAACCGGTATCCCACCCCGCGCACGGTCAGCAGGTGCCGCGGGTGCGTGGGATCGTCTTCGATATAGCGCCTCAGCCGCACGATGAAATTGTCGATGGCCCGCGTATCGGTATCTTCGTGCAGGCCCCACACCTCTTCCAGCATGGCCTTCCGCGACACCGGTTTGCCCTCGTGCCGGATGAGGTACCGCAGGACGTTGGCCTCCATCAAGGTCAGTGGAAACACCTGTTCGCGCACGTGCAGCTCCAGCCGGTCGAAGTACATGGACTTGTCGCCGAAGGTGAAGGTCTCGTCCGTCTCGGGTGGCGGCCCGGCCAGCGGCTCCGTCACGGGATTCATCGACGCGCGCAACCACTCGCGGCGCCGCAGCAGCCCGCTGATGCGGGCGATCAGAATCGCCAGTTCGAACGGTTTGGCCAGGTAGTCGTCCGCGCCCGCCGCGAAGCCCCGCAGCACATCGTCCGGATGGCCGCGCGCCGTCAGCATCAGGGTAGGCACGAACTGCCCGCGATGGCGCATCTCGGCCATCACGTCGAAGCCGTCTACGCCGGGCAGCATCACGTCCAGAATCACCACATCGAAGGGCGGCGATTCGGGCCGCAACACCTCCAGCGCCGCTTCGCCGGTGTCCACCACCCGCACCTGATAGCCTTCCGCCTCCAGGTTGAATCGCAGCCCTTCGGCCAGGTGCTGCTCGTCCTCCACTACCAGAATCCGGCTCATTTCACTATGGGAAGTTGCAAAACGAAAGTGGCCCCGCGCCCCGGCCCCTCGCTTTCGGCCCAGACGCGGCCGCCGTGCCGCTTGGCCACCGAGCGCACGATGTACAACCCTAAGCCCGTCCCCTTGACGCGCGTGGCCACCGCTCCCGGCACCCGGTAAAAGCGCTTGAAGATGCGCTTCAGCTCGGTTTTCTCGATGCCCGGCCCGTGGTCGGTCACGCGCAACGCCACGTACTTCCCATCCACCGTGGCCGTCTCCACCGTAACCCGCACGTCGCTGCCCGAATACTTCACCGCGTTGTCGATGAGGTTCGAAACCGCCGCCTGGACTTCGTCCGCATCGCCCACGATGGTGACCGGCTGGCCGGGACGGTAGGCCAGCGCTTCCGCGGAAACTTTGTGCAGCGTCCGCACCCGCTCGACGCACCGCTCGATCACCGCGCCTAACTCGATGCGCGAGACGTTCAGCCGCCGGCTCGATAGGCCAATCCGCCCCGTGCGCAGCACCTGCTCGATGGTCCCCAGCAACCGCTCGCTGTCCTCCACCATGATGCGATAGAACTCCAGGCGCTTGGCATCGTCCACCGCGCGGGTTTGCAGCGTTTCCAGGTACAGCCGGATGGAAGCGATGGGGGTCTTAAGTTCGTGCGTGACCGCGTTGATAAAGGCGTCGTGCTGGGCGTTGAGGCGGATCTCCCGCACCAGGAATATGGTGTTGAGCACCACGCCGCTGACGNNTCGCAGCCATCAGCAGGGCGCCTAAGACGAGCAGGATGCCGTGCCGCCAGTTCAGCAGCACCCAGCCGACATACAGCAGGATGATGACGCAGATCAGGCCGGCGCCCAGCGCGATGAAGAAAGCGATCGACTTCTGCCGTCCGGCGACTACCACAATTCCAGCTTAATGCAAGTGGGGCAGGTTCTCGAATCGTGACGCGGCGGCCTCTCAGGCCACGCACGCGCAGCGGGCTGGAGAACTCCGGTAGTGCGGTGATTGCGGGGAGACGGCCGCAATTTTCCCGTTGACAGCCGCTAGAACTACAGAACTCGGGTTAAGGCGTCGATGCTGACCGACTGGATAGCGCGGTCGTCATTGATTTCCACCAGCGCTGCCGGAGTCTCGGCCGACCAGATCAAACACCGCACGAAGGACTCGAGTGCCGTCAGCATCACCATCTGCTCCGGTGTTGGCTTTCTCCTGCCCCGGCCTGGCCTAGCTTAGCTAATAGCTAGGCTTAACCTCGACAAACGCCTTTAAGTGATTGTCCCTTCCTAACACCGCAAAGTCTGGCCAGCCAACGATAGTGGGAATCCCCCCCTAGCTTGGATTAACCCCGAACCGGGAGGACGATCCCGGATACATCGT
>PMVV01000325.1 GCA_003166475.1 Bryobacterales bacterium | reverse complement strand
GCGGCATTGGGTTGACAACCTGCAGGCCGATTGTCAATCGGCCTTTCCTTCGACCTTTGACTCCTCTCGGCTTGCGGCTTGCCGCTATGCGGGGCAGACCTCAGTCCGAGCGGTCCCCTCAAGGACCCTCTCCGTTTGCGTCTGACCGCCGTGTGGGCCGAGCGTGGTGACAAGTTCTACTTTCCTGTATCCCACTGTAAACAGGACGCAACCCGCGAATCTGTGGCAGATCTGCGACCTTCGACGTGCTACTGTGATTTCGGGGGGTGATTCCCGAGCCAAGGGTCTCCCGAAAATGAGACAGGGGGAAATGCTACAGAATGTTACAGAATGTAACGAAAAAACAAAGGATCGACGTAGTGCAAAGGTGTCGCCCGTCGCCAAAAGGTTTCTTCCAAGAATCCCTGGCCGCTGGCCGGACGCACAGCAGTAGCCGGCACCCAAATGCCCGAAATGCCCAAAACCGGCTCTCTCTCGAAGCAGGTAAGTGCTGTCTTATCAATGTGCTGGACTTTGTTCGTCCCAGCCTGACACTCCGCCAACCTGCGGCTTGCACAAGTCCACCCGATACCCCCGAGTGGCCGTCACGTCCACCTCGGCGCGTCGCCTGGGCCGGCACCGTACTACAATGGCGCTTCAACTAGGCGCTCCATGAAAAACTTCGCTTTCTCGTCCTTTTGTGCCCTCCTGCTCGTCAAAGCCGCCGCGGCCGTCGACGTCAGCGGCCTCGCCGCCATAGACTCTTTGGCGAGCTACACCTCCACACGCGACACTGTAACGATCGCGTGCCGCGACCAGTCCCAGGTCCGCTTTTATATTCTGGCACCGGATCTGATCCGCGTCAGAGCGTCCTTTCGCGCGCCAATACCCGCCCGCGACCACTCCTGGGCGATCGCCAAAACGGCTTGGGACGTCCCGAAGTGGAGCGTAAAAGAGGAACCGGATGGCCTGCTCATCGCGACCGAGGAGTTGGAGGCAGTGGTCCACCGGTCGCCTCTGCTGATCGAGTTTCGCGACGCGAAAACTCATCGCACCATCAACCGGGACGCGCTGCCTATGATGTCGGACCCGCACGGAAACAACGGCGCGGTGGCCGCCGCGAAAAAAATCGGCTTCGACGAGCACTTTTACGGTCTCGGCGAAAAGGCCGCCCGCCTCGACAAACGGCGCGCTCAATTCACCATGTGGAACTCCGACACGCCGGGCTATAAGGAAGGCACCGACCCCATCTACCAGGACGTCCCCTTCTATCTTGGCTTGCAAGGCGGCCAGGCGTACGGCATCTTCTTCGATAACAGTTACCGCACGCATTTCGATTTCGCCGGCGAATCGGTGGAGTATATGAGCTTCACTGCCGAAGGCGGAGAAATGAATTACTACTTCTTTTGGGGTCCATCGATCAAGACAATCCTAGGACGCTACGCCGATCTTACCGGCCACTTACCTATGCCGCCTAAGTGGGCGCTCGGCAATCAGCAGAGCCGCTGGAGCTACTTTCCGGACACCTTGGCCGAAGAAGCCGTGCGCCGCTACCGTGCCGAAGATCTGCCCCTGGATGTCCTTTACCTTGATATCGATTACATGCAAGGATACCGGGTATTCACCTGGAATCGTCAAGGGTATCCCGACCCCACCGCCTTCACCGGGAAACTGCGCAAGGAAGGCGTCAAGGTGGTGGTGATCGTCGATCCCGGAGTCAAGTATCAGCCGCCCGAGCCTGGCGCAACGGATGCCGCCGCCGACCCCGAAGTGACTGCTCAAGACAAGAGTTACTACGTGTTCAACCAGGGCTTGGCGAAGGACTACTTTCTCAAACGCGCGGACGGCAAGCTCTGGATCGGCGCGGTATGGCCGGGAAAAGCCGTTTACACCGACTTCACTCTCGAAGCCGCCGCGCGCTGGTGGGGCGACCTGCACCGCGCCTACCTGGATCATGGAGTGGCCGGCATCTGGAACGACATGAACGAACCGTCGGATTTTCTGGACCAGACCGGCAAGACCCAGATGGATGTCGTCACTTACGACGGCGGAACCAATTCGCCCTACGCCGGGAATCGCAATGTCTTCGCACTCAACGAGGCGCGCGCCACTTACGAAGGGCTGGAACGCTTGCGGCCCAATGAGCGGCCTTACATCATCACGCGCGCGGGCTACGCCGGCATCCAGCGCTATTCCACCGTGTGGACGGGCGACAACACCGCCACCTGGGAAGCCATGGCCCTAAGTATCCCTATGTTCCAGACGCTGGGGCTTTCCGGCGAGCCATTCGTGGGCGCCGACGCGGGAGGCTTTATCGGCCGCACCGACGCGGAACTGCTGACGCGCTGGTACCAGATCGCGTTCCTGACGCCTTTCTGCCGGAATCATGCGCAGCGGGACGCTTACGATCACGAACCCTGGCGCTTCGGCGCTTACTACGAAGACATCATCCGCAAGTACTTAAAGCTGCGTTATCGCTTCTTGCCGTTCCTCTACACAGCGCTCGAAGAGGCCCATCGCACCGGCGTGCCGATCTTCCAGCCGCTGTTACTCAACTACCAGGACGACGGCAACACACTCGCCATTGACGATGAGTTCATGGTTGGCGGTGACTTGTTAGTGGCTCCCATACTGAAACCGGGGTCAACCGGCAGACTGGTCTACCTTCCCAAGGGAACCTGGTTTGACTATTGGACGGGCAGGCAAATCGCCGGCGGCCGTATGATTCACGCCGAAGCCCCGCTGGAGACGGTGCCTTTCTATGTGCGCGGCGGAGCCATCATCCCCATGGGACCGGAAATGAACTACGTCGGAGAAAAGGCCACAGACCTGCTCACTTTTGAAATTTACCCGGACGCCCAAGGCAACGCCCGCACGTCGCTCTACGAAGACGACGGCATAAGTCCAGCCTACCGCAACGGAGCCGAAAGGCGAACGAAAGTGACTTACCACGCATCCCAAGTCGACGTCAAAGCAACCGGGACGTATGACCCCGGTCCCCGCAAGCTGCACTTCATGGTTCACACCGGCGCTGGAGGGCGGACTTCAGTCCGCGCNNCGCGCGGGGCTTCAGCCCCGCTGAGCCCCGAATAGTGACCGTCGTAGCCCGTGCCCGCACAGTCAGCACCCGCGTGGCCGCATCCCACTCCACCACCCCGCCCACCACCGCCGTCGGCGCCCAAGCCCCCATCTTGAACCGCTCCGTGGAATCCGCGTCAAACTTGCGATAGCTGATGCTCCGCTCGCCGTATTCGATCGACTGCACCACCGAAGACGTTCGCAGCAGGCGATTTCGATCGTCGGGCGCCAGCTCCGGAGCCGACGCCATCGCGCGCAAGTAATGACGCACGTAGTCGCCGTATCCGTCGGTCAGCCAGATATCGTCGCGCGGATAGCGGTTCTTGCCGTCCATATCCACCATGTAAGTGGCCCAATTCAAGCGCCTGATGGCGGCACTCTTCGATTCGCAGTCGCCCGTCTTCTCGCAGTACAACAACTCCACCGCGGCGTGCCGCGACGTGTGACTATTGCCGAGTATGTTTACCACGACAG
>PMVV01000181.1:196-21539 GCA_003166475.1 Bryobacterales bacterium | reverse complement strand
ATTAGCCGGTTAATAAGCACCCCATCAGTCGGCACCCTCGGCACCCGCGCTGCTATTTTAGAACGATAGAGTGCCGGAGCGGGGCTCTTCCTCGGAATTCGGCAAATAGAGTGTCTTGCAATGCTCGCAGCGATACACCTCGGCGTCGGCGCCGAACTTCTGTTTCACTTCGTCGCCAAAGAAATACCAGCGCTTGAGATGACCCGCGCAGAGCTTCCCTTTGGCGTCCTTCTCGTTGCAGGCGCGCATGCGCGGGACGCGGCGCTTCACCTTGGTCCCATCGCTGAGCGTAGCGACGAGTTCGGAAACCGGGACCGGCTTATCGGAGACTGCGTATTTCGGATTCGCCATAGAATTAAGCCGAAGCCCGAGTATAACAATTCCAGGCCATGACTTCTACAGAACGAACGGAATGAGCGCCTTCACTTCGCGCTGGTACCGGGTATATTCGGCGCCGAACTCCGCGGTCATGAAGGCTTCCTCGCGGCGGGACTTCACGTGCCATCCAATTCCTGCGAGCGCCAGCGCGACGATGCCGCGCAATTCGCCCAGCGCCAGCGCCGTGCCGAGCAATCCCAGCAGGAATCCGGAGTAAATCGGATGGCGGACGATGGCATAGGGTCCGCGCCGGATGAGCCGGTGATCCTGCTTGACGGTCACGCTGGAGCTCCAATTGCCCCCCAACAGCAGGCGCGCCCAAATGGCGAACGCACAGCCGGCGGCGGTGAGGGCCAGACCCGTCCTGGCGATAACGGGCGAGTCCGGCACGAATCGCCGGGCGAGCTGTCCCACATGCAGCCTGGCGCTGAAGGGCAGCGCAAAGACCGCGGCAATGATGGCAATGTGAAGCAGGCGGGAACTGGTGGGCTCGCGGCGTGCGGTTTGCTTGGACACCAGCGTGCCGGTCAGCCAGACGACTCCCACGGCGGCCCAGGTCCCTTCGATGCACTCGTATACGCCGGCTGACATGTTATCGTTCTAATCCATCGTATACGAGAAGCAAGCGGGCGGCCTGGGAGGCCGCTGCAGGCTGAGAGCCTGCCCCACTCAATGGATTACTTCTTGGTGCGCAGGTAGATTTTACCGTTGAAAGTGGTGAACTGCATTTCCGCGCCGCCGCCGTTGATGGACCCGTACATGACCTTATCGAACTGCACCCGGAAGTGCCCATCCTTGCCGTGCGTCTCCACCATTTTGGGACTGTTCACACCGGCTTCCGTATGTACGTCGAAATCGCTGTAGATCTCGCCGTTGTCGGATTTCAGCTTGACGCGGGCTTTCACATCTGCCGGCAAGGTTACGTCCACATCGCCGTTCATGGTGCTGAATGACATCGCCTTTCCCGGAGTCACCTGGTCGAGAGTCACAACGACGTCCTCGTTGAGTGAGTGTGCCACTACCGTGCCAGAAATGTTCAGCAGCTTCACCGCGCCATTCAAATCGTCCGCGTCTACTTCGCCGGTCACCCGCTCGACCTTGATATCGCCATCGTTGAGGCAGCTCAGCTTCAGCGAAGTGTGGAACGGCACCTGGAGGATCAAGTCCACGGTGCGGTTTATAGTATTCACTCCGATGTGGACCTGGTTGTCCTGCTCGTCAACGCTGAGGCCGCTGCCCCGGCTGTCCAGGCGGTGCATGCCTTCAGCCTTGCGGTCGGGCTTGGATTCGCGTGCGCCCTCGTGGCGGGGGCGCGCCTCCACGATAACCTCCTTGCCGTTATAACCGGTCACCGTGATGCCGCCGTTCATCAGGGAGGCGTTTACCACTGCCGGCCGCGACGGGTCGGTGAGCGGAACATTGACCCGGTCGGGTGTTTCCTGCGCGATGCCGGCCAGGCTCGCGCCCACGAAAATCGCACATACATTGATTGGTATTCGCATGATTACTGTCCTTGATTGAGAATTCGAATATCGCCGTTGAATGCGTCGAAGCTAAGCTCCGGCCCGCCGTGGCCCACGCGCGCCGCGGACCAGTCACTGCTCTTGTAAACAAACTGTCCGTTGTGCCGTTCGCCAGCCGCGACCGGCTGAGGCAAGTAAGTGACGGGATAGTCCGTATAGACGCCGCCGTTGAACGTCTTGAAGCGCAGGTCGGCATTCAGGTCCGGCTGGAAGCTCACGCGCACTTCTCCGTTCAGCGAGCCGAAGGTACTCTTGCCGCGCGGGTTCTCGCGGAACGACACCTTCACTTTGCCGTTCAATGCGTAGATCTTGCCCGAACCCGCCAGCCCGGTCATTTCGATGCCGCCGTTGATGTTGTCCACTTTATAATCGCCCGCCACGTCCGCGACCTTGATTTCGCCGTCGTTAACGGTCTTCAGATCGATGGCCGTGTCGTGCGGCACTTGCAGCTCGAAGTCGTACTTCACTTCATAACCCGGGTCGCCGTGGATGTGTATGCCGCCGTCGCGGCAGCGGAACGGTCCGTCCACATAGAAGCGGACGGTGTTGGCATCCTGCGAGATACCCAGCTTGACGTCGCGCCGCGCCTGTTCCGCCGTCTCGGACGAATCGGCGCGCAGGCGCTTGTGCGCTACCAGGCGGACTTCGTTGCCCGCGTAGCCGGTCACGTGGATGGATCCGGTGACGTTGTCCACGATGACTTTCTTCGGCGCGGAGGCCGAAAGCGGATACGTTTTCTGGATGGTTTCGTTCTGCTCCACCTCGGCCGCAGAGGCCATCAGCGGCAGGCACGCGAGGAGCAACCCAATCGCGATGGGAAATCGATTTTGCATGGCTTCTCTCCTTACTGCGGCATTACTGCAATTGGGACAAGCCCCAAAGGGCTTTTTCCTTGACGTTCTTGTCCGCGGTGGGGCTGCGCTCCAAAGCCGCGAGTGAGCGAACCGCTGACTTGTCGCGCGTGTCCACCAGGAAATCGATTAGCGCCAGTTGCACCAGCGGCGAATCCTGCTTGTTCAAGGATTGATCGAGCTTGCCCTTGACCGATGGGCTGGCCGCGAACCTGCGCAGCGCGTCCACCGCGGCCAGGCGCACATTCACGTTCGGATCGTGATTTACTGCTTGCAGCAAAGCCGCCAGCACCTGGGTATCGGATTGGTCCACGCGGCCCGAGTAGTCCACGCCGCGCAACCGCTCGCTGGCGGATTGCTGCTCCAGCAGCGAGAGCGTGACCAACTGCCGCATGTGGTGTACTTCATCCTGCAAGCCCGCGAGGTCGGCGCGCCCGCGCTCGCGCACTCCCAGCCATTGGCCGGCGGCTATGCCCACGGCAAGCAAGGCTGCCGACCAAGCCCACCCGTGCCAGCCCCAATCGAAGAACCGGCGCCGGGCGGGCGCGGGGGCCGCGGACTCCAGGCCTTGACGGTAAGCTTCCAAAGATTGATAGAAGCGCGGCCGGAGTTGCGCGCTGGGCTGCTCCTGTTCCAGCAGGCCGAGCATCTCCCAGGTCTCCGACAGCGCCGCGGTTTCCTGCTTGCACGCGGCGCACCGGGCGAAATGTTCGTCTAACTCCTCCGCTTCGGGGCGACCTAGGGCGCCCGCCAGATAATCGGCAATGTGTTCCTTAACCTGATCGCAAGTCATGACGCTTTCTCTCCCGCTAGTTCAAAGAAAATCTGACTGAGCGCCTTGATGGCGCGATAGACCCGTACCTTTACGGTTCCCACGTCGCACGCCAGGATGTCCGCGATCTGCTCGTACTTGAGGTTTTGAAACCGGCTCAGGACAAGCACTTCGCGTTTCTCCACGGGCAGGGCCGCCAGCGCGCGGCGCAGCAAACCCAGATCTTGCCGGCGGCGCAGGATCTCGCTGGGATCCGGTTCCGCGGTGGCCGGTTCTCGCACGGGCTCTTCAGACAAAGGCGCTTCCCCCTTGCGCTTCTGCGCCCCGTCGAGGTGCGCGTTGCGCGCCACCTGGTACATCCAGGACGTGAAGGGATTGCCATCGCGATATGTGTGCCGGTATTTCAACATGCGAAAGTACACGTCCTGGACCAGATCTTCGCTGAACTCGCGATTGCCGGTGAGCCGCTGGAAGTAGCGGAACAGCGCGCGATGATGGCGCTCGAAGAGCACCGCCATTTTCGCCAAGTCGCCATCCCGGACCTTCTGCATTAATACGTTGTCGGCCCGCGTTTCCGGCATTCACCCAATAATACCGGGCGGGAGGGAAAAGGTTACAGGCTGAGTGGGCGGGTGGGGGAGGGGGCGAGCGGGCGATCCGTTGTGCCAGACTGGGAGAAAGCGTTGCGAGTCCTTCTCATTTCCACTTACGAACTGGGGCGTCAGCCATTTGGGCTGGCATCGCCCGCGGCTTGGCTGCGCAATGCCGGCGCGGAGGTGGTCTGCCTGGACCTGGCGCGGCAACCGCTCAACGAAGAAGCGCTGCGAGCGGCCGACGCCGTGGCGTTCTATCTGCCGATGCACACCGCAACGCGCCTGGCCATCCCGGTGATCCAGCGAACGCGCGAGATCAATCCGGCGGCGCACCTCTGCGCGTACGGCTTATACGCGCCGGTGAACGCCGAACTGCTGCGCAAATTGGGAGTGCGGACAATAGCCGGCGGCGAGTTCGAAGAAGCTTTGTTGACGCTGGTGCATCCCGGCCCGGCGCCCTTGATCTCGCTTGCCCGGCAACGGTTCGTGACGCCAGACCGCAGCGGGCTGCCGCCGCTCGAGCAGTACGCGCAACTGGTGCTGCCCGGGGGTGCGCGCCGCACGGTCGGGTACACCGAAGCCAGCCGGGGCTGCAAGCACTGGTGCCGGCATTGTCCGGTGGTGCCGGTCTACCAGGGGCACTTTCGCATCGTGCCGCGCGAGGTGGTGCTGGAGGATATTCGCCGCCAGGTGGCGGCGGGGGCGCAGCATATCACGTTTGGCGATCCCGACTTCTTCAACGGCATCGGCCACGCCGTGGAACTGGTGCGGGCGCTCGGCCGCGAGTTTCCGCAGGTCACCTACGATGCGACCATCAAAGTCGAACACCTGCTGCGGCACAGCGAGCACTTGCCGCTGCTGCGCGAGACGGGTTGCGCGTTGGTGGTGTCGGCGGTCGAGTCGGTGGACGATTACGTCTTGCAGCACATTCTGGAGAAAGGTCATACGCGCGCCGATTTCGTGCGCGTGGCGCGAATGTTTCGCGAACTGGGCTTGGTGCTGGCGCCGACCTTTGTGCCCTTCCACCCTTGGATGACGCTGGAAGGCTACGCGGACCTGCTGGCCGAGATCGCCGCCTTGGACCTGGTGGAGCACGTCTCGCCCGTGCAGCTCAGCATCCGTTTGCTGGTCCCGGCCGGATCGCGGCTCCTCGAATTGCCGGAAGCGCCCGCGGCGATCGGCGAATTCGACCAGAGCGCGCTGAGTTATCGCTGGGCGCATCCCGATGCGCGGGTCGATAAGCTGCAGCGCGAACTGGAGGCGGCCATCGCGCGGGCGGTCACGGCCAAGGAGGATCGGCGCACGATTTTCCGGCGCGCCTGGGAGATGACGCACGAGGCGATGTCACTGGCGGAGGCGGCACGGGCGGGCCGCCTGCCGGATGTGCCGCCGGGCCGCCCGCGAGTGACTATCCCGTATCTGACAGAGCCTTGGTACTGTTGAGCGGAGCCTATCGAGGAGCAGTTAGCTCCTGTATAAGTCTAGCTGAAGGTCTTTCGCAGCGTCGCGACGGAGATGTGCGGCCAGCCCAACGTGACCACTTTCGGCAGTGCCGTAAATATGGGAAAGTTCAGGATGACCATCTGGGCGTATTGAAGCTGCATAAAGGTTGGATGATCCTTGTGGCTGACTTTCTCGATCCAGAAGGTCGCGTAGACCGTGGCCGTGTCGGCATTCGGCCCTTTTGGTCCGGTCGGCTCGCCCCCCTCCAAGAAGAGTATATTCTCGATGCCGCCGGCGCCGTTCGCCGGGTTAACCGCCACGGTTGGATCGCCGGCCTTGCTGTTCGGGGTGGTGAAAAATGTGATACTCGCCTGGGTCGCGACATTAATTACCGTCCCCTCAAAGGTGTGTCCATCGTCAACCTGTTTGGCGATTACCGCCTGCAGGAGGGTGATAGGGTCGTTGACCACGTCCTGCATAAGAACGCCGTTGATCGCCGCGGGAAGGGGTGGATCGGGCGGGCTGGTTCCAAAAGGCGTTCTGGGATTGGTCGCGGACTCGGGATTTGCGATATTGTACTGCGAGAAGTTGGGCGGCGGCGCGGTCAGCGCTTCCGACGATCCGGCGGCATTGAGAACGGGCGGCGCGGGGGGAGGCGGTACCAGGAACGGAGTGCTATTGAACGAAGGGAACGCAGAGAAGGCATATTGAGCCGCCGGGGTAGTGAGGGTTGGCGGACCCGCAAATGGTTGGGCGATGCCTTGCGCCAGCATCGAGTTACCGTGGGGGATGTTACCCATACGCGCTACGATTTGAGCTCCGGCGGGCGCGGTCTCAGGGGGATAGGTTGTCCCCTTTTGGGTGACCCAGATGCCGGGCTCAATGTGCATCGCCCCGCCGGTGGCGGCATCGCTGATTTTCTGGAGATAAGTCAGACCGAATAACTCGATGTCATTCTGCCCGAACCCGCGATTTGGGATCGAGGACCCGATTGGATCGAGCTTCAGGGTTTCATGGGTTTGATTGAGCTGAAGATACAGGTTGGCGTTTCCTTCGGAGTCCGGACGTGCGATGAGGTTGAATCCCTCACCGTGCCACGTTCCGGCGAAGTCCGCTAGCAGACCCAACTGTTTCAGGACTGTTGCGCTGTCCGGACTGATTCGAACCGACGATATTCTTTCGTTAGGCATTGTTTCCCCTCCTTATCGGGATTGTTGTTTTTTGGACGGGCGTTCTCCGTCGTTGTATAGTGTCGCAAGGTTGAAAAACATTACAATCGCGAGGGCAATTCGGTGCTGGATAGTACCGAAATATAATGACAAGTATGCAAGCAGACACCATCCGAGAAGCACGCAAACGGCAGGATCACAGCCATGAACTGGCGGAAAAGGGTTGGTATCACAGTTTTGAGCTGCCCGACGGCACTTTGATCGACGGCGTGAATCCACTGCCGCGCCTGCGGGAGCGGTTTGCGCGCTTCCCCATTCCCGACGACCTGCGCGGAAAGCGCGTGCTGGACATCGGCGCATGGGACGGCTGGTTCAGCTTCGAGGCGGAACGGCGCGGGGCCGGCGTCACGGCCGTCGATTGCTTCGAGGCGCCAAACTTCGTGGAGCTGCATCGCCGGCTCTCATCCAAGGTCGATTACCGGGTCCTGGAGATCTACGAACTGCCGGCCGCGGGCTTGGGGAAGTTCGATATCGTCTTCCTGCTCGGCGTGCTGTATCACTTGCGGCATCCGCTGCTGGCGCTGGAGATTGTCTGCGGCCTGACGACCGACGTCGCTATCGTGGAGTCCTTCGTGACGGATGGGGACACCTGGCGGGAGCATACGGAAAACATCCCGACCCTGGAATTCTACGAAGGCTTCGAGCTGGCCAATCAGTACGACAATTGGGCCGGTCCCAGCGTGGCGTGCCTGTTGGCGATGTGCCGCGCCGCAGGATTTGTCCGGGTGGAACTGCTGCATGCCGAGCCGTACAACGCGATGGTGGCCTGTTACCGCCGATGGGAGCCGCAGCCCGCCGAGACCTCCGCGCCTCCGCAGCTCATGTTCGTGGCGAACAACAGCGACCAGGGCATCAACTTCTCGAGCGGCAAGGAGCAGTACATAGCGTGCTGGTTCCGCAGTTCCCGCGAGACCATTGCGAAGGAAGACCTGCGCCTGGAGGTGGACGGGTTCGGCGTGGCGGCGTACTATACTGGACGCACGCAGGACGACTGGTGGGCGGCGAACTTTCCGGCGGCACGCGGCTTGACACCTGGATGGCATAATGTGCGGCTGCGCTTCGCCGACAGCGATTTCAGCAACGTCTTGCGGATTGCCGTGGACCTTCCCTTGCACGTCGGCCGGATTGTCTGTCAGGGCGTCCGCGATGCAGCCAACGGAAAGAGCGGCGAAGTCACTGGCACGGAGGGTGGATACCTGACCTGTTGGGTGACCGGACTTGCCGAGAACAGCGACCGCAATAATGTTCGCGTCTTTCTGGACGGCAGGCGGCTCAGCGTCCATTGGGTGGGTACGCCGGATGCCGACGGTGTCAGCCAGATTAATGCGGCGGTGCCAGGGATTGTGCCGAAGGGCGAGCGCATGCTACGCATAGAGTGCGGCGGAGTCAGTTCGGAGCCTTGGACCGTGAGGGTCGTTTAACGGACCTTGTTATAGAAGCTATCCCGGAAGGGTAAACCGGTTGAATTACGCGGCTGTTATATTGTAGGAGCGATTTCGAAAAAGCGCTGGCGCGGGCTGGGGAAAAATCCGGAGCGGCCGGTTGCTCCCGAGATTCCGGAACCGGGTTGGCCGGGCGGGCATTCCCGGCGTGTTGTCTTCCTCGGAGCCGCGCTGATTGTCCTGTTGACACTGGCGATTTACTCCCAGACGTTCGCCGTTCCACCCCTGGACTTCGACGACTCTTTCCATTTGGTACACAGCCCCTACGTCAACGTGGCGCATCCTTTTTCGCTGGTGGGGGCGGTTTGGGACGAGCCATACTTCGGCTTCTTCGACCCAGTGACCACGACCTCCTGGATGTTGGACCGTGCGCTGGCGGACAAGAGCAAGCCCTTCGATGCCGTGCCTTTCCGGACCAACCAATTGTTCTACGCGAACAAATCTACTACGTTTGGCATGTTCGGCGCCTGCTCTCCCTCTCAGGGTGCAGGACTGCCACCGCCAGGTTGAGCAGAACCGCCAAACGGGAACCTGCTCTGAGACAAGTCGCAGGACGGACCCTTATTGCGCAAAGGACCTTTGTGATACACGGCCGGCGACCGGCGTCCCTGTCTCGATTCGGTCGCATCGGGATCGCGAAGCACGTCGGAAAAATGGTACGCGAGCCTGGGTTGCGCCCGGACGGTTTACCCGATAACGGCAATTAAGGCACCGGATGCGTTGTGCGGCGTGGCGGCGATGAATCGGCAAAAAGAAGCTAACCACAGGCGGGCCGGGTTCGTCCTACTCTTATGTTGCCGGTAATGGAGAGCATGATGCATGATTTGCGCTACACCTTGCGCACGCTACGGAAGGATAGCGGATTCGCGGCATTTGCGATTCTGATTATTGCGCTGGGGATTGGCGCGAGCTCGACCGTATTCAGCGTGCTGGACGCGCTATTGGTGAAGCCGCTGCCGTTCAAGGATCCCGCCAGGCTGGTGTGGATCGCCAATCGGACGAAGATCGACGGCGATTTGTCGGGCGCCACCTTGCAGGTGGGGCGGTTTCTCGATTTTCGGCAACGCAACACGTCGTTCGCGGACGTCGCGGGATACTTCGCGTTTTATGGAGTCGGCGACAGCAAGCTCACCGGGAACGGCGAACCGGAACGGCTGAGCTCGGTGCCGGTATCGCAGAACTTCTTCCCGCTGCTGGGCGTGCAGCCCCAGTTGGGAAGACAATTCAGCGCGGACGAATGCAAGTGGAATGGTCCGCATGTGGTGATGCTCAGTCACGGCCTGTGGCAGCGGCGCTTTGGATCCGATCCGGACATTGCGGGCAAAACCATCCGGCTGGACGATGCGGACGCAACGGTGGTCGGGGTGTTGCCCGCATCGTTTGACTTTGCGGCGATTTTTGCGCCCGGCACGCATATCGACCTGTTCGCTCCTTTTCCGCTGACCAAGGAAACGGACCGGTGGGGGAATACGCTGGCGGTAGTCGGACGGCTGAAACCCGAGGCGCGGATTGGGCCGGCTCAGGCGGAGGCGAATGTCCTGGGAGCGCAGATCACCAGGGAGAACCCGCACAGCAACGGACTGGATCCTAAGCTGACTTTCCTGCCGGAGCATGTGAGCGGACGAACACGGCCGGCGCTGGCGGTGCTGGCTGGCGCGGTTGGGGTTGTGATGTTGATTGTGTGCGCGAACCTCTCCAATCTTTTGCTGGCGCGCGCGGCCTCGCGGCAGAAGGAAGTCGCGATTCGCGTGGCGCTCGGCGCGGGCAGGCAGCGGCTGGTTCGTCAATTACTGACCGAGAGCCTGATGCTAACGGGGGCCGGGGCAGCTTTGGGGCTGGCCCTGGCCATTGCAGCGACCCGCGCCGTGGCGCACCTCGACTCGTTCAACATTCCGCTATTGAGCAGCGTGCAAGTAAACGGAGTGGTGCTGGGCTTCACCGTGGTGGCGGCTCTGGCGACCGGCCTGGTGCTAGGCATTGCGCCGGCATTGCAAACGACCGCGGTTTCGCTCAGCGCGTCGCTTGGCCAGCGCGGAGCCGGCGGAGGCAAGCGACAGATGTGGGCGCGGGCGGCGCTAGTTGTTTCCGAGATCGCCTTCGCGTGCGTGCTACTGGTGGGCGCGGGACTCTTGATCCGCAGCTTCCTGCGCGTGCTGGAGGTGGACCCCGGATTCCGGCCCGAGAACGCGGCGGCATGGCGCGTCGATCCAGGGCCGCAGTACAAGACGCAAGCCCAGCAGAATGCCTACTTCGACGAATTGCTTCAGAGCGTAAGAGCGATCTCCGGCGTGCAGGCTGCCGGTTTGACGGACGTCTTGCCTCTCGGTCACAACCGCGCGTGGGGCGCGGGAGCGAAGGGCCAGAGTTACAAGGACGGCGACTATCCGGACGCGTTCGTGCGCGTGGTCAGCGACGGCTATGTGAAGGCCATGGGCATGACACTGAAGAAGGGCCGCGATTTTACCGAACGCGATACAGTTACCGGCGCGACGCCCGTCATGATGATCAACGAGACGCTGGCCCGGCGGCTGTGGCCCGGCCAGGACCCGCTCGGCAAGGCGATTGTCGGGGATTGCGTGAATGGAGACCGGCAGGTGGTGGGCGTGGTGGGCGATGTGCGCCACGTGGCGCTGGAGGAGAATTCGGGCTCCGAAATGTACATGCCGATCCGGCAATGCCAGGACTGGGGATCGGTCGATGTGGTTGTACGTTCCACTCTGCCGCTGCCGCTGCTTTCGCAACGCGTGGAGGCGGTGCTGCGCCCGCTCATCCCAAGCTTGCCCAAGGCCAGTATGCGGCCGCTGACACGTCTGGTCGACCACGCAATCTCCCCGCGGCGATTCATTGTGCTGCTGCTGACCGGTTTCGCCACGTTCGCCCTGGTGCTGGTATCGCTGGGGATCTACGGCGTGGTCTCGTACTCGGTGACGCGGCGAACGCAGGAGATCGGCATTCGCATGGCGCTGGGAGCGCAGGGGGCGCGAGTGCAGCGGCAGATCGTGATGGAGACGCTGGGGCGCGCAGTGATCGGGCTGGCCATTGGAACGGTGGCGTCGGCGGTGGCGGCGCACGCGATCGGCGGGCTGCTGTTCGGCGTGACTTATGGGGACCCGTACACATTCCTGGCAGCGGCATCGGTGATGTTGGCAGTGGCAGGGCTGGCGGGTTACTTGCCGGCGCGCAGAGCTTCGCGGATTGATCCCATGGTGGCGCTGCGGGTGGAGTAGGCCACACAGATTGCCTGCCGGGTCTGCGATTTGTGGGGTGGGCATTCTGCCCGCAGCCGGCTTTCAGCCGGCCCTGGCCGCCTGAAAAGGCGGCTGCGGCCAAGATTGGCCGCCCCACATCTGCACCGATGGAAAGTGGCACATTTGTCGCCGGAATCGTCACTGTATTAAGCGAACATCAAATAACGTCTTGCCCTCATATACGTCACAGAAGTATAATTCCCTAAAGTATGATGTTCAATCGCGACCTGAGCAAGGGCAGCGCCGAACTGCTGGTTCTCACGCTGCTGGAAGCCCGCCCGCGCCACGGCTACGACCTCGGCAAACTCATTGAGGAGCGATCCAAAGGCCAGATCCGCTTTCGCATCGGATCGCTCTATCCCATCCTGTTCCGCCTGGAAGACCGCGGCCTGATCGCCGGCCGCTGGCTCGAGAAGGCCGGCGAGCGCCGCCGCCGTTGTTACCGCCTGACGCCCGCGGGCCGCAAATTTCTGAAGGCCCAGCGAAGCGCCTGGGACGAATTCGTGGCCACCATCAACCAGATCGTGCGGCCCAGCCATGCCTGATTGGACCGAATATGTCCGCCGCAACCTGCGCCTGCGGGGCTTTCGTCCCGAGCGCGAAGCCGAAATTGTCGAAGAAGTGGCCCGCCAGTTGGAAGACGCGTACACCGAAGCGCTGCGGCTGGGTGGCGGCGAGGATCAGGCCGCCGAGACCGCGCGCCGGCACATCGGCGATTGGGCCGCGCTGGCCCATGAGTTGGAGGAAGCGCAGCGTGGAAAGGAATCAGCTATGACGACCTGGCAACATAACGCCGAAGACCGAGCTCTGCGCGAACGCGGCCGGCTCACCTTACTGGCCGGCTGGAGCGGCGACGTGCTCTACGGCCTGCGCATGCTGGCGAAGAATCCCGGCTTCACCACCGTCGCTGTCCTCACGCTGGCCCTCTGCATCGGCGCGAACACGGCAATCTTCAGTATCATCGACGCGGTCATGTTCAAGTCGCTGCCGGTGCGCGATCCCCAGCACCTGATGCTGCTCAAATGGAGCGCCCGCGGCAAGCTGAAGACCCACAGTTTCAGCTCCTACGGAGACTGCTTCAACCGCTCCGGAGTCGCCAATCCGCACGGCTGTTCTCTGTCGAAGCCGTTCCTCGAAGATGTGCGGCAGCATGGCCCATTCTCCAGCCTGGCGGAATTCGCGGGCGCCGGTTCGATTACGGTCAGTGGCAATGTCGCCGTACACCAGGCCAACGGGCAGTACGTCTCGGGTGACTATTTTCAAGCGCTGGGTGTGGGTGCTGCCGCCGGACGCGTGTTCGTCCCGGCCGACGATGCGCCGGGCGCCGCGCCGGTGGCCGTATTGCAGTATGCCTACTGGAAACGCGAGTTCGCCAGCGACCGGTCGATTATCGGAAAGACGCTGGATCTGAACGGGCTGCCGTTCACCATTGTAGGCGTCGCCGAAGAATCGTTCACATACCTTACGCCAGGCAACACGCGCGATCTCTCGGTGCCGTTGGTCCAGCGCCGGAACCTGCAGCAGAGCTATGCCTGGTCGCCGCGCCAGGAAGATGCGGGCTCATTTTGGATTGTGGCCGCGGGCCGCTTGAGGCCGGGCATTTCGGTGGGGGCCACGCAAAGCCAGCTCACCGCTCTGTTTCTCAACCACCTGATGCACGCCGAAAAACCCTTGGCGAGCGCCGCGGACGTGCCCGCAATTACCCTGGTGCAGGCGCAGACGGGGCTCACCGGCCTTCGCGAGCGGCTCTCCACGCTGCTCTACGCGTTGATGATCGCGGTGGGCATCGTGCTGCTGATCGGCTGCGCCAACGTCGCCGGTCTGCTGCTGGCGCGCGCCGCGGCACGGCAGAAAGAGATCGCCGTGCGGCTTGCACTGGGCGCGGCGCGTGGCCGGCTCGTGCGTCAACTGCTTACCGAGAGCGTCACGCTTTCCACTCTCGGCGCCGCCTTGGGCATCCTGCTGGCCTATTGGGGCGCCCGCGCGTTGATCGATTTTGCCGCGAATAATACCGGCCGGCCGTTTCGATTCTCCGCCGACCTGGACTTGCGCGTGCTCGGCTTCACGCTGGCCGCCGCGCTGGTTACCGGAATCCTCTTCGGACTCGCTCCGGCGCTTCGCTCCATGCGCATCGATCTGACCCCGGCGCTCAAAGACGGCGCCGCCGCTTTGAACGCGCGCCAGGGCCGCTTTCGCCTGGGCAATATCCTGGTGGTGACGCAAGTGGCGCTGACGGTGGTGGTGCTGGTGGGCGCCGGCCTGGTGGTGCACACCCTGCAGAACCTGCGGAATCTCGATCCCGGCTTCGCCACCGATAACCTGTTGACCTTCGATGTGGACACCACCCTGACGCACTTGAAGCATGAACGCCTGGCCAGCTTTTACCGCGACCTGCGAGACCGCTTCAACGCCATCCCCGGCGTTTTCTCGGTCAGCTACTCCGATTCCGTATTGCTGAGCGGAAGCCTTTCCAGCACGGACTTCCATTTGCCCGGCACGCCTCCCAAATCTTCCGTTCAGACCGATATCCTCTCCATCGGTCCGCAATTTTTCGAGACGATGAAAATTCCGGTGCAGCGGGGCCGCAAGTTCAAGCCCGAAGAATACGAGTTGGCGGCCAAAGCCGAGGGAGATCCGAAGGGCCGGGAACGGATCGTCGTACCGGCCATCGTCAACGAAGCGTTTATGCGCGCCTATTTCCCGAAAGTAAACCCGCTGGGCCAGCCCTTCGGCGCCTATATTCCCGGTGTCAACGGCGAGCCGGATTCTTCCCCGCGCGCCGGCTGGCAAATAGTGGGCGTGGTGCGCGATACCAAGTACGATGATCTGCGGCGCGCGATTGAACCCACCACGTATGTTCCTAGCGCATCGGGCGGCTCATTCGAATTGCGCACCGCGCGCGACCCGTTGGCGGTGGCGCCGGAAGTGCGCGAGATCGTGCGCCAGGCCGGCAAAGATATACCGGTGCTCAATATCAAGACGCAAGCCCAGCAGATCGAGGCGATGCTTTTCCAGGAGCGCTTGATGGCGCGCCTCTCCAGCCTTTTCGGCATAGCGGCGCTGCTGTTGGCGGCGATCGGCCTTTACGGCCTGCTGGCCCACGAGGTCACGCGCGGGACCCGCGAAATCGGTATTCGCGTGGCGCTGGGCGCCCCAACCGGACAGGTCCTGCGGCGCGTGGTGCGGCACGGCGTGGCGTTGGCTGCCGTGGGCATAGCCATTGGCACTGCGGCATCGCTGGCCGTCACACGCTTGCTGGGCACCATGCTATACGATGTGAAACCCGGCGACCCCATCACGCTCATCGCGGTGACCTTGCTGCTCATGCTGGTGGCGCTGGCCGCCTGCTACATTCCGGCGCGCCGCGCCACCCGTGTGGACCCGCTGGTGGCCCTCCGCCACGAGTAAGCCGCGGCACTGTCGGCATTGTCTCCCCCCTTGGCACCTGGAAGTCGAATCCTGCGTACACGCCAATCGATTCACGCTCGCGTATCGCAAACAGCTACCGAGCATGCCCAGCGTTGCTGTCGTGAGGGCGCCCTGCGGGACATTCGAGGTCGCCCTTGTGAAGCCGCCGAACCAAGGCACATGGAGCAGCTTACCGGACGGACCGCGGGACAACTGCGGCGTGAACGCTTCGATGCGCGTAACTATAACTAGGCCGAACCCTAGAATCGCCGCGGCCCCGATTCTGTGCCATGCTTCCGGCCCTGCTTCGGCGGCGGCGCAACCCGGCCCGCGGGTGACGGTGACATGGGGGCGAAACGCGAATTGGAGATCAAGGAGGTAAGAGGTACAGTGGAGATTAAAATCGGTAAAAGGGGATCGCCCAGAGGCAAGTGATGCAACTCGAAAACGCGGTTCCGCTGCGCTGGCCCAGCGGTCCGCTTGAGATCGCGAGGCGTGGCAAAAGCGAGGGTTTCGACCCGGAGATCCGGCAAACACTCGAACGCTGGCACGATCCGGCGGCGCTCGAGTTCTTGAACGGCACCGCCGTCGATTGCATCGCGATTAGTTGGGCTGCTGGTTTGCCCGCCGACGCAGAGCAGCAGCGCACGGCCGGCCCGTTGATCGACGCGGCCCGGCGCCGCAACCTGGCGGTCGTGGGCTGGGTAGATGGCGCGGGGGACCGTAAGGCCGCAATCGCCGCCGCGAAAACGGCTGGTATAGAAGCAGTCGCAATAGGGGGAGCCGCGGGTAGTTCGGATCTCCCGGCGATCGCATGGTGTGAGCGTGAGGATGTGCCTTGGGATTCGACGGCCTCCGCCGTTGCGATCGGCGGCAACGTCTGGCCTGGCGTGAACATGGCGAGCGGCGGTGGAGCGGCCAGCGCCGGTCCGACCAGCGTGCCCTGGCTCGATTCGAACGGCTGGTACATCCAGATGGCCCGCGCGCGGCTGAAGGCGCCGCTCTGGTTGACGTTCGATCCGCCCGGCAAAGGCGAGGCGGTGCTGCCGCGGAGTCACGTGAAGGCCATCTGCGACTCGGAGGCGGCGGGCGGGCGTTGGGTGATCTCGCTCGATGACAAACTGCGGTCCGGCCTGGCGGCCGCGACTCCAGCGGCGATCGAAGGCTGGAAACAGATTGCGGCCGCGGCGGCATTTTTCAAGGGGCACGCGAACTGGAAGTCGTATCGCTCTCTGGGCCTGATGGGCGTAATCTCCGACTTTGCCGGCGACAATTTCGGTTTGACGGGCGAGATACTGAACCTGATGGCGCGCCGCGACCTGCTGTTCCAGGTCGTCTGGAAGTCGCAGGCGATGGAGCAGACGTTCAGCGGGCTCCAGGCGCTCTTATATACCGACAGCACCATGCCGGATCCAGCATTGCGCCGCAAGATCGCGGATTTCATGGAGCAGGGAGGGTTGTTGCTCACTTCGCCGGCATGGGGGAAAGAGGGCAAACCGGCGCCGCCCGATTTTGAAACGCAATTCGACGTTTCAGTGGTGGGGAAAGGCCGGCTGGCGGTGGCGCGAAAAGCGATCGACGATCCTTACGAAGTGGCCGTCGACACTCAGTTCCTTTTAAGCCACCGCAACGATCTGGTGAAGACATATAACGGCGCGAGTTCAGGCTGCACGCGATACACCGCTTCGGCGGACGGAAAAACGGCTTTGCTGCAGTGCCTTTCCTATGCCGACGGCGGCCGGGCAGGACTGCGCACAATCTGGGTGCGTGAGAAATACCGAAGCGCGCGGCTGTTGACGATCGGGGGCCAGCCGGCGCCTATCGATGGGCAGCCGTCGGACGAGTATATTGGCGCAGAATACCATCTGCCCGCCAATGCGCCCCAAAACTATGTAGCACTCGAATTCGAGAGATAGAGGGGGGAATATGAATCGCAGACAGTTCGTGTCGGGATTGGGAGCGGCCGGATTCGCCATGATCCAGCCGGGGCGGATGCGCGCATCGGCGCCGGCGTCCCGGGTTGCAATCGCGAGGTGCAAAAGCTACGGCGACGAGTTTGTGGCCGCGGCCGGCAAGATGTTCGATCAGTTGGGCGGCCTGGGGCGAGTGGTGAGGGGTAAGACAGTCACGATCAAGATCAACCTGACCGGCGTAGAGACCGCGCGCCAGGACTACCTTCCCCAGAGCCGCACAATCTGGACGCATCCGCGCACGGTGGGCGGCGTTATCCATCTGCTCGACAAGGCCGGGGCGCGCCGCATTCGCGTAGTGGAGGGCCCATGGATATGGCCGGCGTCGCTACAGGAGTTCATGCTGAAGGCCGGCTGGGATCCGAACCTGGTGTTGAGCGCCGCCCCACGAGTTGAATTGATCAACACCAACATGCCGTATAAGAGCAGCAAGCCGTTCACGCGGTTTAGTGTCCCGCATGGCGGCCACCTGTTTCCGGCCTATGATTTGAGCAGCGCCTTTGCCGAATCGGACGTGCTGATCTCGATGACTAAGATCAAGGAGCACGGTACCGCGGGCGTGACACTCTCCATCAAGAACCTTTTTGGCATTACGCCGACCACGATCTACGGAAACAAAGTGCCGAAGGACGAGCCGGCCCCAAAGCCGTACGGCGGGCGCCAGGAAATCGGCCATATGGGCAGCCGGCAACCGCCAAGCAGTTCGCCTTCCGAAAAGAACCCCACCACTCCACGTGAAGGCGGGTATCGGATTCCCCGGATCGTTGCCGACCTTGCGGCGGCCGTTCCGGTGAGCCTGGCGATCCTGGATGGGATCGAGACCATCGCCGGGGCCGAGCTGCCCAGACCTGGAACTACCGAAGCGATCAGCCCGGGTGTGCTGGTGGCCGGCGCCAACGTGGTGAACACGGACGCCGTGGCGATGGCGGTGATGGGTTTCGACCCGATGGCCGACCGGGGAAAAGCTCCTTTCGAGACCTGCGATAACACGCTGCGGCTGGCAGAAGAACTGGGCGTGGGCACCCGCGACTTGGGGCAAATCGAAGTCGCTGGCGAAGCGATCGAGGATGTCGTTTTCAAATTCCGCGATCATGGCGGGCCGCGGCAATGGAGACCGCCAGGCAGCCGCCGGACCGCATAAGGAGAATACGTGAACAGACGCGGACTTTTGCAAATGGTGGTCGCGGGTGCCGCGGCCGGGTTGGGCGGCAGCCGGCAGGTGCAGGCCCAGGAGAAGATGGCGCGCGCAACCCGCGGGATGCCGTCGCCCAAGATCAAGGACGTGACCGTCATCGCTACGCAACCCGCTGGGGCGCGGCTCACGGTGGTGAAGGTGGTCACCGATCAGGACGGTCTGTACGGCTACGGCTGCGCGACATTCACGCAGCGGGCCGACGCAGTGGTGGTCGCCGTGGAGAAGTATCTTCGCCCGCTGCTGATCGGCAAACCCGTTAATCGCATCGAGGACATCTGGCAGACCTGCTACAACAGCTCCTATTGGAGAAATGGCCCCGTTCTCAACAACGCCATCAGTGGGGTGGACGAGGCGCTGTGGGACATCAAGGGACGGCAGGCGGGAATGCCGGTCTACGAGCTGTGGGGAGGCAAGTGCCGCGAAGCGATTCTGACGTTCGCCAACACGGGCGGCGCCGATCCGAAGCAAGTTGTGGATGGCGTGCGCCAGGCGATGGCGCGCGGGTACACGCACGTGCGTGTGGGCGCCGGCTACGGGCGGCGCGCGGGTGGGGGCGGCCAGGCGGAGCCAACCGGCCCCAAAGGCCTGCACGAGGGACCGGTTTTCGATCGCGGCGCCAATCTCCGGCTGATGCTCCAGATCTTCGAGGTGTGCCGCAAAGACATCGGCTTCGAAGTGGAGCTGATGCACGATATGCACGAACGCTACTCGCCGCGCGAGGCCATTCAGTTCGTCAAGGACTGCGAACGGTTCAAGCTGTACTTTCTCGAGGATCCGCTCTCGCCGGAGGATAACGACTGGTACCGGCAGATGCGCTCGCAATGCGCGACTCCCATCGCCATGGGCGAACTGTTCAACAGCCCGCACGAGTGGACTCCGCTGATTGTCGAGCGCTTGATCGATTACATCCGGTGCCACGTTTCGCAGGTTAGCGGTGTGACGCAGGCGCGTAAGATCGCATCGCTGGCCGAGCAGTTCGGAGTCAAAACGGCCTGGCACGGACCGAACGACGTTTCGCCGGTCGGTCATACCGCGCAGCTTCACCTGGATCTTGCCAGCTACAATTTCGGCATTCAGGAAGGCGGAATCATAACCGGCGTGTTGGCTGAGATGTTCAAAGGCTGCGCTGCGTTTAAGGACGGCTATCTTTGGGCCAGCGACACTCCCGGCTGGGGCGTCGAAGTGGACGAGAAGATGGCCGCCAAGTTCCCCTACGGCGCCAATGAGCAGGGCGAACACGGGCGGTTGAACGGAGGATGGGGCGAACTCCGGCTCAGCGACGGGACAGTGATCAAGCAGTAACAGGCCCTCAATAGGAGAACTACATGCTGAAGAATATATTGCGAATGGCCCCCATACCTGCAAACCAGGATGCGGGGTTGCTGTCGCTACGTGTGGCCGGCGTCTTGCCGCTTCTGCTGAAACATGGGCTGGAGAAAGTATTTACGTTTTCGGCCATGGCGGCCCACTTTCCAGACCCTTTGCATATCGGGGCTGTCCCCAGCCTGCTGTTTGCGATGCTGTCCGACGCGATCTGCAGCGTGCTGCTGATTCTGGGGCTGGCGACCCGCTGGGCGGCTCTGATTTGCCTGATCAACCTGAGCGTTGCCTGGGCATTCGTTCATCGGTTCCAGTTCTTGGGTCATGGCGGGGATCATGGAGAGCTGATCGTCGTATATATGGCGATCATGCTCACACTGCTGCTGGCGGGAGCGGGTAAGTACAGCGTAGATGCCTACCTCGGAGATGCCAGCCGGAAGAATTGATCGAGGCAACTGACCATGACGAGACTATCTGGAAGCGCTTTATCTGCCGCACTGTTGCTCACCTGCACATCGTTTCGCGCGATTCTAACTGCGAGGATTCCGATCGGGCTTCGAGGGAAAACGCATGATAGTTCGTTGTTCTGGGGTCAGGCCTTGCCAAGTCGCTAAGGGCATGGAATTGACCTCGCGGCTGTTGTCGGCGTACCAGTGACGTACGTAACGGATGGTTACGAGGGCTCGTGGTGTATCGGTCGTGTTTGGTGTGCCGCGGTCGAACGCCCAAGGATGACGAATCAGGACGTCTCCGATTTCTAAGGGGACTGATTGCATTTCAATTTCCGCCGGCTGCACCGCGCGCAAGGCCTCCGCTCTTGGCTTGACATCGGCTCGCCGGGGGCGTATTGTGGATTAGAATTTCGGATTGTTACGTCCGAAGTGTTGCGGATTAGCCGACACGAGGAACGTGCTCCTGGTGCTGGTCTTCCCTCCCTTTTACCGGTCATCGGTCACTGCGCCAACGACCACGCTACGGTTGGTTTTCGCTGCTTCGCTCACGTTCAGCGTCCGGCAACCTTCTCGGATACAGAAAGGAGGAAGCAGGAATGGCTACTAATCTGGACTTGCTCCTGTGACACTTTGGCTGAAACCCCGGTGGGAAAGCGTGCATGAAAGGAAACTCATGGCAAAGATGAAACAAGGCTGCGGCTGGCTCGGCGGAATGGCGGCGCTATCGGGGTGCCGCAAGGGCGCTTTCGGGCCGCTAAGTCTGGCCTGCGCGTTAGCCGCCATGTGGATGGCGCCTGGGCGGGCGCAGACGGCAAGTGAAATTGTGCTGCACAATTTCGGAAGCCCGCCAACGGGGGCGAACCCCTCCACGGGTGTGATCCGCGATTCGGCGGGCAACCTCTACGGGACTACTCAGACCGGCGGTACAGCAGGCGCGGGCGTGGTGTACAGGGTGGATCCGGCTGGTCATTATACTGTGCTGTATAACTTCACGGGAGGGGCCGACGGGGGCCGGCCCATGGCCGGTGTGATCGGCGACTCGGCAGGCAACCTCTACGGGACCACTGAACAAGGTGGTGGCGCATCAGGCTGCGGAGTTGTGTTCAAGCTGGATAAGACCGGCCAACTGACGGTGCTGTACAGTTTCACGGACTGGGCTCATGGATGCAACTCCACGGCAGGTGTGGTCCGCGATTCGGCGGGCAACCTCTACGGGACCGCTGCGAACGCGGTGTACAAGCTGGATACGGCCGGCCAGGTGACGGTGCTGTACAACTTCAACTCCTGCGGCAGCCCCAACGGCGGCTGCGCCAATGGGGGCAGCCCCCGCGTAGGTGTGATTCGCGATTCCGCGGGAAACCTATATGGGACCACGTCCCTTGGCGGCACGTACGCTTATGGCATTGGCCCTGGCGTGCTGTACAAGTTGGATACGGCCGGCAATTATACGGTGCTGTGCGACCTTTCCGGTGATAATTCGGGTGTAGTCAGCGACCCGGCAGGCAACCTCTACGGGACC
>PMVV01000181.1:0-158 GCA_003166475.1 Bryobacterales bacterium | reverse complement strand
TACAGCTTTACGGGCGGGGCCGACGGAGGACAAACAAACGCAGGCGTGATCGGCGACTCGGCAGGTAACCTCTACGGGACCACAACGGGCGGCGGTTCTGCAGACATGGGCGTAGTGTACAAATTGGATGCGGCGGGCAAGGAGACCGTGCTGTACAG
>PMVV01000391.1 GCA_003166475.1 Bryobacterales bacterium | reverse complement strand
TGGTGGCATCCACCGTGATCGTAGGCTACGGAAATTATCTGGGCCGACGGTAGCCGGCTCCAACCCGCTTTCCAGCAGATCCATTGCAGGTATATAACCAATGCATGCATTAAGCCACCACAATCATATGATCCGAGACTTAATATCTACTTGAAGCCCTGGGTCTACCTGATGGCGGGCGATCCTGGCCGGCGGTTCAGGGATTGAATGTAAACCAAACCAAGCGGGGCCGGTCTCGCCATAAAGAGGCGCTGATGCGGTCGCCGTCGCCGAGGCCCACAACAAAGTCCACCGGGCAGGCCTCGAGCGAACTGGCGGCACTGCGGAGCGTGCTGCGGGTGTTCTGGTGACGTTCGTGATCGGAGCCTATAACAGGGTCGGACAGTGAAAATCCGCCATGAGGTCTCCCCGTTTGGGTTTACCAAAAGCCGACCTCACATTTTGGTACACTGTAGTTAAGGCGGTGCCACGTCGAGGTGCAGTGTGGGTGCCACAAGATTCTACAAATTCCAGTCGGTCTCTGAACAGTCGGCGGAGGACTTGGCGAAAGCTAATAAAGCTCTCGATGCGTTGGTGAAGTCTTACGCGATGTTCTCTGGAAGAAAGAGCTTCAATGATCCTTTCGACAGCAAGATTGACATTGGATATCCGACACCACAACAGGTCCTGACGTTACTTCAACGGCCTAACATCGACGCTCGTACGAGAAACATCGTGGGCAGTTGGGTCTCTAATGAAGCATTTACCCCCGTTGGTATCCGCTTCTTGAGGGACTGTGAAAGGACCCTTAATGAGATCATTGACAGCTACCCGATGTACTGTCTTAGTAGCCACAACACCTGCACCTTGCTTTGGTCTCATTATGCGTCGTCTCATACCGGTTTCTGTATAGAGCTTGAATTCGCCGCAGAACAACCCAACGAAGTACATTACCAAGAGCATATTGCGTCTATTGCCCTGCTGGATTTTCTTACATCCTACTTTAAGCTAGACGCTAACACTGACTTGGGAGAGCGGATACACAGTGCCTTGCTGGTTAAGCTACGATGCTGGTCGTACGAGGGGGAATATAGGTGGATTGCAGACAACGCGATGGGACGAGTTCCGAAAGGGCAACGGTCTATAGAGCTTAAGTATGACCCTCAGCAAGTGAGGGCGGTAATCTTTGGCTGCCGCATGTCGCCTAGAGTAAAGACTTATGTTGTTAAGACACTTCGAGGACTTCGCCGCACTATAGAATTACAGCAAGCTATCGAGATGAAGGATTGTATCGAGATAGTGCCTTTTGATGAACACACGCACCTTTGAGAACGGCCCCATTAAAACCTCTGTCCATCTTTACCGTTTTAAGGTCCAACCGCTCCGCAAGAAGAAAGGCACCCAGCGAAAAGTTCTGCCCGATTTGCGGCACCACAGGCAATCACGACGGCAGGGCGCACAAGTCCCAGAAAAAGAAGGAAGCTCTTTTTCACTGCGGCTGAACTGGCTGCATTGGGCTGACTTGGACGCGCTACGTTGACTGCCAGCGAACCGCAGAGGTCGCGCCGATGGTTGGCATCCCGCCGATGGTTGGCATCCCCTGAAAAGCGGCGGGGCTATGGGGAATCAGACGATTGGCACTACGCCGTCACCAACAAAGTCGCCGGTTTCGCTCGTGATAGCAATATGGATCTTGTGTGTGCCACCACTCGTGACAAGCGTGAATCTTTCTCCGATATTCTTGCGTGCAAAATCTGGGTCTTCGTGTGCCGCGAGTGTTCCGGTGATAGGGCCAAGCCCATGCGCCGTTATATCGTAAGTTACCGGTATCGGGTCAATCCCGATCTCACTTCGAAACAGGTTGCCAACGTCGGCCATTTTGAAAGTCTCCTAAAAACACGGTCTCGGTTTCAGCCTATTGCACGATCTCCCACTGCACATCGCACCTAGTTTGGATGCCCGGTTTTATGGACCGCATTATCAGCGTTTGCGTGCCATCTGGCTCTCGATGAATAAGCGGCAGCCACGCATCGTGATCGAATGTGAACTTCAATCGGTCGCCGGGGAGATTCCTGAACGTCAATTCCCAGTTCTGCCGCACTTCGACTGGCCCATTGCACAGCACGCCAGACGTCGGCTTGCTTGCCTCTACTGGCGGCGCGGGTGGGCTAGTTGAAGCGGGTGGTTGTGGGGCGACGGGGGGCTGGGAAGTATCGGCGGGTGCTGCCTCCGATGGTAATGCTTGGCGGACCTGCGCGGGTGGCTCTGCTGCCTTCGATGGTAATGCTTGGGGGATCTGGGCGGGTGGCTCTGCTGCCTTCGATGGTAATGCTTGGGGGACCTGGGGGACCTGCGTCTGCGGCGTTTGTTCTTGTACAGGCCGATCGTTAGATCGCGAGTACGAAATCGTAAGTACGCACTCGCTCCCATGTTCGCACCGTACCCATTCTCTTGTACCGGACGTATTATAAGCCTGGGCATCTGGACCATCTGGGTCGAGCAGACTCAGTTGATGTCCTTCAAGATCGGTGAACCCATTTGGATGTTCGAGGTTCAGTCGGTATTCGGGACCATCCGACCGACCCTTGAATCTAACTGAACCACCAGATATGATGAAATACCGCAGAGCACCGGGCTTAAGTCGTAACATTGTCCACGCTTCGTCCAGGTGGTATTGCCCTTCGGCGTATGGCAATGCAATTACTCTGTCTGCTCCCAACGAAAGGACAAAAGTCGCGATCCAAACAAAGAAGTAGGCTTTGTTCTGCCCCAAGACCTGAGTGCGTTTGTATAGGTAGACTGGAATCAAAAAGACCGCCCACACACTCGGCCCCTTGACACCATCCCTCTTTAGGAGTCTCGCATCGAGAGAGCAAAGCAGAATGTTTAACAACACAGTGACAATCCATAGCTGGGAAGGGTCGGCGTCTGTCTTTCGTGCAATTAGGCTCTCCGATATGACCCCAATTAGGGGTGCAAAGGCCAGAAGCCAAACCACGGTACTGCTGGCGGCTCCGGCCGCAAGCGTTGTGCCAGTCGGAGAGGCGGCCACGCACCCAGGTGCCACCCGTGCCACGGACGGCGCTGGCGCACCAGTCACACTCGAATCGGCAATCACGGCTCCGCATTGACCACAAAACCGTGCGCCCGGAACCAGCGGCTTGCCGCAATTCGCACAGAACATTTCTCAATCTCCTTCTCGCTATGGCAGACGCCCGACGACCGAAAGTAGTCCTATCGAAGACAGGACGATGCCAGCCACCGCCATCCCTCGACCCTTTTGCTGTCGGCAAACGCTAACAATCCCCAAAACGAGTCCCAAAATACAAAAGGCAGCGGCTCCGTTGATCGTGTCTGAATCCCACCTGGAGTTATCAAAAATACCGAGCGCAAAGACGATCCCGATAATCATCGATGGAATAGGCAGGCCGTAGCTACCCCTGAACTCAGGACTCGCCTTCACGCCCGTGTGCGGCGCATTTATAACGTTAACCTGAACGCTCGGTCGCTGCTCTGTTATCGTCGAGTAAGCGGACGCCCTAAGGGGCGAACCGCATTGTGTGCAGAAAGGGGCACTATCAGAAATCGCTTGCACTCCGCAACTCGGGCAAAATATGCCCGAATCGACTCGGTTCACGGCTGTCCGACCGGGTGCGGCAGATGGCACTGGCGCACTAATCGAACTCGATCCGGCGGTCCAGGCTCCGCACGCAGGACAGAATCGTGTGCTTGGAAGCAGCGGCTTGCCACACATAATACAGAAAGTGCTCATGTTCGTCTCCAACCAAACCTTGCCATCACAATCATTCTGCCGCTTCCCCGGCAGATCTTTCACGGCTCAATGCCGACGACCGACAGCATCGCCGCCGTGCCTCTTGTTCGCCTCATGCCTATGCTTTCTGTCCATCCGCACGATGCTCCCACATCACATCGGACTGAAATCGCGCTTCGCGTGTGCTGCACCACAATATCCCGTGCACGGGATGCGGTTGTTTCCTGCCGAGTACATCAACGAAATTAAGTTGACCCTCGACGTTGACCATAACCTCTCCTTCCATGTATTGCCTCGATTGTTCGTCCGTCATCCTGAGCGGAACGTCTTTGATTTGAGGTTGTCTTGGATTAAGCCGCGCGCCATCTCCGGTAAAACATCTTACGGTTCCGTTTCCGAGCGTAAGGTTGATATTGCCACCTGGAATCACAAGCGGGAAGCTGGTAGGATTCTCAACGTCAAAATACACCGCCATCTGCTTAATGAAGCTCTCTCCATCCGGCAAGGCGGTCGGTTCACAGCGCCAGCTCTTTACGTCGATCCATTGGGTCATGGCTACCTCTTGCACCGCAACCTGCCTTTCAATCGCCTTAAGAGTCCGAACGGCGGCGGATACACCCCACGCGCCAACTACCACCAGAGCAAAGGTGAACAGAGCAATCGCTGCTCCGCACCAGATCCCAAACTTGTCATAGAAATCCTTCTGTGGTGCCTTCTGTTGTGTGGCCCCGGCTTGGGTATGTGGGCTATTCGTAATTTGGACGATAAACGGCGCATCCTCAGTTCCACGTTGGGGTGGTTGGGAATTGGTATTTTTGGCCTTGGCTGGTTCGGTTGGTGGGCCGGTTTGTTTTTTGGTTTGCCCTACGGCTGGCCCCCCTGCTACCCATTGGGCAATGGCAATAACAGTGACCAAAACAAATCTTCGCACATGGTAAGTGTATCAAAGGACGACCCGCCATTCTAATATCAAATTAAGAGACTACCGGCGTGACGGTGGCGGGCGCATGGCGGGCGCTCCAAGCAGGTGCCGCGGTCAGGGTGCTAGAGGTCCACACCAGCCCCACGGGCGGCTCTTCCTTCGAGATCCCCGTGCCGGTTCCGTTCCTCAAGCCTGGCGCCTTTCCGGTTCAAGGCGCCACTAGGCGCCACGACCCTCCCCAGGGTGCGGGCCCTGCACAGGTC
Organism: Bryobacterales bacterium; assembly: GCA_003166475.1. Lineage (GTDB taxonomy): Bacteria > Acidobacteriota > Terriglobia > Bryobacterales > Bryobacteraceae > Bog-159. The sequence continues at coordinate 377 of PMVV01000391.1, read as the reverse complement.
GGGTATTCTGCCGCCGCCGGGTTTGAAAAGGTCATCAACGGCCTGATGCGCCGGTTGAGACATTTCCCAGGGGGCTGACCCCGCCGGAACCGCCCGAAGCTCGCCATCCCCAGTAACTCACCTACCCAGGAAATATCTCCGCGCCCATCAACCACTTCGCAACCTAGCCTGGCCCGCCCCGCCAGATCCCGTGCTCTCCTGGTAGTAAGGAGGCTTTGTACCGCCTCGTCCCTACACGAGCCCCTCGCGGCGATATCCGGAAACTTGATCGGAAATCTTAGGAATGATGGCTGAATCCATGATAGTAAACGGCTTATCGGAAATTGGCATTGCTCGGCAGAAAAAACTCCGAACCAACCGTCCCCCGGCGGCCAAGC
>PMVV01000182.1 GCA_003166475.1 Bryobacterales bacterium | reverse complement strand
GTCATGTTCCCTTCATTCATGTCCATGCCGGTGATTTGGGCGATCCTGAATCAGTTCAGAGTTCTGACGTACTACGGCGAGAATCCCAACGTGGCGTATTTCGCGATCGTCTCACTTCAAAGGTGGGTCGTATATGCGGCGACCCGCCTCTCTCCATTTGCAGCTGGCGTGGCTGTCCATTCGCTTGTCAATCGGCTTCGGAACGTGTCAGCAATCCAAGGGGCCACGTGGGCCTGCCCAATCACCAAACTCTCCCGTGCCGTTTCCACGACCGTCTTGGTCACTTCATCCAGCGCGTTGATTTCGAGAATTCGCTCGATTTGTGTTAACAAGCGATTGAGCAGCCGGAAGTTGCCGCCGGTNNGACGGCAGACCACAAAGTGCGATGGTCTGCCCCACCAAAGTTAACAGCATTGGTGCTAGGTGCGGGGTCCTGGCAAACTCCTCAACCGTTCGCGAATGAGTTCGCCAGAACCTAGGACCCAGAGCCCGGCACTGGGTCTTGCCCGCACCCAGCACCCAAAATCCAGCACCCGGAGGTACACTATGGTGTCAATTATGTCGAAATTCAAGACTCTCCTCTGCGCCATCGCTTTGGCCGCTTCCGGACTTCTGGCACAAGCTCCGGGACCGCCCGTCCTGATGCACCTCCACCCTGTGGCGCTCGACGCCAGCGGCCAACCCGTGACCGACCTGACCGCCGCCGATTTCAAGATCGTCGACCAGGGCAAGCCGGAAACCATCTTCGCTTTCCACAAGCCCGCAGCCGGCCCGGCCGCCGCTCTGGGACCGTTGGAGCATTCCAACAGGCCCGGCGGCGCGATGCAGCACACCATCGCCATCCTGTTCGACCTGATGAATGAGAACCAGGCCGACCGGCTGGACAACTGGAAGGCCCTGGACAAATCGCTTGCGCAACTGGAATCCGGCAATTCCGTGTATTTCTACCTGCTCAACCTGGAGGGCGAGTTGGTTCCGATTCATGCCATAGGGCCGAAAGCCGCCGACGACGATACGTGGCCGCACGACGTGGCTCAGGTTCTCGATAAGGCCATGAAAGCGGCCAGCCATGCCCGGCCGGTGCACCTGGGCCAGGAGGACCAGGTAAAGAAGACTTTCCACCAGCTTGAGACGCTGGCCGAACAATTGGCCGTGTTTCCGGGCCGGAGGGACATTGTATGGATCACGGACGGCATGCAAAATGCTTACAACACCAAGCTTCCGTGCAACGGGGATTGGGTGGATTGCGCTCTTTACGTGCCACACCTGGGGGTGACGCTGGCAAAGGCCGACGTCGCCGTGGACCCGGTTTCATACAGCAGGGACCTCAGCACGGCGCTCAACCCCATGATGCAGATGGATACAATGAGTTCGCCCATTAACCGGCCAGGTAATGCCAACGACGCCCAGAGCTCCGGGCTACAGCAGAATGCACAGGGTTCCCAGGGTGCGGATCCCGCGCTCGACTTGGCGCAAATGGCGCTTCTTACCGGCGGCGCCACCTACTTCCGGCTGGACATTCGCGCGGTTCTGAAGCAGGTGGCCGCCGGCGACGACAATTCTTTCGAGATTGCCTACGACCCGTCGGCGGAGAACTGGGACAGCAAGTGGCACAGGATCCGCATCACCTGCGAGCGGGCGGGAGTCAAGCTTCGGGTCAGGGAGCGCTACTACGCGTTGCCGGATGCGCGGCCAGTGGCGGACAGGATGCGGGCGGCCCTGATGGCGGCGTATCAAAATCCCTCCGACGTGGCCGAGATCGGCTTGCGCACGAAAATTGCGCCCATGGAAGGCGCCAAACAAGGGGTACATCTGGACATCCGCATCAATCCATCGGACATCATCCTGACCCAGCAGGGCGCCAAGTACACAGGCGCGGTATATCTGTTGATTTCCGATCGCGGCGCATCCGGCCCACTCGGCGAACCGAGTTTAATGAACTTCAATCTGGAACTCACGTCCGAACAGCACGACGCAGTGATGAAGGAAGGTATCCCACTCTCGCAGGATCACCCGACCACCGATGCGGTGCAGCAGCTCCGGCTCATCGTGCTCGATCAGAACACAAACGCTACCGGCTCTCTAACGTTTGCGGTAAAGTAAGCCGCACCTGTTCCAGCACGCGCGCGGGGTCTGGGTCTTCGACGCGGACGACGCAACCGGCGGGGCGCCAGCGCGCGAACATGCGCGGGCAAGAGAATCCCGCGAAGACGGCGACGAGCGGCACGCCGCAAGCCGCCGCTACATGCTGCCCGGCCGAATCGTAGCCCACGTAGAGCCGGCTGCCCGCGACGATCGAGGCGAAGCCCGCGAACGATCCGTTCCACCGTTCAACTTGCACTCCGGCCGCTGCGACCGCCCGCTCGACGCGCGCCGCTTCTTCGCCTCCCGCGCCTTGATCGATCGTGAGCGGCAAGCCGGTCTGCGCCAGCAGCGCCAGCAACTCCGCCTCGAACGGATCGGCGATGCGCTTGGCCGGATTCTCGCCCACGCCCAGGCTAATGGCGATGCCAGGCTGGGACATGCCCGAGGCCTGTCGCAGGGCGACGAAGGGCCGGGCGTCCGGGATGCCGAAGGTCTGCTCCGCCCAGCGCTGGGCGAGCACCGGCAGCGGATCGTCGCCGTCGCCGCCATAGGCGCGGCTTTCGAAGAAGTAGTAGCGCTCTTCGGGGCACACCGGCAGCAGGCCAAGCTGGGTCAGGCGCGAATCGGGATCGATCACGATGCTGCCGGGCCCAGAGGGCGCCGCCGCCAGCGCTTCGCGCAACTCAGGCCCCGAGGCCAGGCGCTCGCGCAGCGTGCCGCGGCGATAATTGATCGGCAGGTGCCGGATGCGCGGATCGGCGGCGAACAACTCCCAGTTCTTGCGCGGGCCCACCAGATAGATGGCCGCATCCGGAAAGCGGCGCTTGGCCGCATCCAGGATGACGCTGGTCACCGCCACGTCCGCGCCCAGGGTCACGCGCGAGAGCACCAAGACGGTGCGCGGCTCGCCCGAAATAGCGCGCGGAATGCGCACGCGCCGGTAGCGTTCCACCAGTGCAGCGCTTTCGCCCGGCGCGATGGCTTCCGCGAACAGCGCCGCATAGGTATCGCACAGCGCCGGCTCGAAGCGGTCCGCCAGGCCTTCGGCGACGATGCGGAAGAGCGCGTCGGAACACTCGCCGTCCGCCAGCGCGCGCAGCAATTCATGCGGCCAAGACTCTCCTTGCAGACAGTGGTCCAGGAGCCGGACGGCGTTTTGGTAGCAGGAAGTGGTTGTCATGGAACAGGAAGTCAGGAGTCACGAGTCAGAATTCTGTCTTCTGACTTCTGTCTTCTGACTTCTGCTTTTAGAAGTATTTGCCGACGATCAAGTCCAGTTTGCGCCTGGTTGCCTCCGGCACCAGTTTGCGGTCGGTTATGATGGCGTGCGCCAGCGCCGACCCGCACTTGCAAGTTCGCTCCGGGGGCATGCGCTCGACTGCGGCCGCCACCACTTTGCAGGCGTTTTCGGCGTTCTTCACCAGGTTGGCGATGATGTCCGTCACCGTGACGGCGTCGTGCTGCGGATGCCAGCAATCGTAATCGGTGACCATGGCGACGGTCACATAACAGATCTCCGCCTCGCGTGCCAGCTTGGCTTCCTGCAAATTGGTCATGCCGATGACGTCCATGCCCCAGCTTCGGTACAGGTTCGATTCGGCGCGCGTGGAGAACGCCGGACCCTCCATGCACAAGTAGGACCCGCCCCTGGTGGCATTGATGCCAGCCACCGCGCACGCCTGTTGCACGGTCTCCGCGAGCTGCGGGCAGATGGGATCGGAGAAGCCGATGTGCGCCACCAACCCTTCGCCGAAGAAGGTGGAGATGCGGCCGCGCGTGCGGTCCACGAATTGATCGGGGATGACAAAGTCGAGCGGCTTGTGCTCCTCCCTCAGCGAACCGACCGCGCTGAGCGAAATGATGCGCTCCACGCCCAGCGACTTCATGGCGTAAATATTGGCGCGATAATTCAACTCCGAAGGCGAAAGGCGATGTCCGCGGCCGTGCCGTGCCAGAAACGCGACGCTGTGGCCGGCCAGTTTGCCGACCACCAGGTTGTCGGAAGGCGCGCCGAATGGCGTCTCCACGACAACTTCTTCCTGCGCTTCGAAGCCGGGCATGGAGTAGAGACCGCTCCCGCCTATGATGCCTATTTGTACTTTCAATTTGCGACCTCCTTGGCCGAGACGCGGCGACACGGCGACGCGGCGACGCGGCGAGCTTACCTTTTTTAGTAATTCGGGGATGCCGGTTCCATCCGTGGCGACGGTTCGAATGATGGGCGGCTTGTTTCCGTCTTGGGCGAGGCTGAGCATGCCTTGAATTTCACGCTCCGTGCGCTCCGCTCCGGGGTGGTCGGATTTGTTAATCACGAAGACATCCGCGATCTCCATGATGCCCGCCTTGATGGCCTGTACGTCGTCGCCCATCCCTGGAACCAGCACCACGACTGTCACCTGCGCCACACCGGCGATCTCAACTTCGTCCTGACCCACCCCCACCGTTTCGATGATGACGAAGTCCTTGCCGGCCGCGTCCATCAGCGTGGCCATATCGGCGGTAGCCCGCGCCAGCCCGCCGGATGTTCCGCGCGTGGCCATGGAGCGGATGAAGATGCCGGCGTCGGCGTGATGGCCGAGCATGCGGATGCGGTCGCCCAGGATCGCGCCGCCGGTGCGCCGGCTGGTGGGGTCCACCGCGATGATGGCGGCGGTGCGTCCCTGGCGGCGCAACTCGCGCGCCATGGCATCCACCAGCGTGCTCTTGCCCGCGCCCGGCGGACCGGTGATGCCGACCACCACCGCGTGTCCGGCGCGCGGCTGCAACTCGCGCAACACTTCCAGCGCCCGCGGATCGCGATTCTCGATCCCCGTGGCGGCGCGGGCCAGCGCGCGCGCATCGCCTTCCGCAATTTTGCGCGCCCAATCCGTCATCGGCTTTTCAAAAGTTGCCGCGCGATCACCAGCCGTTGTATTTCGCTGGTGCCTTCCCCAATGGTGCAGAGCTTCACGTCCCGGTAGAACTTCTCCACCGGGTAGTCTTTGATGAAGCCGTATCCGCCGTGGATCTGCAGCGCTTCGTCGGCCACCCGCACGGCAGTCTCGGAGGCGAACAGTTTCGCCATGGCGGACTCCTTGGTGACGCGCCGGCCGCGATCCATCATCGAGGCGGCGCGGTAGTTGAGCAGGCGCGCGGCGTCGATCGACGTGGCCATATCCGCCAGCTTGAACTGGATGGCTTGAAACTCGGAGATGGGCCGGCTGAACTGGTGGCGCAGCTTGGAATAGCGCAGCGCGGCATCGTAGGCGCCCTGCGCCATGCCGATGGCCAGCGCGGCGATCGAGATGCGCCCGCCGTCCAGCACCTTCAAGCTGTCCACGAAGCCCTCGCCGCGCTTGCCGAGCAACTGCGTCGGCGGAATGCGGCAATTCTCGAAGATCACTTCCCCGGTATCGCTGGCGCGCAGACCCAGCTTGTTCTCTTTCTTGCCGGGACGAAAGCCCGCCGTGCCCCGCTCGATAATGAACGCCGAGATGCCGTGTTGCGCGGCGGTGCGGTCCGTCACTGCCATGGCCACGCACACGTTGGCGAAGTGCGCGTTGGTGGTGAAGGTCTTGGCGCCCTCCAGCACCCAGCATCCGTTTTCGAGGTGGGCCGACGTGCGCGTGCCTGCCGCGTCGGAACCGGCCTCAGGCTCGGTCAGCGACCAGCATCCCAGCCACTCGCCCGATGCCAGGCGCGGAATGTAGCGGTGGCGCTGCTCGTCGCTGCCCATCTTATATATATGGTTGCTGCACAGGGAAGTGTGCGCAGCCACGATGATCCCCACCGAGCCGTCCACGCGCGACAATTCTTCGATGATGATGCTGTAATCGACGTAGCCCAGTCCGGCGCCGCCCAGGTCTTCGGGAAAGATAGCGCCCATGTAGCCGAGTTTTCCCAGCTTGCGGACGACTTCCGCGGGGAAGATCTGGTCTTCGTCCCACTCCATGACGTGCGGCGCGATTTCCGCTTCGGCAAATTCGCGCACGGATTTGCGGAGGTGGATTTGTTCGGGTGTGTATTCAAAGTCCATGCAGCTAAAGACCGCTTGCTAACGCGCGCGGCTCAGACGATCTCCTCTTTGGCGGCGTCCCACCGTACCGGCCTTTGCTGGCGATAGCTCTCGACAGCCATGCGGCAGGCCATCGAAACGCGGAAGCCCAGCTCGAACGGGCAGTTCGGCTCTTGTCCCGAGCGGATGGCATCCAGGAAATTCTGCATGTGCGCGTTGGGCGCCGTGCGCGTCGATCCTAGCATTTCCGCGCCGTCCGGGCGATTCACTTTCTGCGGCAGGTAGCGGATCTGCTGGCTCTTCGAAATGGTGCCGTCGGTGCCCAGCACGTCTTCCGTTGTGCCGAGCTGGTTGTTGCCGAAGCCCGAATCCCACGAAAACAGAATCTCTTCGGAATGTTCCAGCGTGACGTTCATGGTGTCGGGCACTTGGCGCCCGTCCTTCCACAGGTACACGCCGCCCGTCATGTTCGCCGCGGCCGGGATCTTCAGCCCCATCACCTTGTACCAGAAGGCCAGTTGATGGCACATATTCTCGTACACGTTGCCGCCGGAATAATCCCAGAAGAAGCGCCAGTTGATGTAGCGGTTGGCGTCGAAATCGCGGGCCGGCGCCTCGCCCAGGAACGCTTTCCAGACGATGTTTTCCGGCGTCATATCGGGAAACACCGGCCGCGCCCATTGGGGTTTGCCGTGCGGCGTGTTGCGGTACATGTGCGCGTGGATGGCGGTGATCTTGCCCACGTTGCCCGTCTTCAGAAAGTTGACCGCGTCGCGCACCTGGCCGGACGAGCATCCCTGGTGGCCGATCTGCACCGTGCGGCGGCCGGCGCGCTCGAAAGCGGCGCGCATGTGCCTGGCGTGCTCCACGCTGAACGCCATGGTCTTTTCCTGGTAGACGTGTTTGCCGGCGTCGAGCGCCGCCACGAAGTGTTCGCAATGCAGGTGCTGCGGCGTGGCGATGAGGACGGCGTCGATGCTCTTGTCGTCCAGTAGGTGTCGGTAGTCGAGATAGGTCTTGGCGTCAGGCGCGATGGCGCGCGCGTCTTCCAGGCGTTTGGTGTAGATGTCCGCGACGCCTGCGAATTCGGTGTTGGGACAGGCCAGCGCCTCGCGCATGATCTGCGTGCCGCGATCGCCCGCGCCAACGATGCCCAAACGAATGCGGTCGCTCGCCGCCAGCACGTTGGGCGCGGCGATGGCCCCGGCCAGACCGCTGGCCACTTTGCCGATGAATATCCGGCGAGACTGCATGAAAACTCCTTCGAGAGCACACGTCGCGCCGCAGGCGGATGGGCGGATGAGTGCTAAGGATCAGGATACCATTGCGGGGAAGCCGCGTTCGGCGCGCGCGTGCGACTACCGGACGATCATCCTATTCCGGCACGGAACCACGGCGTTCTTCGTGTACCGATTCGCCAAGAGCCAGCGGGCGAATATCAATGACGATGAGAAGGGACAATTCAAAGGAGCCGCGAAGCACGTGCTGGCGTTGACGGAGAAGCAACTCGCTGAGTTGTTGAAGAGGGGCGATTTTATGGAGGTGAAAAGCGAATGAGCAAAAAGTATCGTAGCGATGCAATGGCGGCCATCCATGAAACCCTGGAGGCCCGGCACGATGTTGGGGCGGTCGATAAACAGACTATGCGGCGTTTCGACGATGCCTGCCTTACGCCGATCCGGCCATTGAAGCCCGGGGAGATCAAGGCGATCAGGGAGAGAGAGCATGTCAGCCAAAGCGTTTTTGCCAACTACCTGAACGTGACGAGCAGTCTGGTCAGCAAGTGGGAGCGCGGCGAAAAGCGGCCTTCTGGGACCTCACTCAAGCTGCTATCCCTGGTGGAAAAGAACGGGCTTGCCGCCGTTGCATAGTCGCATCAAACTCGCCGCCTCGCGCTGACCGCTCCCCAAAATACGTTTTTGATGTCGCTTAATACAGTGACAATTCCGGCGACAAATGTGCACTTTCCATCGGGCTGATGTGGGGCGGCCAATCTTGGCCGCAGCCGCCTTTTCAGGCGGCCAGGGCCGG
>PMVV01000282.1 GCA_003166475.1 Bryobacterales bacterium | reverse complement strand
TTTCAGCGCGTCTATTACCGCGAGCTGATGTACTACATAGTGGCCAAGTCGCTGATCTACGCGGTGCGCGGGCGCGTGGTGGGCTGGGGCAAGCTGGAGCGGCGCGCGACAGTGCAGGGAGTGTAGTTTAGTGATTCGCAAGCGCGACCCTACATCGCTAGTGTAGTGTCTGCGAATTAACTGTTCAGTTCCGGTGCCCGGCGTGGCGCAGACGATCGTNNACAGCGAATCTGCTGTACAGTTATTTCTTGGACATTGCACTCGCGAGTTCCGCATCATCCGACAGATCAGCTTTGCTGAGCGTGCTTTTTCGTCAGCGAATCCAGAAGCTCTCCCGTGATCCTAAAATTTGTCCGCCGAAGACGGTTGGCCGCCTGAGCAAAGTTGACGAGGCCGCGTTGAGCGGCAAGATCTAGAATGCCCACCGTTCCGGTCACACGAAGTCCCTTGCCGCGAGCCACGGCTACACCCTTCCGATCGTCCATAAGCACCAGATCCGCACCGAGCGAAATGGCCAACCCGATGGCGGCCGCCTCCCCTTCATCGAGCCCTTCCACAATAGCTTGGCCCAATGGACAGGCTGGCGTTTCCTGGACATCGAGCCATGCCGGCGGATCGGCAATCCAGTTCCGCACTGAAGGCGGAGCGTCCGGGTCGGCCAACTCCGCTTCCACGGCGGNNACACGTCGTGGGATTTTAGGAACCCATCGAGCCGGTACCTGGTTCCAAAACCGAGCAACCGCCGCAGCTCAGGCTTGGTGATGCGGCCGCTCTTGAATTCTTCGAGCGCCAGAGCTTCGAGGGCGCGGCGAGAGAGGTCGCCGCCGGATGCACTCATGCGATCGGCTAGCTCATCGGGAATCTGAACTGTGACCTCCATGCTCTTTCACCCTACTCCATCCGCATAACCCGGTCAAGGAGATAGCCTACCGTGAAACTGCGATGTCAGCCCAGAGATGCGACGCATTGAGGGCAGCGCCTTCGACTCCCGGGGAACGTTTAAGAAGATTGTGAGCATGTCCTCCCGACGCACTGCCCGGTTTCAGCACTCCCGTCAGCGCGATCTTTGAGGGGCTGTAGGCGCAGCATCCGCCGGCGGGACAGGCGGGACCGGCATCTCCGGCGGCTTGCAAACGCCGATCGACACCGAAAATGCGCCAATGCCGCGCCACCCGCTGCCCGCGCGCCGCTCGATGTGGTACGACTTGCTGGCCGCATCCGCGCGCAGGCGCCAGTCCGCATCCGCGGTCCCGCCAGCGCGCTTCATCTGGATGGGCTGCCGATTGGTCTGGCGCAGCATCCAGGTATCGCCCGCATTGGGAGTTTCATACAACTCATACCGGCCGGATTCGCTGGTCCGTCCGCGATCGATCACCAGGCCGCCGTTGCTGCGCGAGCCGAACCAGAATTGCAGGATGGAGCCGAACTGCGGTTCCGCGAAGATGGGGCGCGCCCGCCACGTCTTGCCGCCATCGGTGGTGACCAACAGGAACGGATCGCGCGGCAGCGGATGCTGCACTTCGCCGCCCACCCAGCCGTTTTCGAAATCGATGAATTGGATGCGGTCGAGACCCGCCAGGCGGACGCGCTCGTACGGTTCGCGCCAGGTCTTGCCGGCATCGTCGCTGGACAGCAGCACCGAGGAGAGCGTAGTCGTCGACGAGTGAATGTTACCCGCTGCAAAGATCCGATTCCCCACCGCCTCCACGGATGCAAGCTCCAGAAATACGGGGCAGGGATCGTCGATCGTGCAGCTCAAACCGGCCAATCGGATGTCTTCCTCCGCGCAACGGTAATCCACCATCATGGGCTTGCCGGTATTTTGCAGAGGCGTGTTCTCCGCGGGTCGCTCAACCTGCGCAGCCGCGACACAAGCGACCGAGAACACGATCAAAAACCTCATCCTTCCCGATTGTATCGTTTCGTAAATGTGCGAAAAATTACAATCCGGATATTATTCCCCTGTAACCCCGCTTGAGAAGCCATCGTCTTGTCGGCAAATCCCCGTTACGATAAGCGGGCGCACTCACCCCTTTCACCCAAACGCGCCCGCTTTTTTATTCGTGGGGCAGGCTCTCAGCCTGCTGCGGCCTCTCAGGCCGCCTTGCCGCATTATCGATACGCGGCTTCGATCAGCTTGCGAATGGACGGTTCCACGCTCAGCAGCAGTTCCGCCTTCGGTTTCTTGGCGCGATCCAGCAGCGCCCGCGTCTCCGCAATCCAGGCCGCGTCGTGCGTCTTGTCCAGCGCCTCCAGACCGGCTGCCGCGATGGCCGACAGATCCTTGGAGATCTCCGCGTCCTCGGCGAGCAGCGCGGAATTTGCCAACACCGGCGCCAGGCGCGCGTGGTTGTCGCGCCACAGGGTCAGCCACTCGCGGATCGCCGGCAGATCCTCGACCTCCCGCCGGTCAACCAGCGCGGCAAACCGCCGTACGGTTTCGCTGTCGGGGCGTGCCGCATCGATCAGCCGGTTCAACGGCGTGAAGCGGTCGTACGGATGCGCTTCCTCGCGCGCATAGTCTTTCACCGGCTCCACCACCTCGGCCAGCGTGCGCACCGGCGCCACCGGACCGCCGCCCGCCAGCCTCGCCAGCATCTTCTCGTATTCCGAGACGTGCGTCAGTCCCAGCCATTCCAGATCGCGACTGACCGCGCCCAGCCTGCGGTACATGTCCGCCACGTCCGTCACATTTTGCGGCGACCAGAAGCGCTCGGCGATGGCCGCCATGCGCGGCCAGACGCGCGTGTCCAGCAACTCCGGCGTCACGAATTCCGACCACATGCACGCTTCGCCGCCGAGCACCCGTTGCTTCTCCGCCGCGCTCAAATCCGCCGCGCCCTCGCCCAGCGGATCGACGGCGTAATGATACGCCGCCGGGTAACCCAGATCCAGATAATATCCGTTCGACAAGATGCCGCTGACGCCCTGCCGCGCCGCATCGGCCAGCGCCTTCGGCCCGCGCCACGATTGCACCACGACGTTGCGCGGCATGTCCTTGCTCAGAATCTCGTCCCAACCGATCATCTTCTTGCCGTGCTTTTCCACGATGGCCTCGACGCGCCGGGTGAAGTACGCCTGCAGCTCTTCGTTGCTTTTGATCCCGTGCGCGCGCATGAACTCCTGAATGCGCGGGTTCGAATCCCACTGCTTGCCGTTCACTTCGTCGCCGCCGATGTGGAAGTACTCATCCGGAAACAGCGCCGCCATCTCGCCGATGAACGCATCCAGAAATTGGTAGGTCTCTTCGCGCGTGGGGTCCATGGCCGGATCGAAAATGCCCCATTGGCGCTCGATCCCATACGGGCCGGGCACGGGGGGCGCCCCGCTGGCCAGTTCCGGATAACCCGGGAACCAGGCGGTGGCGTGGCCGGGCATGTCGAATTCCGGGATGACGCGAATGCCGCGGTCGCGCGCGTAAGCAATCGCCTCGCGCACCTGATCCTGGGTGTAATATTCGCCATCGGAACCCATTTCCTGCAGCTTCGGAAAGCGTTTGCTTTCGATGCGAAAGCCCTGATTCTCGGACAGGTGCCAATGGAACACGTTCAACTTCACGGCGGCCATGCCGTCGAGGGTGCGCTTCACGTCCGCGAGCGGGAGCCAGTGGCGCGCCACATCCAGCATCAGGCCGCGCCACGGGAAACGCGGATGGTCTTCGACGGTCACCGCCGGCACGCCGAAGCCGCCCGCATCCAGATCGACCAGTTGCAGGAAGGTCTCCATGCCGCGCAGCACGCCCAGCGGATTGGGAGCGTCCAGGCGGGCGCCCACGGGCGTCACCGTGAGCCGGTAGGATTCATCCTCCTGCGCGGCTTGGACGGGCGCGCTGGCATGATCGCAATAAACCACTAGCGGCGCGGCCGGCGCATGCACCCCCGTGGCGGGCGCCATGGGGATTCCGGTCTTGCGCGCTACGTGCTCCACCAGCCGCGCGGCGGCGGCTTCCAGGCGCGGTTCGCGATATCCGTTCAACTGCACGAACGCGAAATTCCGGTCGATACGCATGCGTCCCACGCCCGGCTGGAGCTTCGCCGGCACCGGCATCAGGTTATGGGCAAATAGCGCAAGCGGGGCCATCAGGAGAATTGGAGCTTTAGGCATCATTACCAGACTAGCTGTTTTGTACTTATACTGTGGGCATCATGAAAATCCTACGGCGTACCGCGATATTTGGCCTGTTGCTGGCGTTGTGCCCGTTGCACGTGATGGCAGCACCGCCCGCCAACTTCTATTTGCACGATGGCGACCGCGTGGTCTTCTACGGCGACAGCATCACGGACCAGCGCTTGTACACCACGTTCGTTGAGACGTATGTGATCACCCGCTTCCCGCAATTGAAGGTTAGTTTTGTACACTCCGGTGTCGGCGGCGATCGCGTGACCGGCGGCGGGGCCGGACCCATCGACGTGCGGCTGCCGCGCGATGTGGTCGCCTACAAGCCGGCCGTCATGACCATCATGCTGGGCATGAATGACGGCAGCTACCGCGCGTTCGATCAGAAGATCTTCGATACGTATGCCGCCGGATACCGGCACATAGTCGAGAGCGTGAAAGACGCGTTGCCAGGCATTCGCATTACCGCGATCCTTCCCTCGCCGTTCGATGATGTGACCCGCCCGCCCACTTTCGATGGCGGCTATAACAAGGTGCTGGTGCGCTACGGCGAGTTCGTGAAGCAGTTGGCCCGCGAAGAGAACCTCGCGGTGGCCGACTTGAACGGGCCGGTGGTTGCGGCGCTCGAGAAGGCCAGCAAGCTGGACGCCGAGACGGCCAAGAAGCTGGTGCCCGACCGCGTGCATCCCGCGTCTGCCGGCCACCTGCTGATGGCCGAAGCCCTGCTGAAGGCGTGGCAGGCGCCGGCCATTGTGACATCAGTGGAGATCGATGCGGCTGAGCCAGCCATAGCGAGCGTCACCAATACGCAAGTAACCGATCTGGCGGTAAGTGACCGTGTCTCCTGGACACAGGTGGATGAATCCCTGCCTATGCCGGTCGATACGAAGGACGAGGTAATGGCGCTGGCTCTGCGCGCTTCCGATTTCGTGGAAGCCATGGACCAGGAGCCGCTGAAAGTCACTGGCCTCACCGCCGCCCGCTACACTTTGAAAATCGACGACGAGGTGGTGGGCACGTTCACCAAGGAAGAACTCGCCAAGGGCGTGAATCTGGCGACGCTCGCGACCCCCATGGCGAAGCAGGCCGCCGCGGTGCACGATCTCACGCTGAAGCACAATGTGGTGCACTTCGCGCGCTGGCGCCAGGTTGGAGTGAATCTCGACAGTCTGGCTCTTCCGCCCGCGCATTTGCAGGCCGCGGCGGATGCGCTGGATACGCTGGAAGCAGATGTCGTGCAGCAGCAGCGAACCGCGGCGCAGCCCAAGAGCCACCGGTACGAACTGGTAGCGGAATGACGCGCCGCCGGTTTCTCTTGTCCAGCGGCGCGGCTGCCGCACTGGCTTCCGCAATCGCCGCGCAACAACGCAAGACGAAAAATCTGATCCTGGTCACTGCCGACGGCCTGCGCTGGCAGGATCTTTTCACCGGCATCGATCCGCTCTTGATGAAGCAGAAGGACGCGGGCATGACCGAGACTGGTGCGCCTGAGTTGCGCGATCGCTTGTGGAAGCCGCAGCCGGACGAGCGGCGCATGGCGCTCCTGCCATATTTCTGGGGCACGCTGGCGCCATCGGGAGTGGTGCTCGGCAACTTGACGAAGGGCAGTTCCGTGCATGTGACGAATCGCTATCGCGTCTCGTATCCCGGCTATTCCGAGATCCTGACCGGGCGTGCGCAGGACGACGCGATTCGCGGCAACGATCCTGTGCAGAATCCCACGCCAACCTTCCTGCAGCTTGTGAAGGAGCGATGGAAGCTGCCCAAGGAGAAGGTCGCGGTTTTCGGATCATGGGATATGTTTCACTACATCGCCGAAAGCCGCCGCGGCGATATCTTCGTCAACGCAGGCTACGAGGCTTCCGCGCTGCCGGCGGGCAATCCGCGCGTGGCCGAGTTGAACAAACTGCAGATGCAGGCCAGATATCTGGACGACAGCGCGCGGCACGATGCCTTCACCTTCGGGCTGGCGATGGAGTATCTGAAGAGCGTCGCGCCGCGCTTGCTCTTCATCGCCTTCGACGAGACCGACGACTGGGCGCACGAAACGCCGCTACGACCAGGTGCTCAGATCCATTCAGTTTCTCGACGGCGCGCTTCAGGAACTCTGGACCTGGGTGCAGACATCGCCCGCGTACCGCGATTCCACCACGCTGATCGTGACCTGCGATCATGGGCGCGGGGGCACTCCGGAGGACTGGCACGACCATGGCAAGAACGTCGAAGGCGCCGAGCAGATCTGGATCGCGGTGATCGGACCCGACACGCCGCACAAGGGGGAAGCTACTAACACGGACTCATATCGCCAGCGCGACATCGCGCCAACCGCGCTGGAGTTGCTGGGCATCGGCGCAGGCAGCTATCCCGGCGCATTGGGAAAGCCTATCGCCGCGGCGCTCGGTTGATCCTCCGCGCGGAGCGTGGCGGACATTGTGCGTGACCACGCTTGGTCACGTGACGTGCGGCGGTCACCATGAACAAGCGCTCGAAATTGGCGTGGGGAGCGTTTGCCCATGACCGTCCTAATGGAATCGGCAGTTGACTGCACAAATCGCCTGTGGCCGGGGACGTGCTCTAACAGTTGCGAGGTGAATTGAATGCGCGGATTTACATTTCTAGTCTTAGCTGCTGTTGCAGTAATGGGCTTCACGGCTACCGCTCCCAGAGCACAGGCTCAGGTCAGCGTCGACGTCGGCGTAGCCCCCGACTGTCCCTATGGTTATTATGACGTCGCTCCCTACGCCTGTGCTCCCACCGGCTACTACGGTCCGGAATGGTTTAACGGGGACGGCTTCATTGGCGCCGGCCCGTGGTTTCATGGCGCTGACGGCTTTCAGGGCAACGTGAATAACCGTCTCCATCCGGAGCACGGCTATAAGGGCCCAGCGCCAAAACGTGGCGAGAAAGCCGAGCCGTCAAAGCGTATCGATAGTGCGCACTTCCAAGGAAACGAAGCGCGAGACGGACGGGGTCACGTAGTTGAAGGCAAACACTAGCCCAGTCGGGGAAGGCTCCTTTGTGGGGCGGCCAATCTTGGCCGCAGCCGGCTTTTAGCCGGCGCTGGCCGCCTGAAAGGCGTCCCCAGAGGGGACCCCAGGGCATGATTGCCCGCCCTCCAGCGACTCTTATCGTTAAAGTTCCTTCCGCGTTCTTGGTCATCCCGCTCTTCTAATGTCCAACGCCGCTCAGCGAGACCGACGACTGGCTCGACGCGCCATTCGGGATCTGTAGTTGGTCCAGAAGCGCCAGGCACTCGATGCTCGGCGTTCGCGCGGCACGACCCTCCGCTGATATTCCTGAAGGTGGATCCCATCTTCGACCCGTTGCGTGCGGATCGGGGCTTCCAGGCTCTGGAACGCGGCATCGGGCTTTTGGTGTAAGCCTATCGCAGATCCAGCGCCATCAAGCTATGACGATCGCGCACATATAACACGGTCCCCGCCAGCGCCGGCGCGGTCCAGGCGTTGCTCCGCAGCAACGTTACTCGCGACAGCACCTTCAAACCGGCGGGCGAGACGGTAGCCAGCGAGAGGTTGCCGTCTTCATCGACCGCGATCAGCTTCCCGTCGGCGTAGAGGAATGTGGCCTTGGGAAACGAGCGGTCCTGCCAGAGCACCTTCCCCGTCTTCACGTCGAGCGCGGTCAACGGGGCCGGTCCGAAATCGCCGCTCGATCCGTAAAGCGTGTCGCCGATCCGTAGCAGGTTCCCGATATGTACCCGCATGCGATTGGTATTCCAGAGTTCTTTCACCTGCGTCTTTCCGTTCACCACATGCAGTTCGAGCGCCACCGCGCCGCCGTTGTAAGCCGAGGAGACGAACAGCGTATTGTCGTCGGTCCACAGCGGCAGAGCGATGTTGAGACGCCAACTGGTCGTGTGCGGGTGCTTCCACAGCAGGTCGCCCGAGTCCGGATTGATTCCCACGACTTCATCGCCCATCACTGCCACGAGTTGGTCCTGGCCATCCACTCGAATCAGCACGGGCGAGGAGGGCGAATTCGCGAAATCCTGTCTCTGCCAGACGACTCTACCGTCCTTCCGGTTGAAGGCCATCAGGGCGTGACCGCTACCGCCGACCTTCATGATGACCGTGTCCTTCCAGGCGATGGGACTAACTGAATATCCTCGGTCCATGGGTGTGCCGTTGAATTCGCGCCAAAGATCGCGCGACCAAACCACGTTGCCAGTCTTCTTATCGAGGCAGACGAGGCGCGCCAGAATGCCCACTGCGTAAACGGCGTCGGCGGTGACTAACGGCGTGGCATGCGGGCCCGGACCATTCTCCATGGCCATGCCGCTACGGAATGAGGCGTTCTCCGTATGTTCCCAGATGGTCTTGCCCGTGCCGGTGGCCGCGGCCAGCGTGACTTCATCGGAGCCGCGGCGATACATGGTGTAGAGGACCGCGCCATCCACGGCGATGCCGGAGTAGCCGTCGCCAAGATCGCGGCTCCAGAGTTTCTTTGGTCCCGAGGCGGGCCAGGAGTTGGCCAGCCCCTTGGCGTCGGATGTGAAGTTGCGGTGCGGGCCGGCAAACTGGGGCCATTCGAGCGACGCGCCCTGGGCCGCCGCCCAACCCAGCAGCGCGGCGAATAGGCAACAGTGGCGTTTCACGACGGATCCCATAGCGCCAGATTGCCAACGTCTTTGATCAGAATGCCATGGCCCAGGACCACCGGATGAGCCCACGTGGCGCTATCGGCCACGGTATATTTCCGCAGCGGTTCGAACGCCTTACCGCTTTGGCGAGCCACGGTCAGCTCGCCGTCGGTTGTGAGAATCAGCCAAACGGAACCGGCCGCCACCACCGCGGCGTTGTCCGCCTGGCGGCCCTCGGACGACCACAGCGTCGTGCCGTCGCTGGGCTTCAGGCAGAAGAACTGTCCCCGCTTGCGTTCCGTAAAACCGAACAGCAGATCGCCGCTCACCACCGGGGAACTCATGTACATGGAAAAATCCTTGTTCTCCCAGACGGTCTCGGTGGTCCACTCCGCGCCGTGCTTGAGCACCTTCACTCCCATCACCGGATTGCCGATGCCCGAGAAGATCAGGATGTCGCGATATACGGCCGGCGTGACGATGTTCTGCGTGTATACCGTCTTGTAAGGAATCCGCCACAGCAGGTCGCCGGTGGCTGCCGCAACTCCCACAATGTTGTTGCGGCTTTGCGTTACCACTTGGCGGGTTCCGGCCAACTCCACGACGATGGGCGATGCATACGCCGGTCCGTCGCCTTTCCAACTCCATCTTTCGGCGCCCGTGGCGGCGTCGAAGGCGGTGAGTGCGCCCTGCGGGTTGCCGCCCACGTGTACGATCGCCAAGCCGCGGTCCACCACCGGCGAGGTGGCCACACCGAACTCGGGCGCGCCGAATTCCTTGCGCCATTGCGGCTTGCCGGTCTTGGCGTCGAAGCAGGAGAGCGTGCCGTTGATGCCGAAGGTGAAGATACGGCCGTCCTCCACCACGGGCGTCGATTTCACGCCTTTGCCGTGGCCGGCCGCCGCGGGATTTATTTTGTACGGCGCGTCGTAGCTTTCCTGCCAGATGGTCTGGCCGTTTTCGGGGCGCATCGCGGTGACCACTTCGCGATCGCCTTGCCTCGTATGGACATAAACTCTACCATCGGCCACCACGGGTGATGAGTGGCCTTCACCCACGGTCACTTTCCACTTCAGCGTGAGCTTCTCCGGCCATGCCTTGGGCTCGGGGAAGCCGGCGGCGACACCGTCGCGGTGGGGACCGCGCCACTGCGGCCAATCTTCGGCCCAGGTGACGGCGAGGAAAGCAACGAGACAAAGGGTCAGGCGGCGCATGCTTCAGGTTACCCCGATCCGAGGGTCGCCAGGGATGCGCCGCCAAGGTTGTTTAGGGCAACGGGACATGCGGAATCAGTTGCCCGCCGACCGTGCCGCTGGACAGGGTGATGGTGACGCCGCCAGCCTCCTGGACCGTCGTGTATGTGCCGGCGAACTGGTTCCGCTTGGTGTTCAGCGCCAGTAACATGGCGGTGACGTTCCGGGCATCGAGCGACCCTTCCGCGGTCAACACCAGGCTGATGTATTCGACGTAAAGTGAGCCGGGCGTGGGACCGGTTTGCCAGATGCCGTGGCCCGGCGAACGGTGGTTGATCAACTCCAAACCGTCCGTCTCGATCGCCGAACCATCCGTAGTAAACGTCACCAGGCCCGGAATCTGAATGACCGGCGGTGTAGGTGGGGCCGTGGGCGTTAGAGTAAACTGCCACGACCCCGCCAGGGTTGGCGTCGCGGCTGCCGCGGACTTGGGCTGGACCGCGATAGCGATCAGCCCGCAAACGATGGGTGCAAAAAACGTTTTTCTGCGCATATTCCCTCCTCCGCTGCAATTGTACGCCGCCAGACCCGCGCGCGCACCGTGTCTCTTGCGGATAGAGTACCGTACTGGAATTCGTAACCGGCGTTACAATTCTTTACACGCCGCACAAACTCCCTTTACAATCGCCTACTAACCTGGAAACTGAGGAGAGTAGAAACACCATGAAGAACACTTGGTTACGTTTTGCGGCAGTAGCGGCGATAGCCGGAGGCATGCTTCTGTCCGCTCAAGAAGTGGGCAGCCAGCCCGAGCAACCCGCCGTGCAACAGCAGCGCCGGCATGATGGCGGCGCGCGCATCGCCCAATACCTGAATTTGACCCCGGCGCAGGAAGCCCAGGCCACCGCGGAGTTTCAAGCGGCCCGCCAATCCGCGCAACCCATCCGCGCGCAGTTGAAACAGGTTCGCTTGGCAATGTCCCAGGCGGTCCGGGCCAACGACACGGCCAAGATCGACCAACTCAGCACCCAGGAAGCCAACCTGAAGGGCCAGATATTGGCGCTTCGTCATCAGGCCTTCGCCAGACTCTATACCACCTTGACCCCGGAACAAAAGGCCAAAGCCGATCAACTCCCGGCCCAGATGCGGCAACACCGGCTGGAAAGCCATCAGACTTCCCCCAACGGCTAATTGGTGGGCCTCACCGCTCGGCTGACTCAAAACCCAGGCGCCAGCCGAGCTTCCGGGAATCGAACCACGAAATCTTCACGCCGAACCAGCGCGTCTCGGAAGCTGCCTGATAGCGGCCGCGCCGTTGGTCCAGCACGAAGGCGCACGGCGCTTCGCCGAACTGCGCCAGGCGTTCGGCCAGCCACGAGTCTGCCTTAAGCGGCTGCGCCAGCACCACGGGCGCGCCGCCCAGCAGTGCCAGGTGCGCTCCGAAAACCGCATCCACCTGTTTGATCGCCGGCGGTGTGCCGTACGCTTGGGCATAGCGCTTCAACGACGCTTCCAAATCGCGTACCGCGATCACCACCTTGGTCACGCCGCCGAAATCCTTGGTTAGCGGCTTGCCCTGCGGAAAGGCGCGCTGCTCGCGGGGCGTGAAGTCGTGAGTCAGAAACGGAAAAAAGGTGCCGTTAGGCTCCGTGCCCACCTGCGCGGTTTCCCAATCGAGCCGCACTCCGTCCGGCCGTTGCCGCCCGTTCCGTACCGGAGCCGAAACCGCGATGCCCGCCGTGCGCAGCCGCTCGACTTCCGCGGCCACGTCCTTCTCCCGCACCGCCCAGGCGCAGGGCCCGCCGTCCGCCTGCATGAACTTCGCCCACGGCTGGCGCGCCAGCGCTTGCGCATCGGCGTTCGCCTGCGGCGCCATCAGTTCCAGATAGGTTCCGTCGGGAAAACTGACCAGCGCCATCTCCGTTGCCCCATTGCTGTGCGGCCCTCCGAAGACGGTCTCAATCCCGATCGCGGAGAGATTGGCCTGCAGTTGTTTCAGGCTGCTCCCGGCCGCGGTGACATGGTCGATCTTCAGATCGGCGGCGGCCAGCATCACCGCGCAGAGGGCCAGCATCAAGGCAAAGCGCATAAAGCGATTGTAAGCTGAAGCGTCTACGCCCGCGCGAACACCAGCAAAGGAGCGATGTTCATGATCGTCGGCGGCGCGCAGGGCTTCGACATACCGCGCTCGCGCCGCGCCGGCTGTGCGCAGACTGCCCCGTCCCCACGAAAACCGCTCGCACCCAAGCTGCATCGCCAGCAGATCGGCCATCAGGCGCGAGTGGCGGCCGTTGCCGTTCGGAAACGGGTGAATCTGCACCAGCCGGTGATGGAAGCGCACCGCGATTTCGTCGGGCGCGTAGGAGTTGTACTCAATCCACGCTTTGGCGTCGTCGAGCAATTGGCGCAGCGCCACGGGAATCTGCCAGTAATCAATCCCGATGTTCCGCTCGCTGGTGCGGAACTTTCCCCCCCACCGCCAAACGTCGCCGAGCATCCGCCGGTGCAGGTCTTTGACGAATTTCTCGCTCAGCGGATCGCGGCGGCGGCTGAGCGCCCACGCCTGCGCGCGCACAATGTTCTCCTGCTCGGCTTCATTCAATTCGCGGCGATACGCGATATGCGCCGGGATCAGGTCGCGCGTCTCTTCCGGTGTTAGCGGTGTCGCCGCATCGTCCGGCCGCTCGAAAAGGTCGCTCACGGGCTAGTCCCAAAACAACCGTGGGTTTGTCTCGCGGATAATCTCTTCGAGCCGCGCTTTCGCGTCCCTCGCCTTCGCCCTCACCTTCTGGTTCTCCAGCAGCATGGAGTGCTCCATCGGTTCCAGACGGCGCCGCGCGAACGTGCGCGCCCGGTCGCGGACCGTGGCCTCCAGCGGCTTGTTGGGCACCAGCGCGTAGACCAGCGTGCAGTCGAGCGCGGCGGCCACCCGCCGCAAGGTTGCCAGCTCCATAGTGCCCTTCGCTTCCGATTGTTCGAGCGCCACGATCGAAGGTTGCCTGACCCGCAGCCGCTTCGCCAGTTGCGCCGTAGACATGCCCAGCGCCGTGCGGATGGCCTTGATCCATCCGCGCACCGGCGGCGCGAATCGCGCGGGCGGCCGCAGCTTCCGGAAGCGTTCATCGAGATGCGCGCGGGATCGGCCCGCAAGTTTCGCTTTTCTCATAGGCCACAACTTATTATTTGCATACTATCTAATAGATCATAACCTATCACCAATACGTTTTTCAATAGACCATGGGCTATCGAATAAAGGCCAGCGCCGCGCCGTTTTCGCCTATGACCAACTTCAACCTCCGCCGGTGCTTGCTTTCGCCCGCAAACGACAATAGAATAAGGCCTGAAAGACTTATCTATGGAATCCAATTCCCGCCGTTCCTTCCTCCAACTGGCTGCCACCCTGGGCGCGCTGGCGCCGGCCGCCGCCAAAGCCGCCGTCGAGCCCGCGGCCCCGCCGCTCCCGACCGTCAAGTTCGGCAAGTTCGATATCTCCCGCCTGATCGTCGGCTCCAACCCGCTCTACGGCTACTCGCACTTCAATCACACGCTCGACCAGCTTATGCGCGAATGGTACACCCAGGATCGCAAGATGGAAGTGCTGCACGCCTGCGAGCGCCACGGCATCAATACCTGGCAACTGCACTACAACGACCAGCCCGTCGAGGATTTCAAACGCTATCGCGCCGAGGGCGGCAAGATGCAGCTCATCCTGCTGGCCGACTTCGCCTTGATGAAGGACCCCAAGCTCCTGCCGGAAGTGGTCAAACTGGGGCCGCTCGGCATCGGGCACCACGGCAACCGCACCGACGAACGCTTTCGCAACGGCGAGAAGGGAAAGATCAAGGACTTCCTCAAAGCCGTGCGCGACACCGGCGTGATGGTGGGGCTGTCCACGCACAACCCGGCGGTCGTCGATACGGCCGAAGGCGAAGGCTGGGACGTCGACTATTACCAGTGCTGCCTGTATCGCGTGTCGCGGACCCCCGAAGAGGCGCGCGCGGAGTTCGGCGAGTCGCCCATCGGCGAGACCTTCATGGAGAAGGATCCCGAGCGCATGTGCCGCATGATCCGCCAGACCAAAAAGCCGTGCCTGGCCTTCAAGCTATTCGGTGCCGGGCGCGCCAGCGGCTCCCCCGAGCAGGTCGAGCACGCCTTCCGCTTCGCCCTCGACGGTATCAAACGGACCGACGCCGTGATTGTCGGCATGTACCCGCGGTTCAAAGACGAAGTGCGCGAAAACACCGAACTGGTGCGCCGCATTCTGACCCCAGCTTAAGGCGCTTTCCGTCCCACATATAGGTAATGGTCGGAGACCCCCAGCCCCTCCGCGGTCTCCCCGGTGCGCTCGATCAGGTCGAGCCACGCCTCGGCCTCCGCGAGCGGTAGATCGTTCAGCGCGCCCTGCCACGACGTGCTGAAGGACTCCACGCCCGTCAGCGCCAACTCTTCGAACTCGTCCGCAAACAGAGCGCGAAACTCGGCGTACGGCGACAGGTGCGCAAAGCCGATGGGCGGCGCATGCTCCGGATCCAGGTTGCCGTCGCGCAGGTATTGTTCGTGGAAAGCCTTCCGCTCCAAAACCACGTGCGGGAAGAGGCGGAAGAAATCGCGCAGGTAGGACAGCCGGTTGATCCCTGCGGCGAACAGCATGCCGCCTGGCTTCAGGATGCGGGCCGCTTCCGCCACCGCCTGCCGCCGCGCCTCCAGCGCGCAAAGGTGGTACAGAGGTCCCAGCATCAACCCGGTATCGAACGTGCCAGCCGCTAAGCTATCCAGACGCGTCGCCGACTCCCGGTGCACACCCGCGATGGATTCGCCCAGGCCGGCCCCGCGCAAGCGTGCCGCGGCCGCATCCAGCAGCCGTGCCGACACGTCCACCAGCCGCAGCCGGCAGCCCTTCCGCGCCAGGTATTCCGAATAGATCCCGCCGCCCACGCCGATCTCGGCGACCTCGGCATTCGCCGGCGCCAGCCGCTCCAGCCAGCGCAGCGTGATCTGGCGCTCCACCGGGCAGTCGTGCGTTAGCCGCGCCAGTTCGGCTTCGAATATCGCGGTGTCGTAATAGCGCGCGACGCTTGCAGCCAGGTCCGCGCCGGCCTGCTCGTCACCGCAGGTCACTCGCGTACCGCCATCCGCTCGTCCAGATGCGCCAGCACCTTCGGCCATGCCTCCTCGTGCCGGTCCCTGGACCGCTCGTCGGGAAAACCGGTGTGCTCCAGCCGCAGTTCGGTCCCGCCCGCCCGCGGCGCGAGTTCCACCGTCACCACCGTCTCGGCCCCCTTGGTCGCGGCGGTGACCCAAGTCAATTCCACCAGCCGGTCGCGTTCAAGCCTGAGGAACCGCCCGTAGTGCGGATGACGCATTCCCTCGAAATGCGTCTCGAAATAGAACGCAGCGTTGACTTCCGCCCGCATCCACACCGTCCCGGGCGCAGCGAACCAGCGATCGAATGCCTCCGTCCAGGCACGGAACAACACCTCCGGCGAAGCATTCACCGCGCGCGCGACCTGCAACCGAAAAGGCCGCCCTGAAAGATCCGGAGCCGCGATCGCCGTCATTCTGACTCCTGTCTCCTGACTCCTCCCGACTCCTTTCTTATCACCTCCGCCCCCAAATACGGACGCAGCACCTCCGGCACCACCACGCTGCCGTCGGACTGCTGATAGTTCTCCACAATCGCCACCCACGTGCGCCCAACCGCCAGGCCGCTGCCGTTCAGCGTGTGTACGAATTCGCTCTTGCCCTTCGCCGACTTGAACCTGATGGACGCCCGCCGCGCCTGAAAAGCCTCATAGTTCGAGCAGGAAGAAATCTCCTTGTACGCGTTCTGCCCCGGCAGCCACACTTCGATGTCGTAAGTCTTGGCCGCGGAAAAGCCGGTATCGCCGGTCGAGAGCACCACTGTGCGGAAAGGCAACCCCAACCGCCGCAGGATATCTTCCGCGTCCGCCGTCAGTTTTTCCAACTCGTCGTAGCTGTGGTCCGGGTGCGCGAACTTGACCAGCTCCACCTTCTGGAACTGGTGCTGCCGGATGATGCCGCGCACGTCCCGCCCGTAAGATCCCGCCTCGCTGCGAAAGCACGGCGTATAGGCGCACAGCTTCACCGGCAGCCGCTCACCCTCCAGCGTTTCGTTGCGATACAGGTTGGTTACGGGAACTTCCGCCGTGGGAATCAGCCAGAATCCCGTGTTCTCGCACTTGAACAGATCCTGCTCGAACTTAGGCAACTGGCCGGTGCCGAAGAGGCTGTCCCGATTCACCATGAAGGGCGGCAGCACCTCGGTGTAGCCGTGCTCGCGCGTGTGCACGTCCAGCATGAAGTTGATCAGCGCGCGTTCCAGCTTGGCGCCCAGACCCCAATACACCGCGAACCGCGCGCCGGTCACTTTCGCCGCGCGCTCCAGGTCTAATATGCCCAGCTCCGCGCCCAGGTCCCAGTGCGCCTTAGGCTCGAAGTCGAAAGCGCGCGGTTCGCCCACCCGCCGGACTTCTGCGTTATCGGCCTCGCTCAGCCCCACCGGCACGGATTCGTGCGGCAGATTCGGAATCCCGGTGAGCATCTCGCGGAAGGACTCCTCAGCCGCCTTCTGCTCCGCCTCCAGCAGCGCGATCCGCTCGCCGATTCCCCGCACCTGCTGCTGCCTCTCGCTGGTGTCGACGCCTTCCCGGCGCAGTTTGCCGATCTCCACGGTTTCCGCGTTGCGGCGCGCTTTCAACTGCTCCGATTCGGCGATGGCGGCGCGCCGCCGCCGGTCCAATTCCCGGTAACCATCCAGGTTGGGAGGATTGCTGCGCGTTTGCAGTCGCTCGGCAATGCGGTCGAAGTTCGCTCGAAACCAGGCCAGATCGTACATTTATTCATGCTACCAGGGGACACGCGACGGCGAGCAAACCGGCGTGCCGACCGAATATCGCCGAGCCGCGACCGCGAGCGAACCGGGAGGTGTGTTCACTTTGGTGGGGCAGACCATCGCACTTTGTGGTCTGCCGTCCTCGGGGAGCGCTGGCAGACGACATAAAACGATCGTCTGCCCCACCGAAACATCATTAAGTGAACAGCATTGCCTCTAACCCGCCTGCCCGGCGCTGGCGTTTTCACCAGTGCTTCATGCGGCACCGACTTGATGTAGATCTGGCGCGGCAGTCCCTTCGCTTCCGCCTGTTTGCGCGCGAGATCCAGGTCCGCTTCCGCCATGCGGATGGTGACGTTTCTTGAACCGCGTGCCTCCCGCGTCAGGCGCTGCGCTACTCCCCGGACAGCCGTGCCATCCCGCATAGCTTGGATCAGGTTTCGCTCGACCATGTCCTTGTGGCCGTCCCACCACTTCGCCTCGTAAGACGTCACCATGCGAGCCAGATCGTCGCGCATCGTGAAAGACGGACGACGCGCGCATGCCCGTGGTCGCTGCCAACACCATCGCTGCCGAAAAAGTCCTGCCTCTAACCTAACGCGCATAGACGCTTCCACTTCCAGCGTTCGCAGTTCAGGCGGAAGTGTGCCAATGAACCGTTGGGTCTGTCCATCGAACAACCACCAGTTCTCGTATTTTCCCGGCTTGGTTGATGGGAAAGGCGGCTTTGCACCCTCGATGTCTTCGATCTTTGAAGGTTGGTCTGAGATGCGGTCAAGCGCCTGAACCGGAAATCCCAACGGATCGTTCCAGTTCACATTCCAGCAGCAGGCGTAGCGGCCATCGGGTAGGGGGATTTGGAAGAAATCGCCGATTACACAGGTGTCTGCCCACCTACCGCTTCTTCAACTGCTCGGGGAAAACGGTGTAACCCTCCGGCGGCGGGTACAACGAAGCCAGCAATTCCAGGCGTTTGCGCAGGTAGCGGCTGGGCATCTGGCGCGGGCCGGTCTCCACGTCGATATCGCAGCAGGTGCCGTGCAGATAGAGCGTCAGGGTGTCTTCAAACGCCTGGCGCGCGTAGTCGCGAAACAGTTTGGTTTCCTTACGGATGTTGGTCTGGCGCCGGACCAAGGCCTGCTTCAGATGCCAACTGCGCTCGTCGACCTCGCCATGCACCTCGGCGCTCAGTTCCTCGCGCAACTGCTGGTAGAAGCTTTCCCGGGGGCCTAACTGCCAGGTATCCGCAATGAGCGCGGCTAGTGCGTTGTAAAAGGTGTAGTGATAGTTGGCGATGTCTTCTTCCTTGGTCGCCAGCACCAGGATGGTCATCCCCCCGGCCGCCACGCGCGCGGAGGTCAACTGGCGCCCGTCCGCCGGTTTCTCGAAGCTGACGATGTCGCCGGAGCGGCCATTGCCTTTTTCCAGGTACGGCACCAGCACCAGTCCGATGGCGCCGAGATCGGCGCAAATCAGGGGCGAGAGGGCCGCGATGGGATCGTGCAAATACTGCCGCAGATCCTCTTCCGCCATGGATGGAGTGCAGAAATAGGAGAAGGTATTGGTGAGCGGAATAAATTGGCCGCGGCAGCGGGCAGCCAGATCCGCAACCGCGAGCCGCGGCTGGCCGTTTACAGTGGACATTCGTGCTACCCGATTGTAGCAGAAGAACAAAACTGCAAAATACGCGTCCCTGGGCCGCGGCGTTGCGTCCACTGGATCGGGCAGCCGCGGCATGCGATCCGCGTCCGGGCGGCCTGAGAGGCCGCTGCCGGCCACGGGCCTGCCCCACTTCACCGTTTCGGATTCAATTATATCGAAAATATTCCCACTGCATAACTCCGGTTGCTTAGATCGATGATAAACTCCTTACCTGAGAACATCGTCGTAAGTGGTAACCAACTTATGCAGTAAGAGGAGCGTTCGATGCACAGATGGCTTGTGCTGCCGTTGTTAGTAACAGTGCCGTGGCTTTGCCCCGCTGGAGAAGGCTCGCCGGATCGCGGCCCGTTGCAACTGACTCTGAAGCGCGCGGTGGAGTTAGCGCTGTCGCCGGAAGGCAGCACCTATATCCAGCTTTCCGACGAGAATCTTCGGCAGGCCAAATCGCGGTCCAACGAAGTGCGCTCCGCGTTGCTGCCCGATATCGAAACGCAAGCCGCGCAAACCACCGCCATGCGCAGTCTGGCCGCCCTGGGCCTGGACCTGGCAGCCACTGACACCCTGCTGGGGGCTGCCAAGAATCCCCCGGCATGCACGGCCACTCCGCTGATATGCGGCGTGCTGAACACCGCCGAGGCGCCCCTGCTGGGCGACATCGCCAACAAAATCCCGCGGGTGGTGGGCCCCTTCAACTCGGTGGACATACGCGCCCGGCTGTCCCAGAGTGTTTTCGACTTCAGCAATATCCGCCGGTATCAATCCTCGCGCGCCGCGTACCGCGCCGCTAAGAGCGATCGGAGCAATACCGACAACTCGGTCTCCGCGGCTGTGGCCAAAGCGTACCTGGCCGCGCTGCGGGCGAATGCCGACGTGGAAGCCTATCAGGCTAACGTGGGGCTGGCCGAAGCGGTGCTGAAGCAGGCGGAGAACCAGAAAAGCGCGGGCACGGGCACGGGCATTGAGGTCACCCGCGCGAATGTGCAGCTTGCCAATGAACGGCAGCGCCTGCTGGTGGTGGAGAACGAGCGCAGCAAGGCTCACCTGCAGTTGTTGCGGGTGATGGGCCTGAACCTGGGCACGGAGCTGGAACTTACCGACAAACTGAGCTATGAACCGCTGGATGCCATCACCGTGGAGCAGGCTGAAAGCCAGGCTTGGAAGAACCGTCCGGATGTAAAAGCGCAGGGCGAACGCGAAGCCGCTGCCCGCCTGAACGCCAATGCCGTCAAGGCCGAACGCCTGCCGAACCTGGTCGCTTATGCGGACTACGGCACCACGGGAGTCAACGGCGACACCGTGGCATTGCTGCCCACGCGGGATTACGGCGTCGCCTTGCGCGTGCCTATCTTCGACGGCGGCCGGCGGGACGCCCACCGCGCCGAAACCGCCTCCCAGTTCCGCCAGGAGCGTGTGCGCACCAACGACCTGCATGAGCAGATCGAGTTGGAAGTGCGCATGGCTCTGGACAGCCTGCATTCCGCCGAGGAGCAGACCAAAGTGGCGGAGGCCGGATTCGCGCTGGCTCAGAGCGAGTTCACCCAGGCCCGCCGGCGCTATGAGGCGGGCGTCGCCAGCAGCCTCGAGGTGACCGATGCGCAGACGCGCCTGGAGCGCGCCCGCAACAATCGGATTGCCGCGTTGTTCAACCATAATGTCGCCCGCATCGACCTGGGCCAAGCCACCGGCACGATTCGAGCGATGCTGGAGCGTTCTCCGGACGGCGAACAGGGTCAACCCGTCATGACCGAGCCGAAAGTTCCGGAGACCGGCGCTGTGCCCCTGCCCGCCGCCGTGACGCTCGAGCAGGCCGCGGCGCTCCCGCCGGAGTTGCCCATCCAGTTGCCGGAACCGCGGATTGCCGGGGTCTTCGCGGTTTCGCTCGCCGCGCCCCGTACCGTCAGAACAGTTCCCGTTCACAGGAAGGCTGCCGTGCGGAGACGCACCCATCGCCGGACGCACCGGCGTCCGGTAGCCGGCAAAACGCGCCCGGCAACCAAAGCCGCCTGATCGCCGTCTAATCGCTGGAGGGCGGTTCTTAGCTCGTGCGCATCTTCAGCCCCGCTCTGGGCCTGCTATAATAGCATCGGGTCCCCTCCATTTTGCAATAGGTCCGAACTATATGAACAGCCGTATCAAATACCTGGTAGTCACCTCCTCTACATGCGTCATGCTGGTGCTGGTTTTAGGCACGGTGCTGGGCAGAAGCGCATCATCCGACCGGCCGTATCCACAGCTCGGCGTGTACACGGAAGTGCTGCACCGCATCAAGAGCGAATATGTGGAAGAGCCGGACATGAAGAGCGTCACCCTGGGCGCTTTGAACGGGCTGCTGGAATCGGTCGACCCATTCGCCAGCTATCTCAATGCCGACCAGTACAAGGACTACCTGAAGAACAAGGACGCGCATAAGGCCGGGGTAGGCATGGTGCTGGCCAAGAAATTCGGATTCGTCGGCATCGTGGGGGTGACTCCCGGATCGCCCGCGGCCAAGGCGGGCCTGTCCACCAACGACATGCTCGAAACCATCAACGGGGTGGCCACGCGGGACATGCCGCTGGCTTACGCCGCGCTGCTGCTGGAGGGCGATGCCGGATCGAATGTGGAACTGACGGTGGTGCGGGTGCGGCGGCCGGAACCGCAAAAGATCAAGCTGACGCGCGCCGCCATCGTGTATCCCGCGGTCACCCAGAAGATGATGGCGGACAATATCGGCTACATTCAGCCGTCCACGCTGGCGCCGGGCAAGGTGAAGGAAGTCGCCGCCGCCGTGGAGTTGCTGCAAAAACAGGGCGCGCAGAAGCTGATCCTGGATCTGCGCAACTGCGCGGTGGGCGAACCGCAGGATGGCATCGCGCTGGCGAACCTCTTCCTGGCCAAAGGCGAGATCGCCTATTTGCAGGGCCAGAAAGTGCCGCGCCAGGATTTTGAAGCGGACGCAGCCAAAGACATTACTACGCTGCCGCTGGTGGTGATCACCAACCGGGGAACGGCGGCCGGCGCCGAAATCGCCGCTGCCGCCCTGATGGACGACAAGCGCGCCGAGCTGGTCGGCGAGCGGACCTACGGCGACGCCTCTCTGCGCAAAGCCGTCACTATGGAAGACGGCGGCGCCATCATCCTCTCGGTGGCCAAGTATTATTCGCCGGGCGGCAAGGCAATACAGGATGTGGGCGTCACCCCGGAGACGGTCATGTCGGAACCCGAAGCCCAGGTGGAACTCGACGAGAACGACGAGCCGCTGCCCGTGACTCCGGATCAGCCCGAGCACAAGCAGGAAGATCCGCTGCTGAAGAAGGCGATTGAGATCGCCAACGGCCGCAAGACGGCGTAGTCTTGGTGGGGCGGGACTCCAGTCCTGCGGCCGACGTCCACGTCGGCCTTTTTTTCAGACCATGACGACAAGATGACGGATGTTCGCCAAGCACTGCCTTAGGCTTAGGGAGTGGCGGGCGCGCTGTGGTTGCGCTTGAGGTCATACCTCCTCCCAGCCGGTCTGGTGCTGCTTGCGATCGACCCGGCGCGAAGACCGTTCTTGCTAGACGCGGCAGTTTTCGTCAACCTCAATAAAGAGACGGAACGTCCGCACCCGACGGCGATTCCCACAAACGGACACTCGCCTCATGCGTGCCCTCCGCAGCAAGTCAATAGTTTCAGTGACTTGCCCAATCCCGCGAACGGCCCTCGGCTTGCACCTCGACCCACTGAATGCTCACCCTCCTAAAAGACCTGCGCTACTCTTTGCGCACCTTGTGCAAAGTTCCCGGCTTCTCCATCGTGGCCTTGCTGGTCCTGGCGCTGGGCATCGGAGCGAACACTGCCATCTTCAGCGTCGTCAACTCGGTGGTGCTCCGGCCGCTGCCATATCCGGACGCCGATCGCCTGGTGCTGATATGGGAGACGGATTTGAAAGACGGGATCAAGCGCGAAGGGCCGTCGGCGCCGAATTTCCTCGACTGGAAGGAGCAGAGTCAGTCCTTCGAAGAGATGGCGCTGCTCGAGGTCGGTACCGGCACGGTCACCGGTGAGGGCAGCGAGCCCGAGCAGGTCGTCGGCCTGCGCGTGACCACGAATTTCCTCTCGATGCTCGGCGCGCGCACCGTTCTCGGACGCGGCTTTACGGCGGCCGAGGGCGCCGGTCAAGCGCGCTACCCGGTCGCCGTGCTCGCCAACGGCTATTGGAAGCGCCGCTTCGGATCGGACCCGCGCATCATCGGCAGAGTCTTTACCATGAACAGCGAGCCGTACACCGTGATCGGCGTGCTCGCTCCGGATTTCTACCATCCGCTGCCCAGCGACCTTTACGTGCCATGGCCGGTCGCGGAACTGCGCGCCAAGGAGCGCGTGTCGCACGACTTCGGCGTCATCGCCCGCCTGAAGCCCGGCGTCACTATCGCTGGAGCGCAGTCCGAGTTGAGCGCCGTCGCGCGCCGCATCGATCGGCAGACGCCCAGGCTGGCAGGCTGGGACGTGTCCGTAGTGGGGATGAAACAGGCGCTCTTCGAATACATCCGGCCCGCGTTGCTGTTGCTTCTGGGCGCTGTGGGGCTGCTGCTGCTGCTGGCGTGCGTGAACGTGGCCAGCCTGTTGCTGGCGCGCGTCACGGGCCGGAGCAAGGAGATGGGGATTCGGGCGGCATTGGGCGCGCGGCGCGGCCGTCTGATCGCGCAGATCCTCAGCGAAAGCCTGCTGCTGAGCCTCGCGGGAGGCGCGCTGGGAGTGTGCTTCGCCGTTTGGGGCGTCGATCTTCTCAGCGCGGTCCTGCCCAACACGCTGCCGATGGCGGAGGCTGGGACCGAAATCGTGCGGCCAGCCATCGGCGTGGATGCGCGCGCACTGGTCTTCGCCCTGCTGATCTCAACCGGGGCCGCGCTGGTTTTCGGACTGATTCCCGCCCTGCACGCCGCCGGCGCCGACGTCAACGACGCCTTGAAGGCTGGCGGCCGGACCTCTTCCGCATCGCTCGGCCGGGCGCGGGTGTGGAGTTTGCTCGTGGCTGGGGAGGTGGCTCTCGCCAGCATGCTGCTGATCGGCGCAGGACTGGCCATGAAGAGCTTCGTGAACCTGCAACGCGTGAATCCGGGCATACGGCCCGATCACGTGCTGACGTTTCGCATGCGCCTGCCCACCGACAATCTCTACAAGGACTATCGCGAACAGGCCGCCTTCTACCGGCGCGTACTCGACAAGGTCGAACAGATACCCGGCCTGCAGTCCGCCGGTCTGAGCGATGTGCTGCCGCTCGGCCAGCAAAACGACCGGGAGTACTTCACCATCGAAAAGCGCCCCCTGCCGGCGGGGCAGGAATTGGTCGCCGACTTTCGGCGCATCAGCCCGCTGTATCTAAGAACGATGGGAATCCCGCTGCTCCGGGGACGGCCGCTTTCCGGACGCGACAGCCGCGATGCTCCGCCGGTGATTCTGATCGACGAGACATTGGCGCACCAATATTGGCCCAACGAGAATCCGATCGGCCGGCGCATGCGGCTGTGGGGGCAATTCCGCGAGGTCGTCGGCATCGTGGGCCAGGTGCACCATTACGGC
>PMVV01000232.1 GCA_003166475.1 Bryobacterales bacterium | reverse complement strand
GAATAGCTCAGGTGACCCCACAAACGCTGTGTGACAGAATGGCCGTATGCCTCGCTGGCGCCGCCCTGTTCTGTGGCTCTCGGCCGTCTTGTTCATCTTGAACGCCGCGATCGCATGGCGTCTGTTCCACGTCGAGTATCTGTCGCAAACCGGCACCGGCGTAGGCGTAATTATCGCCTATGCGCGATACGCCCGGGATCACTGGCCAGACCTGAATTGGTGCCGATTCTGGTACGCCGGCCTGCCGTTTCGCAATGCTTACGTGCCCGGTCTGCCGCTCAGCGCGGCGGTCCTGTCGGGTATCGCCCATATCAGCGCCGGCCGCGCGTTCTACATGGTAGTGGCTTCGATGTACTGCCTGGGCCCGGTCACGCTCTTTTGGATGGCCTTCCGGCTGACCCGCTCAACCGCCTGGAGCTTCTACGCGGGCCTGGCATACTCGCTTCTGTCGCCATCCGCCTTTCTGGCGCCTGAAATACGGCGGGACCTCGGCAGCTTCTTCTGGGACCAGCGGCTGCATGCCATGGCCGGTTACGCGGACAACCAAAACGTCGCGGCGCTCACCCTGCTGCCGCTGGCGATGCTGGCCTTGGATGTGGCGCTGGAAAAGAGACGGCCGATCTATTTCGTGGCTGCCGCGGTGGCACTGGCGGCGGTGCCGCTCACGAACTGGCCGGGAGCGATCGCGCTTACGTTCGCGGTGCTGGCCTACGGGCTGGTGCAACCGTGGGCCGGCGGGCTGCGGCGGTGGGCGCTCATCGCGGCCATGGGCGCGCTCGGATACGCACTGGCGGTCACCTGGATTCCGCCTTCGACCGTTTTCGCGACGCAGGCGGACACGCAGGGATTTGTGGCGGCCAACCGGTTCACTGCCCGTCACCTGCTGTATGTCGCGGGGCTGGCTGCCGGCACCTTTGCGTTGCTGTGGCTTACCGCGGCCGCGCGGGCGCCGCGATACCTGCGCTTCTTCCTTTTGTTCTTCTTCTACACGGCCGCTGTCACACTGGGCTACTGCTGGTTCGGTCTTACGCTCGTGGCGCAGCCGTGGCGGTTTCATCTGGCGATGGAAATGGCTTTCACCCTGAGCCTGGTGTTCGCGCTCCGGGCGCTAGCCGTGCGCTGGTCCGCGCTGAGAACGCCGTTGGCGGTAGCGTTCGCCATCCTGTGCGTCGTGCAATTCTTTCAATACAGAGGCTACGCGCACGGCCTCATCCAGCCTATCGACCTCACCCGCACGAGCGAATATAAAACCGCGCGCTGGTTCGACGGGCACATGCGGGACAGCCGTGTGATGGTACCGGGTTCGACCACCTTTTGGATGAATGTCTTCACCGATACGCCGCAGCTCACGGGATGCTGTCCCCAGGGTGTGCTCAACCAGACTGCCCGCGTCGCGGACTATGGGATCATGACGGACCTGACCGCCGAGAATCGCGCCTTCGAGAACAGCCTGCTGTGGTTCAAAGCGCTGGGCGTGCGGGCGGTGGCGGTTTCCGGTCCGCGGAGCACGGAGGTGTACAAGCCGTTCTATCATCCGCACAAATTCGAAGGCCGCCTGCCCGTGCTTTGGCGCGATGGGGACGATGCGATCTACGAAGTGCCCTGGCGGTATTACTCGCTGGCGCACGCCATGGAACCGGGCGATCTGGTCGCGCGCACGCCTGCGCACGGCGTCGATACCGATCCATTGATTCCATACGTAGCGGCCATCGAGCGGCCGGACGCGCCCGAGCTGCAAGTGCGCTGGCCCGACAACGAAACGATCGCGATTACGGGCAACTTGAAGCCGGGCCAGATCGTGAGCGTGCAGGAAAACGCCGATCCAGGCTGGCACGCGGCGGTGGATGGCTCGGCGCGGCGCGTGTTCGCCGACAAGTTGGGATTGTTGACCGTGGTCCCCAACTGCAGCGGCAATTGCACGATCGAGCTGCACTACGATGGCGGCGGGGAAATGCGCGCGGCGCATTGGATCAATCGCGCCGCGATTGCCGGATCGCTGCTGTGGGTATTGCTTGGCGCGCTGCGCCTGCGCAATGAAAACTCCCGGGATGGCGGCCAATCTTGGCCGCAGCCNNCCGCGCCGCCGCCGGATCGAACAGCCGCGCATCCTCCCGCCTCACCCGGTAGCCGCCGTAATCGGGCGTATCGGTGAAGCGACCGCCCAAACCGCTGGCCACCGCATCGAACAGGTTCAGCGATGGCGATCCGGTGCGGACCAGCCGAGCGGCCCCGAACGCGCATTGCCGTCGCCCCGACCGGCTGTGAAATCTACTGTCCCCTAATGGCCTGCGAGTTAAGCCGAGCCCCTATACTCTCTTCGATGACTTTGCGCCTCAGTTGCTCTGAGTCATCCTCGCGCACAACCGGTAGGTCCATCAAACGCGCCATCGCCTCAAGCTCTTTCTTAGATAGTTCTAGCGTCGTCAGGAGTTCGAAGCCAGCTTCCCTGGACCCAAGCTCTCGAAGCTGAGCAACGATGGGTCCCAAAGCCTTTCGGTCCGGCTGCCTACGTTTTTCGAGGTCGCGTGAGCGCGCTCCTTCCCGAGTTGCAGGTTCAGAGGCCCTGGAAATCACGACATTCGCTCGCCCGCTGATGACGTCTTCTAAGTCCGCTCTCGAATTCCGCTCGACCAGTTCGGCGACGATCCGTAATAGCTTGGCAACTGCCCTTCGTTCATCCATGGCTCTATGTTACCAGCCTAGCGCTCTGCCGAATTCTTCGCATACGGCCTCAAGCCCCTCAACAACGCTCTGATGACTCCCTGAGTTGTAGCCATGAAGGACCACGGGCACACCATACTGCGGTGCGCCGGCGAACAGACTGTCATTTCGTTTGATGTAGTTAGAGAAGATAGAAATGCCCGGTATGCTTGCCGTTTGCTTTATGAATGGCCTTTGTGCCGATATGGGTTGATTTCCATATTCTTGTATCATCGTGAATACTACCCCGAGAACCTTGGGCGCTATCTTGTCGGCCTTTTGCCCCTCCTTTAAATCGGCGAAGTCGTTATAATCCTTTACCAGCGAGTTAGCGCTGCGAAGCAGATAGCTGATTCCTAATGTCGAAAGGTAATCTGGACGGGCAGGAACAAGCATGTAGTCACTGGCGATAATCGCCGTCTTGGTTACGATGTTAAAATTCGGTGGGCAGTCGATAAGGATGAGGTCGTATTGGTCGCTGTCGATGTCGTGCCGTATTCCGTCCGCTAGACGGCGGTGGATACTCAGGAAGTTCTTTTTCGCCTGTGCTAAGCTCGCACCCCCAAGTTTTGTCGCGAGCTCCAGGTCAACATTGATGAGTCCCAGGTGGGAATAGATGATGTCCAAACGCCCCCGGCCGCGAAGGGCCTGCTGAACTCGTTTGGGGGTATCGATGAGCGATGCCAGGGAGAGCGGCGTCCCGGAATCAAAGGACTCGAACCAACTCTTAATGGTGCCGGCCTCGGAGAAGTCTTTTTCCCAGATGTCCGGAGTAATGAATGAGAACGTCAGGCTCGCCTGGGCGTCCAGATCGACAAGCAGCACATTCCGCTTCTGCCACGCTAGCTGAGCGGCTAGGTTAGCGGTCAGAGATGTCTTGCCAACGCCGCCTTTGTAGTTTATTACCGAGACCACTCTCATCCTTGTTCTCCCATTTCCCCTTCTAAGCATGCCGTTGTTGGTGAACATCGACTCGAAGCCCTGACTGCTGCGGCTCGGCGGCTCGACCTTCCATTGTGCTCACGGGCGGATACACCGCGCGCGGGTGGTCGCAGCCGTCTCCACCCGTTCGCCACCACCGCCGTCGCCGGCCCGTTTCGGGTGTATGACTGGAAGCGTTCGTTTCAGACAGCCTTCCCGCGCGTCTTTGACCCCATTCTTCAATGGCCGCCCTCGCGGCATCAACTACCGCACTTTCAGTTGGCGACACACGGCTGAAGGCAATCAAGCGTACTCCTTCTCCAGCGTAGCTTCTTTGCGCATCGCATCGATATCGTGCTTGGCAAATTCGTATAACGAGTCTGTCGCCGCCACCCTTCGATAAACGAACGCAGGAATATTAATGCGACCGCTCGCTGTCTGATACGGTGTTTCCACTACGAGTTCCTCCGTTTGAAATATCGATCTTGTCGGATAGGTTTTTAAGCGGTAAATCTTCAGCTTGCCCTGTTTCGTGGAGTCGTTGTATGTCTCTTCCAGCCTACGCCACGTGTCGTGGATTTTCTTCTTCAAATCTTCAGTGCTCACGGACGTTTTGCGCGCCAGAGACTCCACGAAAGGGGAGTCTGGATCCACAGTAAATAATTCAGTCAGGCCGTCTTTGCCAAAGCGAATTCGCAGAGCAACTGTATTGTTTCCTATCCAGCGCAACCCATCATTCATAACGATAGTAAGATGATCGGACATCTCGATAATGCCCGTAAAGTTATAGCCTTGATGCTGTGCGACGATTTCGACTAATCCTAGCTCGTCAACGCTGTCATGAATCCTCATGAGTCGGCGGAGAGTTTTATCGGATTCCCTTTCCTGAAATGATCTGAACAGAAGTGATATCAATCCGCCTACGAGGAGCGCGCTGGATAGGTTGGTGACGTATGGAAGTTGCCAGCTGCCCGTAGGCAGAGAGCTTTGATACGCGATCGCGATTAGCCCAAGAATGATTAGCACAGAGGCGATGATGTAGATCCTCACTATTCCTCCTCGTCAGCCCTATCGGCGCTGGTTGATGCGTCAATCCAAGAAACGGTAGGCGTCGATTTTGACGCGCTAATTGTAAGGGATAGCACAGTCGATGTCAGTTGCGACAGGTTCACAGATTTCATTAGATGAGGCTGGCGCGTCGCGTCTATGGGACGCAGCCGTCAGCTTTTTCGCCTTGCCGCGCCCCGGCCACCCGAGGTAAGGTCGTCAGGCTACCGATATTGCCCAATAACGCTCCAAAACGCCGGACCGTGTTCGCCGCCGCAAGATCGCGGCGACGGCCACGGGGCCAGCCACCAACCCGCACCGCCGATCACCGCCCGCCGATCCCGCCTAATCGACTGAAAACAATACCCGAAGCCGCCGCAATCACCCACCAGCCGCCGACACTCATGCTATCGTTGTTCCAGGTGGCCCCGACAGCCACGCCCGAAATTCAGGTGCCATGCACTCGCCATCGGTGTTCTGCAACCGGAGCCTGCCGGTTCTTTGAGAACTTCATCCGCGCCGGTCGACCCTCGCGGGTGGAACCATACTAACCCATTTTTCCGCAATGCATTAGCCTGTTCAAATCTCAATTTGGCTTCGTTCGGCACATATTGCGTCGAACGAATGTCAATGCACAAAAGAGCCCAAGCGTGCATAAAGATGCACAAAAACCGCGAACCAGGATCGCCGCGTCGCCGTGTCGCCGCGTCGCGCCCCGTCCCCTACCGCACCACTATTGTCAGCGCCCCGAGGCTGGACGCGGGCCAGCCGGAAAGCTTACCCTACAAAGCATGATGCTTCGATTTGCGATCGTGCTTTTGGCGGCGTCGAGCGGCTGGGCTCAAGACGTCGCGCGCATGGAGCAGGTGATTCAGTCTTACACCGCGAACCGGCAGTTCATGGGGTCGGTACTGGTGGCCAAGCGCACGGACGTGCTGCTGAGCAAGGGATACGGATCGGCGAACCTGGAATGGGATGTGCCGAATTCACCGGCCACCAAGTTCCGGCTGGGGTCCATCACCAAACAATTTACGGCGGCTTCCATTCTGCTGCTCCAGGAGCGCGGGAAGTTGAACGTGGAAGACCCGGTAAAGAAGTACATGGCGGACGCCCCGGCGGCGTGGGACAAGATCACCATTTATAACCTGCTGACACACACTTCCGGGATTCCGAGTTTCACCAGCTTTCCGGAGTACGCCAAATGGGAGCCGTTCGCGACCACGCCCGCCGAAGCTGTGGCGCGCTTTCGCGATAAGCCGTTGGATTTCGCGCCGGGCGAGAAGTGGAGCTATAGCAACTCGGGTTATCTGCTGCTGGGGTATCTGATCGAGAAGGTCACCGGCGGCAGCTATGAAAAGTTCGTGCGCGAGAATATCTTCACGCCGCTGGGCATGCGGGATTCGGGGTATGACTCGAACTCGGCGGTGATTGCGCACCGGGCGGCGGGGTACACGCTGGGCAAGGACGGTCTGGAGAATGCGGGGTTCGTACACATGACCATCCCGTTCTCGGCGGGATCTCTGTATTCCACGACCGAAGACTTGTTGAAGTGGGAGCAGGGGTTGTTCGGCGGGAAGTTGCTTTCGGCGGCATCGCTCAAAACCATGACTACGCCGTTCAAAAACGATTACGCGTGCGGGCTGTTTGTGGCGACGAAGGACGGACGCAGGGCGATCCAGCACGGCGGCGGCATCGAAGGCTTCAACACGGAATTGACGTACTACCCGGACGACAGGCTCACGGTGGTCGTGCTGGGGAACGTGAACGGCGTGGCGCCCTCGGAGATTGCCGCAAAGCTGTCCGCGGTGGTGCATGGCGAGGCGGCCAAGCTGCCGGCGGAGCGCAAGGAGGTTCAGGTAGCGGCGCAAGTCCTGGCGAAGTATGCGGGGACGTACGAGTTGGGGCCGGGCGTCACCGCAACGGTGACAGTGGAGGGCGGCCGGCTCATGACACAGCTAACGGGGGAGCCAAAGCTCGAGCTATTTGCAGAGTCGGAGACCAAGTTCTTCCTGAAGGTAGTGGATGCGCAGGTGGAGTTCTTCACGGACGCGAGCGGAGCGGTGACGCACCTGGTGGTTCACCAGGGCGGGCGGGATCAGAAGGCGGCGCGGGTCGGCGATAAGGCGGAGGGGCCGGCTCCGCGCAAGGAGATCCAGGTTTCGCCGCGGGTCCTGGCGAAGTATGCAGGGACCTACGAACTGGGGCCGGGCGTTGAGGTGACCATGACGGTTGAAGACGGGCGCTTGATGACATGAATGAAGGGAACATGACGCGGTAAGACAGCCGCCCGATTCGACCCATTCGCGGGTGTTCCGAGCTGGTCATGGTTCGTGGCTGGGCAGCGTGATGCAGGAACATCAAAGCTACAGCTAGGCAGGCCATTTGGTGATGGAATCGGCGAGCCGGTTGATGCGCGGGGCCATAACCTCCGATGGGACCTGCCTAATGTCATCATTGTCGGTATTGAAGATCAGAGCCCAGACGATCCCATCCGGCCGGCGCATCACGAGTGCTGATGTGCCGCCAAAGAGGCCATCGTGCCAGGCTGCTGTTCCTTCGGGAACTGTAGATTGCACGTGCCAGCCGTGGGCGTACCAGGCGGGCAGTTCGACACCATTGGCAGCATAGCCGGTCTCCTGTGGACGCGCGAACATTTGCTGGATCGAATCTGCATTCAAAGGTCCGGAGGGCGCCGCTATCTCCAGAGATGCCGCGAAACGGGCGAGATCCGAGGAGGTTGCGATCCAACCGCCGTGAGAGTCCATGGCCTCAAGCTCGAATCCCCCATAGCACCACTGCACATCGGGCCCTCCGAAGACGTTCTTGGAATTCGGCTTCTGATCTCCGGAAGGGCGGTAGTGGACTTCGCGCGGAGCACGGTTGGAAATGAGCGATCTTCCCAACCGTGCGTCCTGGATGCCCATCGGCCGCAATAGTTCATTGCGCACGAACTCGCCATAGGGAGCACCCGAGACCTTCTCAATCACGCGCCCGAGCACGCAGTAGCCGAAATTCGAATACGCGTAGCGCGTGCCTGGATCGAACTCTAAAGGTCTGGTGGTCATGAAGCGGACGATGTCCATGGGGCTCGCTGGTGAGGGGACATCGAGGCTCTGCGCAATCTCCACTGGAAAGAACATCGGATCGAACCCGGTCCATGTCTCGAATGGGTTCTTCGCTGTCCCCCGTGACCATCCGCCTGTGTGGCACAGCAAGTGGTGGATCGTTACTTTGTCCAAGCGAGGGTCAGGCTGAGCTTTTTTGTTTGGTGGCACCTGGAGGGCAAGCAGAGGAAACGCCGCGCCGGAAAGATTGAGGCGCCCGCGTTGAACCAAAAGCATGATGGCCGCCGCAGTGAAAGTCTTGCTCACGCTGGCAACTCGGAAGAGCGAATCCGGCTGAGCTGCTTCATGGGCCGCCACATCGGCCCAGCCGAATGCGCGTGCGTAGACAACGCGGCCATGCCGGGCAATGGCAAGACTGGCGCCCGGAATGGACTTATTTCGCTTCAGATAGTCCAACAAGAGCTCATCGAAGTCACGCAAGGCGGAGACGCGTTCTCCGCTGACCGGTGCGGTTGAGCCTTGGGCAAGACCACGCGGTGGCAGGGCGCTGAAAACGCTTGCCACACTTGCCCTGAAGAAAAGACTGCACGCCTGGCGGCGAGCGATGGGCCGGGGTGAATACGGCTTGACGAGATGATCCATGGCAGCTTCCGTCACCCCATTGAGACGACGCTACCAACCACCCGGTTAGCCTAAATCGAACACGGGTGTGCCCGAGTCGAAGTCAGGTGGCAGACCGCAAGTGAACAGTAATCGCACCTAGCACCCAGAACCTGGCTTTTAGCCGTTATTTGCCGAGGGGGAGAACAGGTTCTTTTTGAAGGTTGTTGAGGCGCAGGTGGAGTTTTTCACGGACGCGAGTGGCGCCGTTACCCATCTGGTGATTCATCAGGGCGGGCAGGAGACTAAGGCGGCGAAGAAGTAAGTGGCGAGCTTCGCTCGCGGGCGGCCTGAGAGGTCGCCGCAGGCTGAGAGCCTGCCCCACTTTATTTGGCGGGCTTCTTCACCGGATGGGACTTGCGCCACTCGTCCCAATCCTGGCTCACGGCTTTCAGCATCTCTTCGGCGGCCTTAGGCAACCAGTCGCTGCCGCGTTTCTTGAGATCGGCCTGGATAGCGCGGGCCTTCTTGCTGCCAAGATGCACGTTGGCCGTTTCGAACCCCATGGCGTGCAGCAGCACCTTCTCGGAACGTTCCTTGGGCAACTCGGACAACTCGATGCGCGTGCAATCCGGGGCCAGGCGGCGCACGATCCACTTGCCCTTCTGCTTCACATACGGATCGCAACAACGCACCGCGGTATCCAGGATCTCCTGGTAGAGGATGCGCGAGGACCCCTTGCAGCCCGCGGCCCACCAGCATGCCGAAGGGGCCATGGCCTTGGCTTCGCGCGCGATGTTGCCGGCGTGCCACTGGGCCAGGGCCACGAAACGCTGGCGGCCCAGGCTGCCCAGCCCGGCTACGCGGTGCATGTGCCGCCGCGTGATCTCGGGGTCCGGCAGCATCCGCAAGATGCCCTTGGCCGCACCATCCGGAATCCGGCCTTTGACGGGCTGGCACTTTTCGAGCTTCTCCCAGAAACCGCAGACGTCTTTCAGCCGGTGCACCGCCATTTCGCGCAGCAGCGGGTGATGCTCAGCCAGCACGAAGGGACGCCCGCCAGCCGCCAGCGATTCCGAATAGCCCTGCAGGATGGCTTCGGCCGCATTCTTCAGATCGAGAGCCAGGTGATTTTCCGAGATGGCAATGTGCGCGCTGGCTGTCAGGCGGACCAGGTCGTGGGTGTAGGGCAGCCGCCAGGTTTCGTCGAAATCGTTGATGCCCCAGATCAAGCGGCCTTCGGAATCGCGCCACGTCCCGAAATTCTCCACGTGCAGATCGCCCACGCCCAGCACTACCGGCGCCGAAGCCAGGCCGGCGCAGACTTCCGGAAAGATCTGTGCCCAGCGATAATAGGTCGCGCGCATGAATGGGAACAAGGCCGTCGACATCTGCTCGTGTTTGTGCTGCAGGTCGGCGGGGACGATGGTGAGTTGGCGGGCCAGCCACTCTTCGTAGCGGGCGGTGGATTTTTGGATCTTCATAGGAGTTGGACCACTCGCTCACGCGTGTGGCTCAGTAGTGGATTATACCAAGCGCGGCGTAAGCATCCACTTCAAGATGCCGCGCGGCGCGCCGCTGAAGCTCTCCTGATCGATGCGCACCAGCGCGGCCTTCTTGAGATCGACCTGCAGCGTGGGCGCGCCGAGCAGATACCCCACGGTCAATCCCAGCAGCGGCTCATGCCCGGCGAGCAATACGGCAGGCTCGCGGCGGCGCGCGCAGATGGCGTCACAGACGGCCTTCGGCGAGGAGCCGGGCACCAGGATCTCGCTCTCCAGGATCTTGTGGCACCCGAGCACCTGCCCGGCCATGTGGGCCGTCTGCAGCGCCCGCTTGTACGGGCTGCTCAGAATCAGCGAAGGCTTGACACCGGATTCGTGCGCCTGCTCCAGCACGGCGCGCAGCTTCTCGCGGCCGGCGTCGGTCAGCGCGCGGTCCGCGTCCGGCGCACCCGCTTTGGGTTCTTCGGCGATTCCGTGGCGCAGGATGTAGATCTCCATTACTCGATGGTAGCCTGCCGCGTGGTGGCTCCGGTGCTTAACCGCTGGGGGGAAACCGCTCCCTTACGGTCGCGGCTCGGTAATAGTCGCGTTGATTTCGCAACAGTCACGTTGATTTCGCAAGGTCTACCGAGCCGCGACCGTTAGGGAGCAGTTTCTGTCAATCAGAATGCCCAGAACGGTTAAGCACCCGCTGCCCCACCGTCCGCCGAATTTCCCCTATAACTGGTATATGCCCCGCTACGCGGCGATCGACATCGGCAGCAACTCTATCCGCATGGCAGCAGCCGAAGTGCTGCCGGGGTCCGGCATGCGCGTGCTGGCCTCCGAGCGCGTGGTCACACGGCTGGGGGAGAGCGTCTTTCGCCACGGCATCCTGGCGCAGGAGTCGCTGGAACTGACCTGCACGGTGCTGGCGCGCATGGCCCAGCAGTATCAAAAGCTGGACGTGGTGGGAGTGCGGGCGGTGGCCACCAGCGCGGTGCGGGACGCGCGCAATTCAGCCGAGTTCATCGAACGGGCTTCCAATGCCATCGGCTCTCCGGTGGAGATCGTTTCCGGACGCGAAGAGTCGCGGCTGATTCACCTGGGAGTGCAGGCCCGCTGGCCGCATCCCGACCGCAGGCTGCTGATTGTGGACATCGGCGGAGGCAGCGCGGAACTGATCGCCGGCGAGCACGGCGCGCTGCGCGACTCGTTCTCGAAGCCCTTGGGCGCGGTGCGGTTGCGCGAGATCTTCCTGCGCAACGATCCGCCGCTGCCCGACGAATTGCACCAGATGCACGAATATATCGAGGAGAAACTGGCGGGCATCGGGAAGCGCTTCGCCAACACGCATTGGGACCGCGTGATCGCCACGTCGGCCACGGCTTCGGCGGTGGTTTGCGCGGTGAACCGCATCCCCCGCATCAAGCGCGACCAGGCCGACCGCATGCGGGCTTCCGCCCACGAGGTGCGCCGCCTCTACAAGAGGCTGAGCGTGCTGGACCTGGCGGAGCGCCGCAAGGCCATCGGGATCGGCCCCAAGCGCGCCGAAATCATCGTGCCGGGC
This sequence comes from Bryobacterales bacterium, assembly GCA_003166475.1. Lineage (GTDB taxonomy): Bacteria > Acidobacteriota > Terriglobia > Bryobacterales > Bryobacteraceae > Bog-159. The sequence continues at coordinate 10,147 of PMVV01000232.1, read as the reverse complement.
GTGAGCGTGTTGCTGCGCGTGCTGGAGGATTTCCGGCTGCCGTGCCTGTATTATTCCGCGGCCGGGGTACGCGACGGCATCATCGCGGATCTGCATGCGCGGGGCGTGGGGCGCGAACTGGCGCAGCTTGGCCGCGACCAGCGCAAAGAAGTGGAACAGATGAGCCGCCGCTATGGCGTGGCGCTGCCGCACGCTCGCAAGGTGGCCGGTCTGGCGCATACCCTGTTCACCGATCTGCAGCCGCTGCACCAGTTGGCGCCGCATTTCGGCAAGCTGTTGGAAGCCGCCGCCTATCTGCACGACGCTGGCCATTTCGTGGCCGACTCCAACCATCACAAGCACTCCTATTACCTGGTGAACAATTCCGACATGCCGGGCTTCACCAATCGCGAGCGCGAGATCGTCGCCAATTTGTGCCGCTATCACCGCAAGAGCATGCCCACGCCGGTCCACTCCAACTGGCAGGCGCTGAATGCCGACGACAAGCGCGTGGTGCTGATGCTGATTCCTTTGTTGCGGCTGGCCGACAACCTGGATGTCAGCCACGAGGAGCGCATTCAATCGCTGAGCTGCCACATACGCGATGGGCAAGTGGTGCTGCAGCTATGCTCCGCGGCCGATATCAGCCTGGAGCAGTGGGCGGCCGCGCGCGCGGGCGACGTCTTCCGCCAAGTGTATAACCGGTCCGTTGTGACGGAGAGAGGGTGATGGGTGCCGGGTTCCGGGTGCTGGGTGCTGGCCTAACACTCCTGCTGCTGGTCATGCCGGCGTGCCGGAGCGGCGAACCGCGCGCTACGGCGATCGGCGAAGCCTACGCCGGTCCGGCCACGCTGGGCTTGCGCCGGGACATCCCGTTGCAGTCGCCGGTGGTGGCCACGGTCAGGCACGGCGATCGGCTCGAAATCGTGCAGCGCCGCCGCCGCTTTCTGAAGGTGCGCGCGCCGGGCGGCGCGGAAGGCTGGATCGAAGACCACTTGCTGCTGAGTTCCGAAGAAATTGCCGCGTTGAAGGAAGTCGAGCGGCGCGCCTTGACTCTGCCGTCGCAGGGCTTGGCCAGCACTTACGACCAACTCAACGTACACACCGAGCCCAATCGCCTGTCGCCCAGTTTCCTGCAAGTCAAGGAGGGCGAAAAAGTGGACGTAGTGGCGCACGTCACGGCGCCGCGAACGCCGCCGGAACGCAAACCGCTGATTCCGCCCAAGCCCAAGGCGCTTCCGCCCGCGCGCAAACGGGCCGAGTCCAAATACCCGATGCCGCCGATGCCGCCCCCGCCACCGCCGCCGGCGAACTGGAAGGAACTCTCCAAGGCGCCACCCGAAGTGCAGCAGGCCATCGCCGATAGCCATGCCGCGAACGCGCCGCCGCCGGACGACTGGAGCCTGGTGCGCAATGCCAAGGGCGAGAGCGGATGGGTGCTGACGCGCAGGCTCTATATGGCCATCCCCGACGACGTGGCGCAGTACGCCGAGGGCCATCGCATCACCTCGTATTTCGCGCTCTCGGACGTGCGGGATGGCGACGTGGTGAAACACAACTGGCTGTGGACGACCATCACGAGCAGCGGAAGCGGCGACCATCCGTACGATTTCGACAGCTTCCGCGTGTTCACCTGGAGCCTGCGGCGCCACCGTTATGAGACGGCCTATATCCAGCGCAATGTGGAGGGCTATTTCCCAGTGCTGACGCGGCCGGCGGGCTTCTCGGTGTGCGTGGTGAATCGCTCCGGCGCGCGCACGCGGCGCAGTTACTCCTTCATCGCGACCACGGTGCGTTTGGCGGGTGAGCAGCCGTGTGAAGCGCCAGCGGGCCTGCTGCCCGGCGCAGGAGTTGCGGGGCCGGTCCCGCCGCCGCAAGCCCCCAGCCCCGCGGCCGAAAGCCGCTCCCTTTATGGCCGCCTGAAAGCCCTGGCCAAGAAGTGGTTCAGCCGGTGATGGGCGGCGCCTGGCTGGGCGACTGGGCCACTTTGGTCCCACTGAAAGTGGGAGGAAGCTCGCGCATCAGCGTCCGCGGTCGTCCGCGGCCCGGTGGGGCAAGACGAAACAAAAGCGCGGCCTTGCCTGCCTGGCAATCTGAGCCCAACGCCATGATCCCCGGCCTGGATGCATGCATATCGGGGCTGCGGAGGGGTCAAGCGGTCCCGGACGGCGCTTCACGTCTTCCCCGCTCGATCTATACCAATCTGGGTATAATATGAATGAACCATGGACGAGTCCCCGCGCTTGAAGCCGCTTCACTGGATAGGGAGTTCCAAGCGGGATCTGAAAGCTCTGCCTAACCCGGTCGAGGATCTGTTTGGATTTGCTCTTTACCTCGCTCAGGTGGGGCGGAAGCACGAGCAGGCCAAGCCCCTCAAGGGCTTTGGTTCCGCTGGCATGCTGGAGGTTACGGAGGATAACGTCTCAAGATCGCGGAGCAGTTTGCCAGGGAGCTATTGCCATGAAGAAACAGCGAGTTGTGCGCGGCGTTCCGGTCGAGGAGGGTTCTGGCAATGTGTATGCCGACCTCGGCTATGCCGGCAGCGCGAGCATGCTGGTGAAGGCCGAACTGACCGCCAAAATCAGCGAGATCGTCCAACAGAGGGCGCTGACGCAAGCGGACGCTGCAAAGATCCTGGGTCTAACGCAGCCCAAAGTTTCTGCGCTATTGAAAGGACGGTTTCGCGGGATTTCGGAACACCGTTTGTTAGAATGCTTGACCCGCTTGGGCCGGGACGTTCACATTGTCATCAAACCGGCGTCGCGCAGCCGCGCGCATGGGCGATTAGTCCTTTCCGTTGCGTAGCAAGCCGGCGGCGCGGCTATGCCGGCCTTTCGAGCATGCTGGTGAAGGCCAAGCCGGCCGCCAGAATTGGCGAGACCGTCCAGCGGAGGCGCCGACGATGCTGCAAAGATCCTGGCTTAATCTTGGCTTAACCCCAATACTATTCACTTAATGATGTTTCGGTGGGGCAGACGGATCGTTTTATGTCGCCCTGCCAAGCGCTCCCCGAAGACGGCAGACCACAAAGTGCGATGGTCTGCCCCACCAAGCTTTCTCAACTTCCCCAACGGCACTCGCCCCTGCGGCTTGGTACCGCACCGACCGCGTTACGATCTGGAAGTTGACCCCTGTCGCCGGTCGAAGAATCACTCGACCGGCCCGGTATACCGGAGACCGCGCCGCGGCCCGCTGGGGAAGCCGTGGAATCCGCGCCATCCATCTGGGCCATCCTGGGCCATTGGGCCATCGGGTGCCTTGCGGTAAGCGCGACAATATGTTAAATATATCTTCAAGTCGGACAAAACTTGATCCAACTGATCCCGCGCCGTTCTCGTCGTGAACGGACCCCGCGGGTCATGTCTTTAACGCGCCAATAAGGAAGGCTTCCAGTGGAATCTGCGAACCGTAAACTCATCCGTCCTTCTCTGAACGAGATCAAGGAGCAGATCGTCCCGCCGCGCCGGCCGCCGCAGAAAAAACCAGTGCCGCCAGACCAAACCAACGCCGAGAATTTCTACTACGTAAAGCAAATGCAGTCGAAGACTCCGATGGTCTTCGTGCTGAAGGACGGCGAGACCCTGCATGGCGTGATCGAGTGGTACGACAAGTGTTGCTTGAAGGTGAACCGCGCCGGCGAGCCCAACGTGCTGCTCTACAAGCCGAACATCAAGTACATGTACAAGGCGTAGGTAGCACAGGCTTCAGCCTGTTTCTCCACAGGCTGAAGCCTGTGCCACCGCCAACCGGTATTCCCGTCTTTCCCCGGCTTCACGGTAGCGGCGCTGCTCCTGTTCGGTTTCCGGGATGACGGGCGCAATGGCTGTGGGTTTCCCGCACGCATCCAACGCGACGAACGTCAGGTAGGCCGAACAAGTGTGCAGCTTGCAGCCGGTCATCATGTCTTCCACCATCACGTTCACGCCGACTTCCATTGAGGTGTGAAAGACCCGGTTCACTTGGGAATGCAGCACGATCAACTGTCCGATGTGAATGGGATGGAGGAAATTCATGTGGTCGAACGAAGCGGTGACCACCGGCTTGCGCGCGTGGCGCATGGCGGCCATGGCGCCGGCCAGATCCACCAGGTGCATGACCTTGCCGCCCAGCACATTGCCCAGGCCGTTGGCGTCGGTGGGCAAGGCCAACTCCGAATATTCGGAGATGGAATCGCGGACCGGTTTTCCCGGACTGGAATCGGGCACGGTCATGGTTGGAGGGACTCCCCTTTCCGGTGCAAATAGCTGCCGACGTACGCCCGCGCCTGCTGCGAGACGCAGGCATCCGGATGCGCGATCCGAAAGCGTGCCTCGGCGCGCGAATACTCGAGAGGACCGTGCGCGAACGGCAGATGATCTTTCTCCATTACCCAATAGATTCTCACAAGGCCGTCGCGGTCGTGAGAAATGGTAAAGCGCACGGCGTCGGGCGCATCGGCCGGAACGCGCGCGCACTTCTGGCGCGCGTAGCCAAAATTGCAAAGCTGCTGCAAGGTGTTCGCATCCGGCAGCCACTCGCGGTCCGGCGCGGCGCGGCAAACGCCGGTCCACGGATCGCCCAGCGGCATCGGCGGCGTTTTCTTTCCGTTCGCCTGTCGAATCCGCTCGACCGGGAAGAAACAAGGACATGCCATTGGCAGGTATGGTAACACATGAGGTATGAGCAACCGCCTGGAAGTGCTGAAGAACATGGTGGCGCAGAATCCCCACGACAGTTTCTCGCGCTATGGGTTGGCGATGGAGTACGCCAATTCCGGCGACCTGGAACGCGCCATCCAGGAGTACCAAGCGCTGCTGGCGGTGAATGCGAACTATTCGGCCGCCTATTATCACGGGGGCCAGACGCTGGAGAAACTGGGCCGCCGCGAGGAAGCCCGCGCGCTCTACCGGCAAGGGATCGAGGCCACCACGCGCATGGGGGATTTGCACACGCGCAGCGAGATTCAGGCGGCGCTGGACTTGTTGGGGTAGAGCCGCCGGCCTTTCGCAAGAATGCGCGTTGCAGTGTGGCATGGAGCCGCGTTTGTTAGAATACGGCGGTGTTCAAGATTTCGCTCGCCGCCTTGGCGCTGCCGCTCCCGATGGTGGCGCAGAACTTCGTCGACATGCGGCCCACCCCGCAGCAGGTTGCCTGGCAGGATCTCGAAATCGGTGTGCTCATCCACTTTGGCCCGAACAGTTTCATGGACCGGGAGTGGGGCGATGGCGCGGCCGATCCGCAAGTTTTCAATCCCACGCAACTGGATGCCAGCCAATGGGTGGCCGCGGCCAAGTCGGCGGGCGCGCGCTACCTGGTGCTGGTCGCCAAGCATCGCGACGGCTTCTGCCTGTGGCCCACCGCGCAGACCGCTTCTAGCGTGAAAGCCAGCCCCTGGCGCAACGGCCGCGGCGACCTGGTCCGGGAAGTGGCGGATGCCGCCCGGCAGCGGGGATTGCGGTGAAAAGGTGCTCCGGCAGCCAGGTGGCCACCAGCGATTTGCGAATCGTCTCTTCACTGGCTCGGATATGCGGGTCCCGCAACTTGGCTAACTCCACCGGATCGCGTTGCCCATCCAGTATGGCATCCACGATGGCCAGACCGGTTAATCCAGTGATGTCGCTGATGACGCGATGAATTTGCACATTCATCTGCGTCAGGGCTTTGTGCATGAGCTGGATATGTTGGCTGGTCATTTCCACCAGGTTGCTACGGTGCCGCATCAACGACCGCACCGCGCATACGTCCCGGTCCGGTCGAAAGGCCGCCCGCAGCAATCCCACCGAATGCAGGAATTGCAGCCATTGGCATTCGTGCCAGCCGGTGCGCCGCCCCGGCACGTTTTTCATGCCGCGGGCGTCCACTAAACAAGGCTTCACTCCATGTCGTTCCAGCACATCGTAGGGCGGAATCCAGTACACCCCAGTGGATTCCATCGCCACCGTGGTGGCCCCACAACTCACCAACGGTCTGGGGGTACGGCTACATAAATTTCCCTCGCACCGATATCAATTCCTGCTGCGTTAGCTTCCAGTATGGGTCGATCTTCCAGGCACATCCCTTTCCGTTTNNTATCCTTTCGGCTCAGGTAGAGGCCAAGTCGCGCAAATCAAAGGTACTCTTCTGAAAGGAATCAGCCTGGGATGCTGTCTCAGGCTGTAACCACGGTATGGCGCACGGAACTTGGGACCACGCTTTTAGACGGGTTTAACAGCACCACTGACGGATCGGCCTACTTCCGCCACCTGTGCTCCTATCCAGTCTGCCACGAACCACCCATCCGCACCAAGTTCCTCTCCCGTTTGGCCCCGCACCACACGGGCGGTTCGCTTTTAGCCGGCTCTGGCCGCCTGAAAGGCGGCTGCGGGCATGATTGCCCGCCCTCCATCCTATTTGTGCGGCGTCACGTACGCGATCAATCCCAGCAAAACGGTAGCCTGCGTCTTGGAGCCAGCGCCAGGCTTGTTGGTTTCAAAGAAGGGCTGGTCGGACCAGTCGTTGCGAAACTCCAACCGGCTCATCAACCATCCGTTCATCTTGTATTCTCCGGTCAGAGTGAACTCTTCGACATGCTGCGCGGTGCCGGTGGAGAAGCCGTTGCGATCGTCGAAGTACTCAAGCCGCGACGCGATCGCGTATTTCTTGCCGATGGCGTACCGCGCCGCTACGGCAACGCCCGCCCACACGCTTGCGCCGGGACCGACGTTCTTATCGCGGCCGTAATCGCCATTGATGTAATAGCTGAACTTGTCGGTCGCGTTGACCTGAATGACGGTGTCAAAGAGATTGCGCAGCCCTACGGTAGTGTGTGGCTTCTCAGGACCCACGTAATAGTTGTTGGTCCAGGTGACTTTCTTCCAGGCGTATGCGCCATTGAGTCCGACGGTCTTCCCACCGTTAAGTGGTTCTACGTTGTTCCAGCCGTTGACTAACTGAACGCCCGCCGTGAAGTGAGCGCCTATCGGCATGGAAGCGCGCAGACCGAAGTGATAGTAAGGGATGGCCCAGGCGAACAGCAGCGACCGCGAATAGTTCCAATTCTGGTTTGTCTCTATGACTTCCGCTCCGGCCGAGGTAACAAATTGTCCGGCATCGATTTCCAGGCCGTGCCAGGATTTGGGCTTCAGGTCGATGTAGGCTTGCTGGAAGTATTTCCAGGCGTTGGGGTCCCTATCGGCGGCGTGAATCGCGTCCAGGGTTTCTCCGAAGCCTACATCCACGTGGAATCCGAGCGGAGCGGGTGCGCGGTCGATGGTGATCTTGCCGATGTTGACGTGCGCCGTGTCGGCGCGGAAATCGAAGTTTTGCAGGCCGTTGAATCCGGAGGCCGGGTTGTTATAGTTCCAGTCGACGTAGCCATCGAACAGAAAGCTGAAGTCCGTGCCCCATTGCGTCAGGGGCGACTTTGGCGCGGGTGGCGCCGCCGGCGCAGCAGCCGCGGAGTCCTGTGGCGGCGCTGCGGCAGGGGCCGCTGGGGTAGCGTCCTGACCAAACGCCAGCGTGGCCGAGAGAACACACGTCAAGCTTATGCACGGAAAGACTGAACTCTTCATATTGTGCCTCTTTGCGGGACGATTTCTAGAGCAGCGAAACGTGGCTTACGGTCAGTCTAGCTTCATAAAAAAGTTATAGCAAATAGAAAATTTCAATCAGCCTGATCGAAATGTGCAGCAGGTCCGCCGCCCCATATGATTCAGGGCAGACCTGTTCACAGTCCGCCGTGGAACCGTCCGAATCCGTGGGCAAGCATTAGCGACATGATCAGGATGCCCGCCCCGAGGACGAGCACGTGCCGGGTCTTGCGCAGATTGAAGCTGCCGACCCGGCAGACGAGCAGGTAGCCGACGGCAAGGTTGAAGAGGCCCCACAGGACGTTGACCATCGAGGAGGACAAGCCCTCTCCCGGTGGCGATGCGAAGGGGCTCTGGAAGGCATGCCCAGAGATCCCATTGCCGAGATGGGGCAAGGCGTTCGCGAGGAATGCGCCTCCGAAGAAATACGCCAAATAGTGGTACCAGCGCATGGTTGCTCCTTTGGGACTGCGAAACCAAATGTTAGCAGGACATTCCTGCGCCCCGCAGGTTGAAGCTCCGGACGGTCTTGGCCAGGCGCGCGGCGTCCGGACGTTCGCCGGGGGCCATGCGCAGCCAACTCATGGCCACTTCGAGGATGGCTCCGACCCAGCAGCGCGCCAGGACGCCGCAGTCCGGGGCGTCCACCCAAGGCGCGGCGGATTCGAGCGCTATACTTTTTAGTGTGGGAGGCGGAACACGTACCTAATCAAGTCAAGGCATGTTGGCTGGCCCCGCGATCTGGCTAGACCCAGATCATGAACTCTACCCCCGCCCGTCGTCTGCCTGAAATTTCCCTTCACGCGACTTTAGGACAGTACCGCCTGCCGCGTCACACTCAAGGCCGGTTACACTGGATGCATGTTGGAATGGCGCCGGTTTGAAGCCGCCGGCCAGTTCGTCTTCGGTGTGGTGGCGTCGGACGCGGGCATTCGCGCGATGGAATTGAATGCCGCTGCCGAACTGCCCGGACGCGAGTGCGAGTCCAATCCGCTGCTGCGGCAAGCCATCGAGCAATTGCGGGCGTACTTCGCCGGCGAATTGCGGGACTTCGATCTGACTCTGGATATGCAGGGCACCGAGTTCCAAAGGCGCGTGTGGCGCGAACTGCAGAACATTCCCTACGGCGAGACGCGCAGCTACAGCTTGGTCGCCCACACGATCGGGGCGCCCAAGGCTGTGCGCGCGGTGGGCGCCGCCAACGGGCGAAACCCCATCCCGATTGTGGTGCCGTGCCATCGCGTCATTGGCGCGGGCGGTTCGCTGGTGGGATATGGCGGCGGACTGCCGCTCAAGCGCTTCCTGCTCGATCTGGAAGCGCGGCACTCCCACTTATTTCGGTGAACAAGAAGGCGGCCTGAGAGGCCGCAGCAGGCCACGGGCCTGCCCCACTATTCCTATTCGATGCGGACAGAGCCCGATCCCGTGCGCACATCCACCAGTGCGCCGCCGCCTTTGACCTTGCCCTGAACCTCATGGCCGCCGACGCTGCCGTGAACGGTGATGGGGTGATCTACGTACACTTGCCCCGAGCCGGTATGCGCGTACAAATCGAACGCGGCGTCCGCGGGCAGGCGCACGTTCACGCCGCCGGAGCCGGTATGGGCTTCGAGCGGCCCCGCCGCCGTCTGTTCCAGACGCATGCTGCCGCTGCCGGTGTGCGCGCTGATCGGGCCGTGGATGCCGGAGCCCTCGATCGAGCCGCTGCCCGTGTGCGCGTCCACCTTGCCCTTCACCGCATCGATCTGGATGCGCCCGGAGCCTGTCTGGATGCGCACCGCATCGTCCACGCGGGCAACCGTGACGGACCCCGAACCGGTCTCCAATTCCGCGGGACCATGGATACCCTCCACGCTCTCGCTGCCCGAACCGGTGCGGGCGCGCAGGCGGGTCTCGCGCGGCACCACCAGTTCATAGCTGATGGAGACGTGGCGGCGCAGCCAGTCGTCCTGGGGCACGCTGATCCGGATGCTGTTGCCGGTTTGGGAAATCGGCGGATTTGTCTCGATCTCGTGGATACGGTCCCCGTCGCCGCGGAAGAAATCGTTCTGCGCACGGACGACGCCGTGAATACGCACGCTGGAAGTGTCGCCGGGACGCACATCGATGCGACCGGAGCCGGTCTCGACATTCAGGTCGACCGCGCCGTTAACGGTGAGAGTGCGGTCGAAGGAGCCTTCCCGCTGAGCCGCGGCCGATTGCAGGACCAGTCCGGCGAAGGCCAGGGCGGCGGTGACATGGCTAATTCTCATGGATCCTCCTGTGAGAGAAAGATAGACGGCGCGGCGGGCCGAACGTTAGCTTTTGCGATAGAGTGAATCTCATGCGCTACCTGCTTCCTTTGGCCATGTTCGTATGCCTCAATGCCAGGCTGGCCGGCAAACCGGCGGGCTGGGGACCGGTCGAGTACCTGTTGGGCGATTGGACCGGCGAAGGAGGCGGCGCGCCCGGACAGGGCAGCGGATCGTTTTCCTTCAAGCCAGACCTGCAAGGCAAGATCCTGGCGCGCAAGAACCATGCTGAATATCCGGCAGCTAAGGACCACGCTGCCTTCGTGCATGACGACCTGATGGTCGTATACCGGGACACACCGGAAGCGGCTCCGCACGCAATCTACTTGG
>PMVV01000449.1 GCA_003166475.1 Bryobacterales bacterium | reverse complement strand
CCTGGGTCATTTTTGGAAAGTACAGGTGTGTCATTCTTGGCGCGCGCCGAAGCCCGACAGAGATGGAATGGCTGTTGGCACCAGTTGGTGTAGCACTCTCCTTGGGTGCAAAGGGTTCTGTTCAGGAGCAATGGGTTTGCCCCTCGCTTTTAGCATCATTTGGGCGCATGGCTCTTCAGGACATTTCAGCGGGTAAACTAGTTTTGCGCTGCGCCTGTTGTAGCGCGCCTTTTGTCACGCTTAGCGGTCACCAGAATCGCTATTGCTCCAAGGTCTGCGGGTGGAGGCACCGGAAACAAAGGGCACGGCAACGCAGGCTCGAACAGAACAGTTCAGTGAGTCAAGCAAGCATGATCTAGGAGGTTGCTGATGTCAAAACGCGGTAACAACGAAGGCTCGATCTACCGGATGGCCGATGGCCGATGGCGCTCCGCGATCTGGCTGGGCTGGAAGTCGAATACAGCCGGGAAGACGGTGCCCAACCGAAAGATTTTCACCGGCCGCACACGAAAGGAGGTCCAGGACAAACTGACCGCGGCGCTCCGGGATCAGCAGTTGGGAGTGCCGGTGATCCAGGAAAAACAGACGACCGGGCAATTCCTGCGTTGGTGGTTCGAGCAGGTGGCGCGGCAGACGGTACGCCCGAAGACTCTGAAGTTCTACGATTTCGTTTTGAATCGCCATCTCCTGCCAGGACTGGGGTACATCCCTCTCGCGAAGCTGACGCCCCAGCAGGTCCTGGGCTTTCTAAACGAGAGAGGCCATCGGGTTTCGGAACGCACCGGTCGGCTGCTTTCGCCACGGTCGGTGAAGCACATCCATCGGACGCTATGCACCGCGTTGAGTGCTGCAGTCAAGTACGGGTGTGTCGCTCGAAATGTGGCTAAGCTCGTCGATCCACCCGCGGTGCCACGATCGGAGATCGTGTTTTTCACTGTCGATCAAGCCAGAACCTTCCTGGATTTCGCCAGAGATAACCGCCTGTTCGCGCTGTACGCCACGGTTCTTTCGCTTGGACTGCGCCTTGGCGAAGGGCTGGGGATCTCGTGGGCGGATGTGAATCTGGAAACCGGCAGGTTCAACGTGCGCCAGTCATTGCAACGGATTGACGCAAAGCTGTATCCGGGGAAAGGCGGCCTGCAACTGGTCGAACCCAAAGGTGGCTATTCACGCCGAGTAGTGACACTTCCGGCAGTCGCAGTGGCAGCGCTACGCCGGCACCTGGCTACGCAAGAAGAGGAAAAGGCCATCGCGGGTACTCGGTGGAAAGGAAACCCGTGGAACCTTGTGTTCACCTCGAAGATCGGTACTCCCTTGGATGAGCGTAAAGTTCTTGCGAGGTTCCAGTCGCTGCTTGCTGCGGCCGGCTTGCCGCAGCTACGCCTGCATGATCTCCGACATAGCGCGGTGGCAATTCTGATCGCTCAAGGGGTGCACCCAAAGGCCATTAGTGAGTTGCTCGGGCACAGTTCGGTGGCGTTTACGATGCAGGTTTACGGACACCTCATGGAGGAAACCAAACGCGAGACTGCGGACAAGATGGACGAGGCGCTCAACCCGGTTGCTACCAGCGTTGCTACCAAACGGCTAGAGGAGAGGTTGAATTAGGGTGTAAATCACTGAAAACATTGGTGCGCCCGGAGGGACTCGAACCCCCGGCCTACTGGTTCGAAGTTATGCAGTAGGTCTTCCGCCCGTTTCCACTGTATCATGTTCTGTTCAGGATACAGTTTTCCTTGCGTGCTGAATCGTCCGCTGTTTCCGCACGTTTCCGCGCGCTTGGCTGTCAAATTGGCTGTCAAAAATCGCGTGCGTCGATCCGACACTTATCCCTTAAGTATCAAGAGAAGTGGGCGAGTTGCTCTGGTGCATTGACGTTTTGTGAGGTTTGGACCCTAACACCACATTCGGGACAGAATCTTCCTATGGATTCCAATTGGCGACCGCAGCCTGAACAAAACCGACCGCGATTTCCAACCGGCGGGATTGACGGTATAGCGACTGGGCTTGACGTAGGAGCAGCAGAGGCAACACGCGGCGCATGCGTTCCGGCCGCCCAGTCGCGTTTCGCGGTGTGGATCGCTTGCACTGCCCGATCAGCCAATGCATTCAACTGCTGCTCATTCACCGGAGCATACCTCCCGCTGCGCAGCGGAATATCGGTGTGCTCTTGGTTCGAAAGGGATAGAACGAACTGACGCGAGCCGACGCTAGTCGCGTCCGTCCGCACCGTCACCACGTGTTGAGAGTCGATGCTTTCGCGCCGTTCGTTTGTAACACTGTTTGAACACCAGTCGTAGTCGCATTGGTAGACAGCCACGATACCCGGAGCGAAATGAAACATCGCCAGCTTCCAACACTGAAAGAGAAACGGGGAGGCGTCGTCATCCTCATACACCTTCCTTACCTCGCGCGTTTCCATTGGTCCCACGACTAGGGCGCTATCCTGCGACAGTTCGCCCGCATTTAGGCCGAAGCCGGAACTTGATGCCGCCGTCTTTTGTGCAAAATCCTGTTTGAGCCACTCCAGCATTGTTTCAAGCGGTGGACGGCCGAGGTATTCGCGCCGCCTCTTCTGATAGGTGAGGGCGCACGCACCCAGTACAACGAGACCAGCAACCGGGAGTAGGACGCCAAGGGTGCCATGGCCGACAGCAAAGCCGACCGCCAGCACGACGATTCCAACGACGACGGCGCTAGTCGAAACCTTTGGTTTCGGGATGTTGAACCAATTCCGGATCTGCGAGCGCCGCTCCTCTTCAGTCATAGATGGACCCTCTTAACTGTTAGAATTAGAAACACGGGGGGGGTTACTTCTTCAGCGCCAGTCCTGGCGATTCGGATGAAGAAGTCTCCGTGAATGCCGCCTCTATGCGCTTGAACACATCGCCTTTGTCGTTGTGAACCAGACCCGAGTACGATCCGCCAACAGACACCGTACAGGCGTCTCCAGTGCCGGACAGCATTATGTCGAGGTTCCGCTTACCTGTTAGGCCACTGCCAGTCGAGACGATTCCCTTCTTCTGGGCGTCATCGAGCATAGCGAAGTTGTAATGCGGCGGTGCTGTGGCTGCCTTGACGGCTGCCCAAACACGATCACAACTGGCCGGGTAGGTCTTGGTTCGCGGCGCGGCGAATGTCGGCGACGCGGCGATGGCGAAAGCAAGGATAAAGAGTGTACGTTTCATGGGTTCTTCGCTTCAGCCTAAAGGTTAAGACGAAGGGGAACGGTGAGCAAGTTGACAAAGGTTAATGGCGAGCAAAGTTAGCGGCAACGAGAATTGGCAACGATTGCGGCGGCGCGCCGCGCGGTACGAATTGCGTATTGTTCTCCGTTCTCGCGGGCTTTGCTGCTCTCCTCCATCAATCGGGCGGCGGTTTCCTCAATCCCCCACCCCCAATCAACTGCGATCATGCACCACGTGAAATCGGCGCGGCTGATGTCGGGACGGCCCCCGGCGTGCGCCTCGGGTGCCCCTTCGACGCAACGGCTATAGCTGGGCCATTTTCGGCCGGCTGGGCGCGCAACCGCGATTCGGGAGGGATATCCCCCGGAACCCCCTGGCGATTCGCTGTAGGCCGAATGCGCAGCGGTGGAGGCCTGTTCTCGCCGATCCCCGAGCGCGATCAAACCAAGGTGCGCCAATTTTTCCTTGCTCACGATACGGCCGGCCGAGGAGAACGCAATTCCCACGCGCGGGAAGTCGGGAGCATACATGTCCTTGAAGTTGAGGCTCCCCGCTACGCGGGTTGCACCGCTGGCGGTGAGGTCGGCCCCTACAGTGTGTCGCAGGCTGCGGGCAAGATCACCCCCGGCCGCCTCGGCGGGCTGAATGGCCACCCATGCCTGATGGTTTCCAGGGCTCGTTTCCAGATCGAGGAATGCAACGTCTCGGACCCGCGCCGCTCCGCTGGCGCCCAAGTCGTCGAGTTGGATGAGCACGACGTTTGGGCCACGCGGGCGCACAATCACGTTATGTTCTGCCCTGGCTGCTTTGTCGAGTATGGCAGCTATACCAGACCGCAGGCTGTCAATCGGTATGGCTCTCCGAAAGGCTTCCTTGCGGCCCTGCCGGGTGGTTGTGGTGAGGTCGGAGGTCCGCGCCCCGACGCTGGCGAACGCGTCCAGCATGGCGCGGGCTGCGTCGTGTGCGTCCTCGCCGGCTGTTGTCATTGAATGTGCCACCGCTTGTAGCGCCGAACTGGCCGTTCCCAACCAAAGTAGAGCCTGGCACCGTCGTCCGTTTCACCATCGCCCAGCACCAGGAGGTCATCGTTGGTTTCGTCGCGTTCGCGAAGCACGTCTTTTAGCGCCCCGCCCGAAGCGATGAACCTGAGCTTATGCAATTGCCGGGTGAGTTCGAGAAACCAATTCCGATCCGCGGTCATGTCGCAAGGCTTGACCGCATACTTAAGGGTTTCGCGCGCGGCCTCGATCCACCCCGCCCCCGCTGGGAGCATCTCGCCGCCGGCCATCAAAACACCATGCTTCGGCTTGCACGCGACAACATGCACACTGGGATCGTAATCGACCTGGAGCGACTCGCGCCACATCTTCACCCAGCCCACGTGATCGACGTACTTGCCAGACGACCTGCGGAAGTACTCGCCTGGCACCATCAATAGCGCGTGGTAGTGAGGATGGGCCGAGCCATCCTGGCCGCGTGTCACTTCAACCGTGCGTATCCACCCGAGCACGGCCGCGAACTCCGTCCGCTTCCGCATCCGGCCCCATGCCTTGCTCATCGCGCGCAGGGCCACGCGGAGTTGGCCGACGGGGACATTCTTCCGGGTGAGAGTAAGGAAAACAGGACGGGTTCCCGGACACCTCGCCAGCACTTCAGGATGAGCCTGGTGGAAGCGGGCCATCCACATGAGCGCGCGGCGCCATTGACAGCAAGGACACAACCTGACGCGGCAAAAGCGGGCCGTCCGCAATTTCAGCGTGAGCACGGTCGAATCGCCCTTTTCCGGCGACCAGGCGAATCCCAGGATGGAAGAACACTGCTGAACCCGTTCGCCCAAACGGGAGAACTCGCGCTCACCCAGATAAATCCCCGCTACGTCGTCGGCCTGGCTCCTGTGTCGGTCCCATGGCCGATCCTTCGGGCTGCATTCGGAGAGGTATTCCGGCCCTGTGGCTTTCGGGTCCTGAGATTGGCTGTTGCTCTCAAGACAGCGGTTTGGTATACTTTGAGTGTCCGATGATACAAGCATCGGTTAGCCTTTCCAGGAAAAGTCAGGCAGCGGCGCCGCTCAAAACCGGCGCCGTTGCTGTTTTTGGTCACACTGGTTCTTGCCGCCCCAGGACGTCCGCCCAGTGTTCGGACTCCAAGTCTCGGATCGTTGAGGCCTGCCGTTCGAGTATTCGGAGGGCAGTAATTTTGACCCGCGGATCTCGGCTCCGGTCCGCTTCATCCACCATGAGCCGAACCGATCTGAGGTAGTCCGAGATCCACCATCGCGGCATTTTTCGGCCTCCGCTCAGTCGTCGTCGTCGGCTTCTTCCGTCTCGTCCCCCTCTTCCTCCTCACCTGACAGCACGTCTATGGCTTGGCTCATGGCCTCTACCAGGTCGGCGCGAGTGGCCTCGGGAGTGTATGCGTCTTCGAGAATTTCGAGGGCCTGATCGATGGTCTCTTGCTGCTCGTCTATGGTTTCTTGCAAATCCGCAATGCTATTTGCCATTGAGGGATTCTCCTTTCACCTCTGATGATCCGACGAATTGGCGGTGACAAATCCGGAAGCCGAATTGTCAGGCTGACAGTACACGGAATCGTCAGGCTGACAATCACCGGGGGCCGTCATTGGCGGATTGCTACTCTCCGTTGGCGCTGTCTCTCGCGCTTAGCTCGCTGATGAATAGCGTTCATGAGCCTTTTTCCCAGAATTGGGCGACGCCACTGGCTAAGCCGGTCATGGTGAGGAATGTGCTTGCGAAATAGCGGCAGGCCCTTCATTCCGCCTTTGTAGTCGGCATAGGCGCTGTCAATCCGATCATGTTTCCTGCCGGGCTTTCCATTTAGGACAATCGCACGCCGTACAGCCGCGAGAACTTTCAACCGACTCGCGCGGGACAGCTTCTCGCCGTCGATGGTTTCCTTGAGCTCGTGAAGCGCGGCCGCCACTGGCTCGGATATTGGGGTTTCCGAACTCGCCATAGGTTTCCTTTCTATTCGTCAGTCAAAAAGTCCTCGTAACATTCGTCTACCAGTTGATCGATCCGTCTTTCCAGTTTCCGGTCAGACATGGCGGGGTCCTCAGAGAGTTCTTTGAAAATGGCTGGCCGAATTCTTTTTGTAACCTGGTCCCGCAAGTTCCAACGGTCCATCGAAGAACTAAATGAGATCTGCAAAACTCCCAGGCGCTTATCCACCTGGGCGCTTAGCACCTCGCGGGCTCGACGGGCCGCGGCTGTGATGGGTTCGAGCACAGCGTCCTCGGCCTTCGACATCTCGTAAGCGGACGCGCTGGCTGGCAATCGCTCAAGAGCGGCGCGAACCTTGGCCTTCGCGTCGGCAACTACTTCTGAAGTGCCTCCGGAGAAGATCATGCGGACAGAGACATTTGAAACCGCCTGATCAATTGCGCTTCGGCGGCTGGCCTCTCCCCGTCGTCGATTTATTCGCTCCACAACCGGTGCAATGGCATCGTCCCGCACCTTGCGAAACTGCCGGTTGGGGACTCCCACCGCCAGCGCTTGGAGTGCGGCCCGTGCTAGGGCCTGTGCCTCTTCGACCTCTGCCGAAGTTGCGCCCCAGCCAAGGTCAAACAAACCAATCGCACTTTCAGATTGAATTTTGTTTCGATGCGAGACAGCCGCATTGATCTGCACAACGGCCGCCTCGGCGACTGCGCACATTTCTGGGTAGCCGGAGTGGTCCGGTAGATGGGCGACGGCGTTTTCAACTGCTGATCGCGCCTCCATTTTGCGCAGTGCGTTTTCACGGACACTCGGGTCTAAACGCCCAAGGGCTTGCTCGGCGGCGCGATCCTGCGACCGGCGCCGCTCTACCGGGCGCCGTGCAGTTTCGATAATCTCATCAACCTTCGCGGTCACGTTGCTGCACGGTGGAACCCGGTCCAGGAACTCGCGGACGCTGTCGGAGGTAGCGGCAAATAATTCGGGCGGTACCTTCAGCATCACACGCTCGATAAGCTCATCGCGCCATCGCTGCTGCATCTGCGCCTGGCGGGCTTGCGCCCGACGTTGCGCGGCGGCCTCGTCAAGATCTCTTTCCTCCTGCTTGTAGCGCTTTTGCTCAACGCTGAGCCTTGCGCCTATCACGGCTTCGTTTTTTTTGACGAGCTGGCGCGATGGCTCCGCGTAAAGCTCCTGGGTGGCACGGCTGCGCGGCCGCGTTGGGGCGTCCGGTTGTTCGCTTCCGTCCTCGGTGCCTTCAGGAAGGTCCGCATTCGCCGGCATCGGTGGTAGGCCCTCAGAGGCCAGGCGTTCGAGCTCGCGGGCCGGGATGTAGATATAGCCGTTTCTTCGCATCTGGGACTCGATCAGGCCCGCCTTCGCCAATTCCCTGATCTTGTGCGGCGAGGTGGCTAACTGCCTCGCAGCCGTGCCCGTGCGATACCAGATTTCCTTGTCAGCGTCCATAGGGCCTTTCGTCCAATCTCTGTCAAAAATCCGCTGAGAAACTGAGCGATTACCGTCGATCAAGGGGTTTTTTGATGAGTTTGTGTTGGTTCTCCGGCCTGTAACTCTTCGATCCACTGCCGCAGGGCATCCGCTGGAACGCGGATGGAGGCCCCAATCCTCACACTGCGGATCGCGCCCGCCGCGATAAGCGCGTACGTCTTGCTTTTGCCCAGCCCGATCAGTTCCGCGACCTCCGCGGGCCTCAAGAGTATCTTTTTTTCCATGTAGTCACCTCCGGTCCATTGCTATCATGCGGAAATGTGTGTTAGGATGTAAATACCTTCAGGATGACGTGAGGATTACGTTGTCGGAATTCTTTCCAAATTCGCCGTCGCCCTTCAATTCGCGGGGTTTCCGGCTGCGACCTGAACTCCAGGTGCGAATCGACGAAGCCGACCAGATCGTCTGGGAAACAAACCGAGAGCTTTCTATGCGGCCTGTCGGGGACCGCCGCGTTTCGTTTACCTCACTGCTCGAAGCGTTCACCAGATTGGACGGGAAAAAACCTGAGCAGCTATTGGGGTTCGCCCGCAAGTACGGGCCGCTTGGCCTTTGCAGGCATGGATCAGCCATGGGACACCGCGCACAAGACGCACGCTGCTACGAATCGACCATAAAGTTTGTTGCGGGGCTCGGCGTCACTCGTGGAGATGGAGATCTGACGCCTCGGCCCGTTTACAAGGAAAGCATTGACGCATGGCGACGATATACCCGACGAGCGAACGGAATCATCACGGTTGCAAACAAACTCCACTCGGACCGACGAGCCAGCAAGGACGACTGGGCCTGGCGGCTTGACGGAATTCGCCTCAGCGCTGAGGCGAGTCCGCTGGGCGCGCGCTTGGCTCTTGGCAAGAGCGATCCTAACGTGCTGATTCGTTACATGGCGAATCTGGCTGAACAGATAAGAGGAACACCCCTCGACGCCCTCATGGCTGCGAAGAAGGATGACCAAGTAGCAGCGGATCATCCGCTCATCGCGGTTCTGGCGGCTCAGCCGATCAACACAGTTGCACAGCAGAAACGAACGTTGGCCTCATTTGTGAATCATTGGCTTGATGAGTGCCAAGTGACGATAGCCCTCGATTGGTCAGGCCCGGTAATTGATTTCCGTTTGGGGCCGAGTCACCCCATAGGCTTCAGCGCAATCGGCCCACTCCGTTCTGACGGCCCGATCCCCGAGCATCTCAAGCAATGGTCATCGCTAAGGGGAACGACGATAATCAAGCCCATTGAGCTTACGGCACTGGGCGCGATTGGTGCACAACTGCTATGGGCTGTGATGCATCGCGAAGGGCACGTCCGCTGTTCGGCCTGTCAGTGTTGGTACCCTGCACCAGGGCGGCGCCCGCGTGCCAACCAGAATCACTTCTGCCCGGAGTGTGGCATCAAAGCCAATCACAGGTTCGCGGCGCGGAAATACAGGGCCAAAAAAATGGAGAAATCGCATGAGCAGGCGAGGTAACAAAGAGGGATCGATCTACCAGCGAACGGATGGCCGATGGGTGTCCACAATCGACCTTGGATACCGAGACGGCAGACGGCACCGCAAATCATTTTACGGGGAGACGCGGAAGGAAGTGCAAAACGAGTTGACTCGTGCTCTCCGGGCTGAGCAACTCGGCCTACCCCCTGAATCGGGCCGCCTCACCGTTCGCGACTGGCTCACCCGGTGGTTAGCAGCGCAAAGACCGCCTGCACTGAAGCCGAAGACGTACGCCGCGTACGAGTACCAAACACGGGTACACCTTATTCCGGCGTTCGGGCGCAGCCTACTGGCGAAATTGCAGCCGCAGGACGTTCGAGAGCTTATGCGCGCCAAAGCGGAAGCTGGCCTTTCCTCCAAGACAATTCGCCACCTCAGAGCAACGCTTCGAGCCGCTTTGAATGTGGCCGTCCATGACGGCCTGATTCAGCGCAACGTTGCTGCGCTTGCAAAACCCCCGCGCCTGGAAAAAAAGCCTCTTCATGTCTTTGATCAGGACGAAGCGATTCGGTTTCTTTCCGCGGTCAAGGGCCATCGCCTTGAGGCGTTGTTTACCGTTGGCTTAAGCCTCGGGTTGCGCGAGGGCGAGATTCTTGGGCTGCGATGGGAGGAGGATGTTGACCTTGAAGCCGGAAGCGTCACGGTTAACTACACCCAACAGCGAGTGAAGAACCTGGGGCCGGAAGGAGGCAGCAGCCTCATGATGCTGGAACCAAAGACGGAGAAAAGCCGGCGTAGGATCAGACTCCCTCAAGTCGCTGTTTCGGCCCTTGCCGCCCACCGCATGGCCCAGGATCAAGAACGCCTCGCGGCAGGGAGCGGATGGGTTGAGACTGGCATGGTTTTCACGACCCGGCGCGGTACTCTGCTGGATCAACGCAGCATGCTTCGGAAGTTTTACCCGATCCTGAAGGCTGCTGCACTGCCGCGTATACGATTTCACGATCTCCGCCACTCGGCCGCGACATTACTCCTTGCGCAGGGGGTCCACCCCCGCTTGATCATGGAACTGTTCGGACATTCCTCGATCAGTCTGACGATGAACACGTACGGGCACGTTCTGGAAGATATGAAACACGAGACGGCGCGCAAGATGGATGAGGCCTTGAACCCCGTGGCTGTCAAGTTGGCTGTCAATTCGGCGACTGCGAAGGCGAATTGATGGTTAAAGCCTTTGGAATCTGGTGCGCCCGGAGGGACTCGAACCCCCGGCCTACTGGTTCGAAGCCAGCCGCTCTATCCAACTGAGCTACGGGCGCGCACCTGTACGATTCTACCGCGAACAGACCAACAGTAAATACCCGCCCATCCGGACTGGGGATCTCGTCCAGGATGCGCAGGCCGCCGCGTTCGAGCGCCTTGGAGGATCAAGCTCTGTTCATCACTTGTTTACTGTACGCAATTTGCGTATAGTGGGAGTACATGGCGTCCGCTCCGATGACGGTCGTGGGAGCAAATCCAGAGGCTGGCGAGGTCGTCCCGGAGAGCGGTGGGGTTCGGAAGATCCGGTGGGCGCTTCAGGGAAGGGGCAAGCGGGGCGGCGCGCGAGTGATCTACTACTACCACAACGAGCGCCTGCCCGTGTTCCTACTCTCCGCATACGCGAAGAACCGAAAGGCGAACCTCAGCGAGGCCGAGCGAAACGCCATGAAGCGCTTGGTCCCGGCATTGGTGGCTGTGTACCCGAGAAAAGGATAGGACCTCCGATATGACTACGAAAACGAGAGCCAAATCCGCCGTGAAGAAGACGACGCGCGCGCGGAAACCTCAGACCGTCGGCGAGAGCATTATCCAGGGATTGAAGGAGGCGATCGCGTGGACCAAAGGCGAGAACGACAACGTGCGCGTGACGCTGGTGCATGTGCCAGAGGTGGATGTGCGAAAGGTCCGGCTGAAGATGGGACTCAGCCAGGCGCAATTCGCGACCAAGTTTGGTTTTCCACCGGCTACGCTAAGGAACTGGGAGCAAGGCCGGTCGCACCCCGACGCGCCCACGCGTGTGCTGCTAGCGGTCATCGCGAAGCACCCGGCAGCGGTCGAAGACGTGCTGCGGAAGGCTAGTTGAAATAAAGGGCGGGTCTGGAGACCCGCCGCAGGCGTGGACGCCCGCCCCACACTAGCGCGAACAGACCAGCAGTAAATGCCGCCCATCCGGGCTGGGGATCTGGTCCAATATGCGGAGGCCGCCGCGTTCCACCAGCAGCGTGTGGAGAGCTTCGGTGGTGAACCTGTAGCTGAAGTTCAGGTTGATGTGCTCGCCGCGCTGGACCAGCACTTCGCGATCCGGGGTGGCGATGCGCAGGTCGCGGTCCGGGCGGAAATGCGCGGCGGTCACATGCAGGCCGGCGATGCTTTGGTCGCGCTTGTATTCGAAGCGCACTTCTCCGTCGTCGGCGGAGACGCCTAGCGCGGCCAGCGGGGCGAATGCAAACTGGCGCAACGTATCCGGGTGCGGCACGCTGCCGTCGATCTGATAAATCTCGGCATCCAGGATCAGGCGGTCGTCGCCATGCAGGCATTGGGCCAGGTGCTTGATGTGATCGAGCGGATCGAATCCGCCCAGCGTATTGCCGGACATCAGCAGGAGCTTAGGCGATTCGGCGGCGTCGGAGGCGAAGACCAGGTGCATGGGGCTGGAGATATCGGCCTTGATGCCGTCGGTCTCGATATCCAGGTCCTCGGCGCCCGCGCACGCCATTTCGAGCAAGGCCTGGCTGGCATCCACGGGATAATACTTCAGTTCGCGGCCGGACTGGCGGATGGCGTCCAGCAGCAGGCGATCGGTCGAGCCATCGCCTGCGCCGAAACTGATGGCGTGGATCGGGGGGCCGAAGGGTTCGAGCAGCCAGGCGGCTTTGGCGGCGAGCTGCTGCCAGGCACAGCGCAGGCCGGCGAATGCGGGATCGGCCGCGCGCGCCAGCCAGGCGCGCACCGGCAACGGTCCCCAATAGAAGAACTTCTCAGGAAGGTCGCGAGCCTCGACAGCCTCGGTAAGCTCTTGGACGATTTCCGCTTCGGTCAGTACGACTTCAATCTTCATGGGTCTACTTAACTATAAACCCATGATCTGAATCCCGGCGTCGACGAAGATGGTATTGGCGGTGACGCCGCGGCCCAGATCGCTGGCCAGGAAGACGGCGGTGTCGGCGACTTCGGCGGGATCGGTGTTGCGGCGGAGCGGCGAGCGCTGCGCCACGTAGTCCAGAATGGTGGTGAAGTCTTTGATGGCGCGCGCGGAGGCGGTCTTGACAGGCCCGGCGGAGATGGCGTTGACGCGGATGCGCTGGGGACCGAGATCGCTGGCGAGGTAGCGCACGCAAGCTTCGAGGGACGCTTTGGCTACGCCCATCACGTTGTAGTTGGGAACGACGCGCGTGGAGCCGAGGTAGGTGAGGGTCATTAACGCGCCGCCGTTGGTCATCACGGGGGTGGTGGCGCGGGCCACGGCCACGAGGGAAAAGGCGCTGACCTCCTGGGCCAGCAGGAAGCCGGCGCGGCCGGTCTCGACGAAGGGGCGGGACAGGTCCTCGCGATTGGCGAAGGCCAGGCTGTGGACGACGGCATCCAGCGGGCGGTTCAGGGCGCGCAGCGAGTCGGTGAGGGCGAGCAGGTCTTCTTCCTTGGTGACGTCGCACGGCCAGAGGCCCGCCAGGGGCATACCCGCCGACATTTCTTCAATGGCGATCTTCTGGCGGTCGCCCAGATAGGTGAGCGCCAGAGTTGCGCCTTCGCGCCAGAAGGCTTGCGCGATGGCATAAGCCAGGCTCCATTTGTTCGCGATTCCGAGGATGAGGGCGGTTTTGCCCTCCAGCAGATTTGACATGAGCGTGTCTTCTATCGTAACGAATCGGCTATCGCAGGCGCATGGGCCTGCCGCCTTCATCCTTGCTGCGTTGGGCGGCATCCATGAAGGCAAAGATCTCCAGCGTTTCCTGGTTGGATACGGGCGGCTGTCCGGTTTCAAAGAACTTCATCACTTCTACCAGCAGCGGGCGGTAACTATCGGCCGGGCGGGAGGGGCTTTCGAGGATCTGCTTGGGGCGAAAGACCACCGCGCCATAGTCGCTGTAGGGGCGGAGCGCGCGCACGGTGCCGATGCGGCCGTCCTTCCAGCGGCCCACGATGACGTCGGCATCCGGCGTATAGGTGCGGCTGACTTCTTCGCAGCCCGGACCCATCAGCGCGTAGAGCAACTCGATGGGATGGATGGCATACCAGGCGAGATCGAGCTGGTGATGCGGCTCCAGCGGGCCGGGGCCCCAGGTTTCCACGCCGGTGGCGTCGGCGAACTTCATGGTCTCGGCGATTTCGCCGAAACGAAGGCTGGAGGCACTGAACCAGGGCACGCCGGCGGCGCGGGCCAGGCGGTCGATCTCGCGAGCGTCTTCAAGCGTGGAGGCCAGCGGCTTATCGATGAACACCGGTTTATGGGCGGCGATCACGGCGCGCACCTGCGCCAGGTGGACGCGGCCGTCGACGCTTTCGAGCAGGACGGCGTCCACATTCCGGCACATTTCGGCAATGTTGGTGAAGAAGCGCACCTTCCATTTGGTGCGGAGCTCGTCGGCGAACTTGTCCACTCGCGTGGCGCTGGATTCGATGTCGGGGCTGCCGCCTTTGTAGGCGGCCACTACCTGGCCGCCGGGAACGTGGTCGGGCGAGGATTCGTCGTTCAGGATTTCGGTAAAGGCGGTGACGTGCGACGTGTCGGTGCCGATGATGCCCAGTCGCAGGGTGGCGGCTGCTGCTGGGATGGCGCAGAAGATTAAGATGGCGGTTAGCTTCACTTCCGGCATTGTACACTGAAAGCGCAGCCGGGCGGCCTGAGAGGCCGCCGCAGGCTGAGAGCCTGCCCCACATGGATCTCGCTACTTCGCTCACTTACATCAAAGGCGTCGGGCCGGCGCGCGCGGCCATGCTGGAGGCCAAGGGTCTGTCGACGGTCGAGGACCTGCTGGCCTACGTGCCGTTCCGCTACGAGGACCGCAGCAATGTGAAGGCGGTGAACGAACTGGCACCGGGCGAGATGGCCACCGTGATTGCGGAGGTGCGGTCGGCAAGCCTCTCGGGGTTCAAGCGGCGCAATCTTGGACTGTTTGAAGCGTCGTTCACGGATCGCTCGCGCGGCATTCTGGTGGGCAAGTGGTTTCATGGCGGCTATCTGGCCAACGTGTTTGCGCCGGGACAAAAAGTGGCGCTCTACGGCAAGGTGGAGTTCGACAGCTACGCCGGACAGATCACCATGCTGCATCCGGAATACGAGATCCTGACCGATGACGACGACGCGGTGGAAGCGGCGCTGCATCTGGGGCGGGTGGTTCCGGTTTATGAAGCCGTCGCGAAGATCAGCACGCGCGTGCTGCGGGCGATGGTGCATCGTATTTTGGAATCGCTGCCTCCCGTGGAGGATCAGCTTCCCGAGGAAGTGCGGCTACGATTGAAACTGCCGGACCGCTGGACCGCCATCAAGGAGACGCACTTCCCGCCTCAGGAGACGGACATGCGCTTGCTGAATGCGTTCCGCTCGCAGGCTCAGTTCCGGCTGATCTTCGAGGAGTTCTTCTGGCTGGAGTGCGGCGTGGCATTGAAGCGCAGCAAGGCGCGCACGATGCCGGGCATTTCGTTCGAGCTGACGGACGGCGTGCGCGAGAAGGTGAAGGCGATGCTGCCGTTCAAGCCCACGGGCGCGCAGAAGCGCGTGCTCGGCGAGATCGCGCAGGACATGAAAGCGCCGCGGCCGATGAACCGGCTGCTGCAAGGCGATGTGGGGAGCGGCAAGACGATCGTGGCGGCGGAGGCGGCGGTGATCGCGATCGAGAACGGGTATCAGGTGGCGGTGCTGGCGCCTACCGAGATCCTGGCGGCGCAACACTACTTCTACTTCAAGCAACTGCTGGCGCGACTGGATTACGTGGTAGTGCAGCTTACCGGATCGTTCACCAGCCGGGAAAAGGGGCAGCTTAAAAAGCTGATCGCCGGGGGCCTGGCGCACGTGGCGATCGGGACGCACGCGCTGCTCGAAAAAGATGTGGAGTTCGCGAAACTGGGCCTGGCGATTGTGGACGAGCAGCATCGCTTCGGCGTGATGCAGAGGTTCGAGCTGTTGCAGAAGGGCGTGCATCCGGACGTGCTGGTGATGACCGCGACGCCGATTCCGCGGACGCTGGCGCTGACGCTGTACGGCGACCTGGACGTTTCGGTGATCGACGAGATGCCGCCGGGGCGCAAGCCGATTGTGACCAAGCACGTGACGGCCGATTATGCGGAACGGATCTACAGTTTCCTGAAGACGCAGATCGACGAGGGGCGGCAGGCGTACGTGGTGTATCCGGTGATCGAGGAGTCGGAGACCAGCGCTATGAAGGCGGCCGAAAAGATGCACGAACATTTGTCGCAGGAAGTGTTTCCGGGGATTGCGGTGGGGTTGATGCATGGGCG
This sequence comes from Bryobacterales bacterium, assembly GCA_003166475.1. Classification (GTDB taxonomy): domain Bacteria; phylum Acidobacteriota; class Terriglobia; order Bryobacterales; family Bryobacteraceae; genus Bog-159. Next base: position 546 of record PMVV01000449.1, on the reverse strand, counting down.
GCTCGCGTCGGACGAGAAGGAGTCGACCATGGAGCGCTTCAAGAAGGGCGAGATCAAGATTCTGGTTTCGACCACGGTGATCGAGGTGGGGGTGGATGTGCCGAATGCGACGGTGATGGTGATTGAGCAGGCGGAGCGTTTCGGCCTGGCGCAACTGCACCAGCTTCGCGGGCGCGTAGGACGCGGGGCGGCGCAGAGCTACTGCATCCTGATCACGGAGCGGATGAGCGATACGGCAAAGGAGCGCATCCGCACGCTGGTGGACACCAACGACGGATTCCTGATCGCGGAGATGGATTTGAAGCTGCGCGGGCCGGGCGAGTTCTTCGGGACGAAGCAATCGGGGCTGCCGTCGCTGCGGGTGGCGAATATCCTGCGCGATAAGGAGATTCTGGAAGCGGCGCGGCGGGAGGCGCTGGATTTCGTGAGCCATCCGCCGAGTGAGGAGGAATTGCGGCGGGCGGTGGCGTACATTCGCGACCATTGGCAGCGGCGGTATGGGCTGGTGACGGTGGGGTGAGGCGGAAGACAGAAGTCAGAAGACAG
>PMVV01000470.1 GCA_003166475.1 Bryobacterales bacterium | reverse complement strand
TGCGGCCACGATTGGCCGCCCTCCAATTGCAGACTGACCCACTATCGTAATTTTCATGGGTCGCTGCGATCTGGCGGTTGGCGAGAGCCGATTTTGCGTTGCATCGTGTTGCATAGAGACCGGGTGGCCACGGTCGAGGGCGCAGGAACCTTCCTACCCGAGATATAGCACGGCGGCGGCTCGAGTTCGGCTGACCGAATGCCGTTGGGCGTTTGTTTTCAAGCGGAGCGGGGCGGCTGGAGGTCGGTGACTCTAGACCGGCCAAGCGACGGATTTCTCGCAAAGGCGCAAAGGACTCGCAAAGATCGCCAAGAAGGCACATCGGAGGCCACTTTCCGGAACAAAGTCCCGTATCCGTTCGTATTTAGGGCTATGAGGTGCCCCATGCGAACGCATATTCTGGTTTTGTCTCTGGCTGCCGGCCTGCTCGGATTCGTAGGATGCGACATCGACGACCTGGATATCGGCGGCTCGGAACGCTACACCCAGGATTTCCACTACAGCTACGCGCTCCAGCCCGGCGGACGGCTTTCGGTGGATAATTCAAACGGCTCCATCGAGATTTCCGGTTGGGACCAGGACACCATCGACATCAGCGGAACAAAATACGCGCGCACGCCCGAATTGCGCGACGCCCTGAAGATCGAGATCGATCACACCGCGGACACCGTCCACATCCGTACGGTAAGGCCCTCGGACCGGCGCGGCAGCATGGGCGCCAAGTACATCATCAAGGTTCCCCGGCGCACGCAACTGGAGCGCATCGCCAGCTCCAACGGCTCGATTCACACGCTGGATGTGGAAGGGCCGGCGCGGCTGAAGACCTCCAACGGCGCGGTGCACGCGGAGAATTTGCGCGGCAGCCTGGACGTGCAGACCTCCAACGGCAGCATCGAAGTGCAGAACCTGGAAGGCAGCGCATCGCTGCACACCTCCAACGGACGCGTGCATGCCGAGGACGTGCGCGGCTCGCTCGAAGCCGACACCTCCAACGGCGGCATCCACGTGCGCCTGCTGAAACCCGAAGCCGGCCGGCCGGTCAAGCTGGAGACGTCCAATGGCCCGATCGAACTGACCATGGAGGCCGTGAACCAGAACGAAATCCACGCTACCACTTCCAACGGCGGCATCACCGTACACTTGCCCGGCGGCATCGGGGCGAACCTGGCCGCGCATGCCAGCAACTCTTCCATCTCGACCGAATTCGAGGTGGCCACGCAGGGCACGCTCGACAAGCACCACCTGGAGGGGAAGATAGGCGCGGGCGGTCCGGCGATTGAACTGAGCACGTCGAACGGGAGCATCCGGCTGATGAAGATGAAGTGGGCGGCGTTGGTTGCGCCTTGAAACGGGCTAGGCAGGATTATCAGGGGCGTTATGCGAAGAAATGAGGGGGGCCGCTACGCCGACCGCTACGCCTGACGCACCCTTTGAATGCGCTCGGTGCCCGCTGACTGGCCCGCCGCCGATCACTTCCACACCTCAAACGACTCCAGCCGTTTCTGACCCAGTAAACGATGCCGCTGGGCAGCAATCGCAGGACTTTCGCCATACGTAGCGCGTGCGTCCGAAAGCTGCGGTGCCGCAAGAGTCGGGTGGCATAAGAGGCCAGTTGGTCGGCTGGAGCCGCAATGACCGCCAGGCAGTAAGCGTGGTGACAAAGGCTTCGCTGATAGAAATCCGCATCACGGGTGAAAAACGTGACTTGCCGCGCACTCCGCAACCCCGCCAGGATCTCCCCGTCCGTCATTCCCGCACGGCCCCAATTCGCCCTACCTTGCGTACGGGCGGACGCCGCGCCTCGAGAAACTCCCGCTGGCTGTGCAGCGAGTTCTCATCGAGCAGAATCAACCTGCTCTCCGGCGGCCGGGCCCTGAGTACTCAGCGGCATGCTCCAGGAAGCTCTCCCGCGCCAGCCTTACAGCCTCGGCGATGGCCTCATGGGGAACTTTTCCTTCCCACTCCTCTACAATGGTGTCCCACGGCAAACCGCGCTCCACCTGCTCCAGAACGTCCGAAACGAAGATCCTGGTTCCCCGAAAAGTCAGCTTGCCGTGACACACCTGCGGGTCGGCGACGATGTAGCGGCCGATTTGCAGGGTGGTTCGGAGCACGGCGGGGTTCTGCGCGGCTTTCCTGGCTGGCATGGACGTTAGACCTCATACATAGTGTCGCCCAGTTGCCTGATCGCAATCAAATCCCTCGGCGAAGCGCGAAGCGTCTACCCGCTGACGCTCAAGCCGGCATGTTTGCGGACCTGCTAGTATGAAAGCGGGCTGCGCCTCGAATCGACAGCGCATGATGGCAAAGGGGTTGATCGCTAATGCCGCGCACCGCCAAGAATCCTCTCGCACATCGTTCCATCGTCGGGTTAAGGGTGAAACTGGAGGCATGCACGCGCGAAAAAGGTGCGGTGTGGCTAGCATGGTGCGCCCCTCTTGACGTCATGACCCAAGCGGAGACCGAGCGGCAGGCCATGGAATCATTGCGGGAGGCGGTCGAGCTTTGGTTTGAATCCTGCATTTCCCGCAACGTGCTTGACGAGGCCTTGGTTGAGGCTGGTTTCAATTGAAAGCAGCCTGGGGATGCCGTCCCTCGGAGCGCTTGAAGCAAGCCCGCAAGGAATACCAGGAGCGTCATGCCCAAGAATGAAAAGGACCCGATCGTCACCCCGAGTTCCGGGAACGTTTTTGCCGACCTGGGGTTCGCCGACGCCGAGGAGCGCAAGACTAAGGTTCGCCTCGCGTTTGCGATCAACCAAATTCTGGAGCGGCGGCGTCTCCCCCAGGCCGACGCTGCTCGTCGCCTTGGCATCAACCAGCCCAAGGTCTCTGCGCTTGCCAATTACCGGTTGGAAGGCTTCTCCGTCGAGCGGCTGATGCACTTTCTGAACGCACTCGGCCGGGATGTGGAGATTGTCATTCACAGCAAGCCGCGGTCCCGGCGAGTTGCCAGGGTTATTGTTACGGTTGCTTGACGTCGACTGTGGGGCCGATGATCAAACGACGGCTGGACCGATAACGACGAGCGACTCCCGGACTTGGCGGCGTTTGGATACGTCAGTGCTAACTGAGCTATATCGTTCCAAGACCTGAAATTTGGCGCCTTTATAAAGGCGTCGAATTGAAGCATGGTTCGCGTTGCTGATGACTACTGCCGCGCCTCGCTCGCCGGCGCGTCGAGCCACACAGGCCAATCGTTCCTGGTCTTGCCAAGAAAAATTTCTCTGGTTGTACCGGACGAAGCCATTGTTCTCGTGCGCGACGGTGTAGGTTGGATCGCAGTAGACTGCGTCACCACGCCGCGCCGATTCCACAGCGAGCTCGAAGTCTGCGTGACGGACGTCCGCGTCCGCAAGGACTCGAGAGGCAGTGGCCAACAAGTCCCTGCGCCACAGGACTTCTGGCGTTCGTTCGCCGCCGCCGTAGGGGACGTTGAACTGGCCAGCCAAATTCAGCCGATAGATGCCGCCGAAAGCGGTCCGGTTGAGGTAAAGAAAACGTACAGCGCGCTCGACGGGTGGTTCGGGATCGCTGGCCCGCAGTCGATCATAGGTCGACTTATCGACCGGCAGGCGTTTTAATCGCCGGATAAGTTCAGCCGGACGATCACGGACGAGGCAGTAGGTGTTGATAAGATCCGCATTGATATCCGAAAGCACAGCAAGCCGAGGTTGCAATGCAAAAAACACCGAGCCTCCACCAAGAAACGGCTCGTAGTAGGTGCGTTGCAGGCTGCGGCGCAGAACGTCTACGATCAGGCCCCGCGCCCAGCGCTTACCGCCCGGCCACTTCAGAAACGGCAATGCTGACTCTTGGTTTTTCACTGTTTTTTCATGATTTCCTGTGGTCCGCTTTCGCCGATGGTGGCCAATGAGCGAAGCTTAATCAGTCGGTCGTGGATGTTCAGGGTGTCCAGCGCCCTTGCGGTTGCCGCAGGTACCATGGACCGCCAGGCCGTTCCGCCTTTGATGATGTCCGCACGGATTTCTCCTCCGCTGACGAGTTTCTTGGTGCGTTCCCACAGGACATTGACGGTGTAGCCGTAGCCCCTGAGGATGTGTATCTTTTCCTTGTTCCAGTCCTCGCAGACCGTGGTGAAACAAGGAACCGAGGTGGGCATGAACTCGGGAAGCCGCTGAGGCGTCTCAATCGGAAATGGAACAAAAGCGAATGATCCCTTTGCGATGCCAGCATCGACAAGTGCCTCGGCAATGATGCTGATCCGCTCAAAGTACGTCAAGGGGTTGTTCTCCGGCCGCTCCCTCGGACGGCCGAGGGGTGTGAACTCAGATGGTGTGATGTCATACTTCGTAATGCCGATCCACAAGAAGTCGCATCGATCCTTGGCCGCGAGCGCATATTCCAGGTGCTCATTGTGAAAGGGCTGAAACCTGCCATGGACCGAGCCGGCGACGACCCTCGCTGTTACCCCAGGTATTGCTTGAAGTCCCACTCTTCAGCCTTCTCCCAGAAGGCGGTTGAAATAGGAGTTGAACCCGTAATACAGCGAGTCCACATCGCGTGATCCCTTGGGCTTTACCACGTGCAGCTGCGGCAGCTCTGCTCCGGAGCCCTTGCCCAGAACGTAGTGACTCGCCAAGCAGATCGCATCGTCGATGAACATGAGCCGGAACGTGGGGAACTCCCGATAAAACCTGACTTGGACATTCCACGCCCGGTTGTTTCGCAGATCCGCAATTGCGCGGAGGGAGTCCAGCACCTTCGTTTGGTACGAACCACGATCTCTCTCAGCGCTTTGTGCCATCTCTATCAGCTTTTCATCATCCGGTCGGCACAGGAGGAAGCGTACCGGTCTCTCTGGGCGCTGACATCTGCCGACGGCAGCGTCAAACTCCGGCTTTTCGTCTGTCAGTTTAGCGGCACCGATACCCAGGAAATCCATGGAGTTCGAGACTATTCCAAGAGCTCTTCGGAAATTGATGCCAGATCGGATCTGGTCATCCGCCCCCACCAGACCTATTCTCCAGAATTGGTTGAGCTCTGGACGCACGATCCAAACAATCAATACAGAAGAGAGAAAGACGATAAGAGCTGCACTGCGAGCGACAAAATAGGCGCAGACGGTGTTCATCAGAACCCAACATAACCCGAGGAGAGACACGTGCCAGACCCGATCAGCGGGGTTCGAACGGGCGAGCCTGCGATGCATCCACTTCAGAACAGCGGTCAACCCCAGCAGGACGACGCCTGCGATGATGTTGACCCAAAAACCCTCAATCGCCTGATTGGACATTCGCTTTGCCGGCCTGTTCGGCCCTGAAGATCATTTGGGACCAATTTTCAAAATCCCCGATACGATCCGAAATCTGCTGAAGGGTCTCGAACTTGGGGTCCATCAAAAAGCCCCGTTCCCCGATCTCGAATTCTCCCGTCCGCAGGATAACGTCGTATGCGATCCCAAGATGTTGCTGGCTCACTGGGCGTGAGTTATCGTATAGCAGGCCCCTGTATGACATGTCCGCCAGTTCACCTGTTCTGAGCCGAAGCTCCTCCCCAAGCTCACGTGTCAGTAGCGGGCCGCCAAGCGTCGGGTCGGAAATGTTCAGCAGGGGACTTATGTCCTTTGGATTGAGGTGACCGCCGAACGAGATCGAATAACAGCCGTGCAGCCTTGCCTCAGGGAGCCGGCGCGTGCGCTTGTATGTCAGATAGCGGTCGTTATGGCGGACGATGAAAACGGAGACCAGCTGAATGACGGAGGTATCTTCCTCCGCCTCTCGCCTGCGCATCGGCCTACACTCGTCCAAGAGGCCCTCTTGATCAAAATCTCTTCGGTGTATCCCAACACCTGGGACATAGCGAGACAGAGATGAAGCCGGAAAGACGACGATATCTTCGTCTATCAGGGCCTTTTGGTATCGGTCGGCCACATGCTCGTCGAGTCGACCTTTCCACTCGCGGAGGGCGAAACGCCCCTTCCCAGTGCGCATGAAAGATGAGCGGTCTTGCCTGCGAAGAATATCCGTAGAAAGTTTGGACTTCATCGTATGCCAGGGCGTCCGGCCAGCGGTGCGCAGCAATTCGTCGCGCATCGCGATTTCTGTTATCTCTCGCGCGCTCAAAGGTTCATTACGATTTCGCAGGACCTGATCCGCCGCTCTTAGAAACCCTGTCACGTTGTTTTACCCAGTATAGCCAAGCCCAACCGCTAATGGATTGACCCCAAACGGTTCCAAGACGTTGAATCCGGTGCTGACGTTAACTACACCCGCTAGTCCCGCCGCAATTCCCGCACTTATAGCAGCTCCCGTTCCGCGTCATGATCGACCCGCACTCCGCGCACAGCGGCGCATCGGCGGTCATTGGCGCGAACGGCAGCTCCTGCTGCGGGCTGGTGGGTTCGGTAGGCCGCAGCGTGGACGTCTCCCCGGCTTCCGTTATCGCGTACTCCGGTCCCAGGAACCGCGCGCCCAGCCATCGGAAAATGTAATCCATGATCGACTTGGCGTAGGGGATCTGCTGGTTGCCGGTCCACCCGCTGGGCTCGAAGCGCACGTGCGCGAACTTGTCCACCAGGAACTTCGCCGGCACGCCATACTGCAGGTTGAAGCTGATGGCCGTGGCGAACGCGTCCATCAGGCCGGAAATCGTCGAGCCTTCCTTCGCCATGGTGATGAAGATCTCGCCCGGTGCGCCGTCGTCGTACATGCCCACCGTGATGTAGCCTTCGTGGCCGCCGATCGAAAACTTATGGGTGATGGCGCGCCGCTCGTCCGGCAGCTTGCGCCGCACGGGCCGGTACACCACCTTCTCCACGGTCTGCGGGCCCGGCGCCACCACAGCCGCGGCAGCATTAGCCGCGGCCTTCTCCGCCTTGCCCCCCGTGCCCGAGCTGAGCGGCTGCACGCGCTTGGAATTGTCGCGATAGATGGCCACCGCCTTCAATCCCAGCTTCCAGCTTTCGATGTAGGCGTTCATCACCTCGTCCACCGTGGCTTCTTCCGGCATGTTGATGGTCTTCGAGATCGCGCCCGAAATGAACGGCTGCACCGCCCCCATCATCTTCAGGTGGCCCATATAGTGAATCGACCGCGCGCCGTTGGCCGGCCGGAAGCTGCAATCGAAAACGGCCAGGTGCTCGGGCTTCAGGTGCGGCGCGCCTTCGATGGTGCCCGTGGCGTCGATGTGGCTGACGATCTGTTCCGCCTGCGCCGGCGTGTAACCCAGCTTGATGAGCGCCTGCGGCACGGTGTTGTTGACGATCTTGATGACGCCGCCGCCCACCAGTTTCTTGTACTTCACCAATGCCAGGTCCGGCTCGATACCGGTGGTGTCGCAATCCATCATGAAGCCGATGGTGCCGGTGGGCGCGATCACGGTCACCTGCGCGTTGCGATACCCGTTGCGGCGGCCCATCTCCAGCGCCTGGTCCCAGCATTCCACCGCGCCCTTATAAAGGTCCTGCGAAATCTGGCGGCCGTCCAAACGATGCGCCGCATCGCGATGCATGCGGATGACTTCCAGGAACGGCTCCGCGTTGCGCGCGTAGCCGGGGAACGGGCCGGTCGATTCGGCGATGCGCGAACTGGTCAGGTACGCCTGTCCGCACATGATGGCCGTAATGGCGCCGGCGTAGTCGCGGCCCTGATCGCTGTCGTAGGGAATGCCGAACGACATCAGCAGCGCGCCCAGGTTGGCGAAACCCAGCCCCAGCGGCCGGTAGTTGTGCGAGTTGCCGGCGATCTTCTCGGTGGGATAGCTGGCGTTATCGACGATGATCTCCTGCGCCATGATCAGGGTGTCCACGGCATGGCGGAAAGCCTCCACGTCGAACTGCCCGCCCGGCCCCACGAACTTCATCAGATTCAGCGACGACAGGTTGCACGCCGAATCGTCCAGGAACATGTATTCCGAGCAGGGGTTCGAGGCGTTGATGCGCGCCGTGTTCTTGCAGGGATGCCAGCGGTTCACGGTGGTGTCGAACTGCATGCCGGGGTCGCCGCACTGGTGNNTTGGCGTTCTGGAAGAAGATGGAGCTGTAGGCTTCGCCGTCGAGCGAGGAATCGTAGCCCGCCTCCACCAGGGTGTGGGCCTTCTTCTCCTCTTTGGCCTTGCACCAGACGAACGCTTCGATATCGGGATGATCGCAATTCAAAATCACCATCTTGGCCGCGCGGCGCGTCTTGCCGCCGGACTTGATCACGCCCGCAAACGCGTCGAAGCCTTTCATAAACGACAGCGGCCCGGAGGCGCGCCCGCCGCCCGAGAGGATGGCGTCCTCCTCGCGCAGCGTCGACAGATTGCTGCCGGTGCCGGAGCCCCACTTGAACAGCATGCCCTCGGTCTTGGCCAGGTCCAGGATGGATTCGAGCGAATCCTTCACCGATACGATGAAGCAGGCCGAGCATTGCGGCCGTGTCGTGCCCGATTCCAGCTTGGCGATGGCGCCCGACTCCTGGTCGTAGACCCAGCCGTAGCCGCGCGCTTCCTTCACCCCCACGTTGAACCACACCGGCGAGTTGAAGCAGGCTTTCTGCGTCAGCATCAGGTGGGCCAGTTCGTCGCGGAAGTTCTGGTTGTCCTGCGCGGTGGCGAAATAGCCGTCCTTGTGCCCCCAGCCGGCGATGGTGTCGACCACCCGCTGCACAAGTTGCGCGACACTGGTTTCGCGGTCCGGCGAGCCCAGTTTGCCATGGAAATACTTGCTGGCCACGATGTTGGTGGCCGTCTGCGACCAATCCACGGGCACTTCGATATCCCGCTGCTCAAAGATGACGGCGCCCTTATCGTTGCCGATGGAGGCCGTGCGCGTTTCCCACTGGACCGCGTCGTAAGGCGTTCTGCCGGCCTCCTGGCGAGCCGTGAAGTAGCGGGGGAAGGCAACCCCTGTGCTGTTGGCCTTTTGGTCTTTTGTTTTCAACATTTCCATTTTGGCACTCAGGTCTACGGTAAGCTGTCCCATGGGGTTTCCCTCCGTTAATTGTCGCGCATTCGTAATGATGCCCCAACATATAGTGTTTCGTCAAGGATTTTATCTATATGCAGTGCTATAGGTTACGAACGTCCGAATTTACTTGAGAGTTTTTGCCGGTGCCGCCCACCGCGAAATCGAGCGCCGATTTTTCGTGGGGCAGGCCCTCGGCCTGCGGCGGCCTCTCAGGCCGCCTCTTTTTGGCTGCGGCTATGCTGCTCTTTGGGGCTCGTCGCTCACTTGCAGCACCAGCTTCCCCGTGATCGCGTATAGGAATTCGATGCCGGGGTGGGCATGCGGCCGGGCGCTGGAGACGGGCGCCGGCAAGAACTGGGCATAGTAAGCGTCGAAGCGGCAGTTGGCCACCCGAACGTTCGGCGCTTCCGGGAACCGCAGGCGGTCGCGGCGGACGATTTCGAACATGGGCTTCAGCTCGGGTTTGAAGAAAGTGGTCCAAGCCCAGGCTGAATACCATCGCGATACGCAGCAATGTCGGCAAGGTGGGATGCATCACGCCGCGCTCCAGTTTGGAAAGCATGGCCGGCTACAGGCCGGTGTGCTTGGCCAATTGCACCAACCCCATGCTCTTGCGCAGCCGCAGACGCCGCAGTTTCGGTCCGATGGAATACTGCGGCAAGCCCGTGTCGATGGTCTTGGAGGGCCGCGCGATTTTCTCGACAATATAGCTGGTTTTCTCCGGGGTCAAATTAGAGGCAGGCAGCCGGCCAGCCGTTCAGCGGGGCCTGGCACGTTGCGCGACTTGGCGGATGAGGTCCAGTTTTTGCGTAATCTCGGGAGCGATCTTGCGGGCGGCCACATAGCTTGCGAGCATGTGGTAGTTCGTCTTTCGCATCAGATTGGGCAGTCCGAGTCTGGTGAAGAACATCTCGAACAACCGGTCCAGGAATTCATCGCTGGCCTTGACGTTCCGCCACCAGACGTCATCAGGATCGCGCAGGGCCAAGGGAGGGACGAGTTCGTGAATGCAATCGTCCATAAGTTTTCCACGCGCAGCCGCTTGGCCGGGCGTGAACAAGGGCCCCGGCGACGTCTCCTCGGCCGATGCCTCCGCCCAGGCGAGTAGTGTTTCGGGGTGGCAGAGGTAGTTCTCGATCTCGCGCCTTTCCCACATCGCCTCCGTAAGGGCCGCTGCGCCTTGCAGCGGACGCTCCATTCTGTCATTCAGCAGAAAACCGACCAAATCCGGCTTGGCTTCCAATAAGCCGTAGAAGTGGTCGCGCGCCCGCGACGGCTGGTTCTCGATGTATCGGACAAATGGCGACTCCAGGTCGTTTCGCACACCATGCTGCAACTTGGCGGCGAATGCACGCAGGATCGCGAGGTCCGTAGAGCCTTCCAGATAAAGCACCCAGCCACGTTGCTCAGCCTGATAGTAGTCCTCGAATCCAATGTCCTTGAGCGCTTTCAGAAGCTGGTTGGCACGATCGTTCAACCGGTGCGGCTGACCCACAAACGCGACGACCACGTCCCGCGCTGCTGCTTCGTTGAGCAGCACTTCGGAGTGGCTCGCGATCACCACCTGGCTCTCCTGTTCGCGCGCGGCTTCGCTGAGGACGTTGTAAATCTGGCGCTGGCGCAGGATTTCGAGATGGGCATCCGGCTCGTCGAGCAGCAATACCGAATTCGGATTGACGGACAAATACGCCAGGAGGAGTAATGTTTGGTGGACGCCACGGCCAGCCGACGATAGATCGAGAGGAGCATCCGAGGACTCGCGATAAGTCATCGTGATCTCGCTGCGATCCTCGGAATACGCTGGCGGATTCAGTACGATCCCGAACAACCCCTTAACGCGATCCACCAATGCGTTCCACTTGGCCGAGCCACCGGGGTCGGAATTGAGGACTTGGAGGCACAGATTTCGCAAGACCTCCGCCGTTCGTCCCTGTCCGATCAGAAAGCCGATTTCGCCCGGTTGCTTGACGAACTCCCTGTCCGCCAACCCTGACATCGGGGGGAGAAAGGCGACGCGGGTGGCGCAGGCATCCTCCGGCACTATCATTCTCGCAGGGCTTGCGTCTGGCGGGTTACGCAACGGGCGGCAGTACAGCGATTCGTCGTTTGCATAGTCAAATTCAAGACCGCAGACCCAGGGCCTGTCTTCGGTCACACCTTCGACGACGATATCGACGCGGACATTCCGGATATCCTGCTTGCCGTTCACGCGCCGGACGTCTCGGACGCGCAGATCTTTCCAGAGCAGGTTGGCATTCGGTATTGGCACGGCAATCAGATCCTTCCGAACGATAGCCACGCCAGGCCGTTTAACAGCCGTCTCTTTGCCCCCGCGTTTCTCATTCCACTTCCGGAGACCTACCTCCCATAGTGCGATCGCCTGGAGCGCCGTCGTCTTTCCAGAGTTGTTGGGGCCGATGAACACGACCGGGTTACCGAGCTCGATCTCCGCTGTGGTGAAGCGTTTGAAGTTGCGGATCGTGAGTTTGGTCAGCACGTTACAGGCAGCTTAACATGCTGGGCAGGCTCCCGCGATAAAGACAGGCCCAGCCCCGGGCTTGGCAAATGGTAGCATCAGATTAAATGTGTGCTAAGGTCCGGAGGCCGGACACCAACCTCGACATCAACAAGAACATTGCCTGCATCGGCGAGGCCGAGGCCCTCGAAGGGATCAAGCGTGGATTGGCAGACGTTGGCGCTGGGAGAGTGACGCCGTTGGAGGAATTGGCAAGAGCCTTCCAGAAGAAGCACGAAATACCGCGTCCTTCGCGTTGATGCCGCGAGGGCCGATGCCGCGGAAGATCTCAGAGGCGGGCGAAACCGCCTGCCCCACCACCTACTACACCTACCCAAACTCAACCGACCGCGCCAGCTTCACCGCCGGGTTCTCCCGCAGTTGCTGCAACACCCGCTCCGGCACCACGCCGTCGGTCGAGACCACCGCCACGGCTTCCAGCGGCTCACCCGGCGCGGCGGGGACCTCGCCGCGGCCCAGCGAGAAATTCGCGATGTTGATCTGATTGCGCCCCAGCACCATGCCCACATGCCCGATCACGCCGGGCACATCCAGGTTCTTCATGTAGACCAAATGGCCGGAGAGCTGCGCTTCGCAAGAGATGCCGTCCACCTGGATCAGCCGCGGCTTGCCCAGCAGCACCGCACCCTCCACCACCGTCACGCCGCAATCGGTTTCCAGTTCCAGACGGATCGAATCGGTAGGGCCCGACCGCGCCTCGTGCCGTTCGGCCAGGTTCCAGCCGCGCTGCCCGGCGATCTGCATGGCGTTGATCAAATTGGCCCGCTCGGAAACGGACCGCTTCAGCACGCCCGCCAGTCCGGCATTGCGCAACAGGCTGGTATTGTTTTCGCCGATACGTCCGAAGTATGCGAGGCGCACCGTCTTGATGTGCCCCGCGGCGATGTAGGCCGCAAAACTCCCCAGCCGCTCGGCAACATTGATGTACGGCCCCAGCGTGCGGTATTGCTCGGGCGAAAGCGCCGGCATATTCACCGCGTTCAGCGCCACGCCGTTCTTCAGATACTCGACCACCTGCTCGGCGATGCGCACGCCCACGATCTCCTGCGCTTCTTCGGTCGAGCCGCCGATGTGCGGCGTCGCTATCACCTTGCCTCCCGCGAATAGCGGATAACCCGGCGGCGGCGGTTCCACCCGAAATACGTCCAGCGCGGCCGACGCGACTTTGCCGGCATCGATCGCCTGCCGCAGCGCGTCATCGTCGATCAGTTCGCCGCGCGCGCAGTTCACGATGCGCACGCCCGTCTTCATCTGCGCGAATGCGTCGTGCGAAAGCATGCGGTCGGTCTCGGGCGTCATGGCCACGTGCAGCGTGATGTAATCGCTGTGCGCGTAGAGCGTCGCCAGATCCACCAGTGCGACGCCCAGATCCTTGGCGATCTGCGCGGTGACATACGGATCGTACGCCTCGACGCGCATCTCGAAGGCGCGCGCGCGCTTCACCACTTCACGGCCGATGCTGCCCAGCCCGATGATGCCCAGCGACTTGCCGCGCAACTCGCTGCCCATGAACTTCTTCTTTTCCCACTTGCCGCTGGTGGTCGATTGCGTCGCCTCGGGGATCCGCCGCGCCATGGCTAGCATCAGCGCCAGGGTGTGCTCCGCCACCGAAATGGCGTTGCCTCCCGGCGTGTTCATCACCAGGACGCCGGCCGCCGTGGCGGCTTCCAGATCCACGTTGTCGACGCCCACGCCCGCGCGGCCGATCACCCGCAGCTTGGGCGCTTTGTCGAGCACCGATTGATTCACCTGCACGGCGCTGCGCACGATCAGCGCATCCGCTTCCGCCAGGTGATTCGCGTATTCCTTGGGACTGGAAACGATCACGTTCCAGCCTGGCTGAGACTTCAGAAGGGCAACTGCAGCCTCGGCGAGTGGTTCCGCAACCAGGATGGTCATGCGTGTACAGCCTGCGGCGTTACCGCAACCTCGCTATACAAGTTCTCGACCGCGGCCACGCCCGTTCCAAATTCCACCGGGAACCCGTTGGCGCGCAGGATGATCTCCAGTTCCGCAATCACCGCGAACAGATCCGCGAAATCGAAGTAGCCCAGGTGCGCGATGCGGAAGATTTGCCCCTTCATGCTGCCCTGCCCATTGGCGATCACGGCGCCGAAGCGGCTGCGGAACTCTTTCACGATCACGCCCGAATCCAGACCGGGCGGCGCTTTCACGGCGGTCACCGAGGATCCCGGCGAATGCGGCGCGAACAGCTCCAGGCCGAGTTTCTCGACCGCTGCGCGCGTGGCGCGGGCCAGCAGTTGCGCGTTCTCGATCAGATGCGGCATGCCGAGCTGCTTCACGTATTTCAGCGCTTCCGCCAGCGCCAGAATCAGCGCAGTCGAGGGCGTCCAGCTCGATTCACCCGCATCGCCGCTCTTCTTTTCCTTCTTCAGATTGAAGTAGTAGTGCGGCAACGTCGCGCTGTCGGCGAAGCCCCAGGCTTTCGGACTGATCGACATAAAAGCGAGGCCGGGCGGGATCATGAAGGCCTTCTGCGAGCCGCCGATGGTGACGTCCAGGCCCCAGCCGTCGATATCCAGCGGCATGGTGCCCAGGCCGGTGATGGCGTCCACCACGAAGATGGCGCCGGTCTTGGCCACGGCGGAGCCCATGGTGCGCACATCGTGCGCCGCGCCGGTGGAAGTTTCCGAGGCTTGCACGAACACGCCGCGGGTAGCCGGTTCGGCCTCGAGCGCGGCTGCCACCCGCTCGGGCGCGACCACTTCGCCGTAAGGCGCCGATAGAACCGTCGCGTCCAGCCCGTAGGCTTTGGCGATCTCGGCCCAGCGTTCACCGAACTTGCCGGCCACGCAGACGATGGCTTTATCGCCGCGCGAGAACAGGTTCGATACGGCCGCATCCATCGCCCCGGTGCCCGAGGCGGCAAACATCAGAACATCGTGCGCCGTGCCCATCACCTCTTTCAGGTCCGCGAGCGTGGACCGGTACACTTTGCGGAAGTCTTCCGTGCGGTGGTGGATATCCGCCGCCATCATGGCGTGCAGGGCGGGCGGATAAAGAGGCGTCGGGCCAGGCGTGAGTAGCCTTTGTTTTCGAATGTGCATGGCGGGACCTTAATCTCCTAGAATAGCAGACGTCATACCCGGCCCCAGGATGGTCAGATGCCCGCGCCGGCGGACGTGAACACACCTAACGACTCCGGACTTCCGTCGTGAATGAGGAGTTCGGGATCCTTCTCGACGACCTTGCTGTAGGGCACCACCGAGTGAGTCAGCCAGACGTTGCCCCCGATTACGCTATGATGCCCCACGCGCGTCTGGCCGCCCAGGATGGTCGCGTTCGGATACACGGTAACGTGATCTTCCAGGTCGGGGTGCCGCTTGTTGGACTGGCCGCGGCGCAACTGGCCCAGATCGTCCTTCACCAGCGGATTAAAGGCTCCCAGTGTGACGCCATGATAGAGCGTCACCCGCTTCCCAATAGTGGCCGTCTCTCCGATCACCACCCCCGTGCCATGATCGATGAAAAACGATTCGCCGATCGCGGCGCCGGGGTGAATGTCGATGCCGGTGTGACTGTGCGCCGCTTCCGTCATCATGCGCGGGATGTACGGAATTTCCAGATGATAAAGCCGATGCGCCAGGCGCTGCACGGTAATGGCCTGGATCGAGGGATAGCTGAGCAGCACCTGCTCGAGACCCGCGGCGGCGGGGTCGCTGCTGTACGCCGCGTCGACGTCGGAAGCCAGCAGGCGGGCCAACTCCGGCAAACTCTCGAGCGCCAGGTCGACGCGTTCCCGTGCCGTTTTTTCGATTCCGGGCGGCACTTTTCTGCCCTGACAGTGGCACTCCAGACGGATGGCGCAGCAGATCTGGCCGGTCAGGAGCTTCTCGATGTCCTTGAGGTACACACGTGCCTGGCGAGGAAAGTTGCTCCCGCGATCGCTGTGGTAGAAAAGCGGGAACAAGGCGTCGGCGTAGCGGTGACAGATCTCCGCCACGGCTGTCCGGCTGGGGAGTTCGAAGCTTTTGTCGCCACCCCTGAGGCTGGCCTCGAGCGCCTTGCCAAACGTCAGCGACAGCGTGTTCATCTTTTGCAAATCCATACCTGCACCTTCAATGAAAGCTGGAGGGCGGGCTTTAGCCC
>PMVV01000229.1:5933-11301 GCA_003166475.1 Bryobacterales bacterium | reverse complement strand
CTGTGGGCCGGCCAGGCGGTCTCACAAATGGGATCGTGGATCACGCTGGTGGGATTGCCGATGACGGCCGCCTTGCTGCTGAAGGCCTCGCCGCTGCAGATGGGAATTCTGAGCGGCGCCGGCGCGGCCGCCATCCTGTTGTTCGGCCTGTTCGCCGGAGTCTGGGCCGATCGGTTGCGCCGCCGTCCCATTCTGATCTGGGCCGACCTGGGGCGCGCCGCGGTGTTGGGCACGGTGCCATTCGCTGCGGCGGCCGGGCGGCTAACCATGAGTCATCTTTATGTGGTGGCGGCGGCCAGCGCGGTCCTGACCGTATTCTTCGATGTGAGTTACCGGACGTATCTGCCGTCGCTGGTCAGCCCCGAGAATCTTCTGGAAGGCAACAGCAAGTTGACCTTGTCGGAATCGATCGCGGGCGTGGTGGGTCCGGGGCTTACAGGCGTTCTGATACAAGCCCTCACGGCGCCGATCGCCATCCTGTTCGACGCGGCATCGTTCGTTTGTTCGGCGCTATCGGTATGGCTCATCCGCACTCCGGAGCCGCGGCCGAAGCCCAGCGGTGCGCCTCACATCGGGCGGGAGATCGTGGAAGGGCTGCGCGCGTCATGGCACGAACCGATTCTGCGCACGCTGTTGCTGCGGTCGGCCACGGCCGCCATCTTCGGGGGTTTTGGAAGCAGCCTGTATATTCTTTTCGCCGTGCGCGAACTCCGGATCGACGCCGTAATGCTGGGCGCGGTGATCGCGGTGGGCGGCTGCAGCGGAGTATTCGGCGCGCTGGCCGCGGAGCGTCTGGTGCGGCGCTTTGGATTTGGACGGACCCTGATCGGCGCCGCGCTGGTGCCCGGCATAGCAGCCCTCTTGCCGCCGTTGGCGCGCGGACCGGTGCCGGTATGCGCTGCCGTTCTCGCGGTGGCGCAAATGGGCGATATGGCCTGGTCGATCTACGAGATCAACGAACTGACGCTGCGCCAGGCAGTCGCGCCGAGTCATGTATTGGGCCGCGTGAACTCAGCCGCGCACCTGATGTTCCGCGGCGTGCTGCCGGTTGGGGCGCTGGCAGGCGGCGCATTGGCGGAGGCGATCGGACTGCGCGGCGCGATGTTCGTGGGCGCTGCCGGTTTTCTGCTCTCGACACTGTGGCTGATATTCTCGCCCATCCGCCGCTTGCAGGAGTTGCCGCGGTGAACCGGGCCGCGCACGTCGGTAAGCGGTGTCTCTTTCGCGCCATCCCGCTGCTGCTGTTGCTCGCGCTCTACTGGCCGGGGCTGACAAACTGGTTTTACCAGGACGATTTCGGCTGGCTCAACCTGCGGCACGACGTCCACTTGTTCGGCGGCTTAGGGCCGGCGCTGTTCGCTCCCAAAGCGCACGGCAACATCCGGCCGCTGGGCGAGAATGCCTATTTCCTGGTGCTGTCCTCGCTGTTTGGCGTGGAGGCGCTCCCCTTCCGCATGGTGGCGTTCGCCACGCAGATGGCCAGCCTGCTATTGCTGGGCAGCATCGCCCGGCGGCTGACCGGGTCGCGCGCGGCGGGATTCTGGGCGCAGGTTCTGTGGATCGCCAACTCCGGCCTGGCTGCCGCCATGTGCTGGACTTCGATCTACAACCAGATCTTGAGCGGCTTCTTCTTTCTGCTGGCCTTCTGGTTCTTTCTGCGATACATCGAGTGCGGCTCCGCGCGAGACGCCATCGGACATTGGGCGGCGTTTGTGCTGGGGCTGGGCGCGCTGGAGACCAACGTGGTGTATCCAGCCATCGCGGCGATGTACGCGCTGCTGTTTGCGCGGGCGTATCTGAAGAAGATCCTGCCGATGTTTGCGGTCTCGGCGCTGTTCGTTTTTGTCCACTTCCGATTTGCGCCGCCGCCGCACGATGGCGTATATGCATTGCATTTCGGCGGCCAGGTATTCGCCACGCTGTGGACTTACTGGATGTGGGCGCTGGGACCGTCGCGGCTGGCGACCGCGCTACTGACCTGCGCGGTGCTTGGGCTGCTCGTGTGGGGTGCGCGGGCAAGGCAATGGGCCCCGCTGTTCGGCGTGGCGTGGTTCGTCATCGTTATTGGACCGTACCTGCCGCTCAGCGATCACAAGATGGATTACTACCTGACGGTTCCAATGGCCGGCATCGCGCTTGTGGGCGCTGCGGCGATCATGTACGCCTGGCGTTCGAAATGGATATGGAAGGCAGCGGTGGCGGTGTGTGTCGCGCTGTATCTCGGCACATCGCTGCCGGCCGCCTGGACGATCGCTCACTGGCATCATGACCGCGGCGCGCGTGTCGAGGATCTGGTTCTGGGCGTGGCCGACATACACCAAGCGCAACCCGGCAAAACCATCCTGCTCGATGGCATCGACTCGGACCTGTTCTGGTCCGGCATCGTGGACCTACCGTTCCGTGCGATGGAGATTCCGCATGTGTACCTGGCGCCGGGGTCGGAGGCGCGGATTCAGGCGCCGGCGGATCTGGCGGTGAAATACATTCTGCCACAGGCGCTGGCGCTGCGCGCGATGCAGGATGGACGCGCGGTGGTCTACCAGTTGGATGGAGCCACGCTGCGCAACGTGACGGCTCAATATCGTGCGATGGCCGAGGCAGTGTGGAAACCGGAGACGCCGCGCTTCATCAACCTGGGCGATGCGGCGTTCGCGGAGTATGCCGGCGCGGGTTGGGACGAATGCGCGGACGGGTACCGTAGGCTGCGCCGCGCAGCCACGGTGCGTATAGGCGGACCGCGCGGGCCGGACCAGCGTCTGTACATCGGCGTGTTTCGCACGACTGACTTTCGTCTCGGTGTGCGTGTGGATGGCGGGGATCTGGCTGCGGATGTGACTCAGCGGAGCGGCGAGTTGACGGAGTTGGGCGTCCTTTTGCCCGCCGCACTTGTAGGAAAGGCTGAGATCGAGGTAACGCTTTCGAACGGCAATGCGGAGCCACTGAAGTTCGGCTTTCTGGAGATTCGTTAGCTTTATCCCGTGAAGCGTTCCATGAATCGCTCCGGCGCGTGCAGTGGCGTGAAGCCGTACTGCGCGTAGAGGCCGTGCGCATCCTTCGTGGCGAGAATCCAACGGCGCAGTCCGGGCAAGCGCGGGTGATCGACGATCACGCCGATCAGCCACTTGCCGATACCTCTGCCTCGGAAGTCCGGGAGCACGAAGACATCGGCCAGATATGCGAACGTGGCGTAGTCCGTGACGACTCGGGCGAAGCCGATCTGTGCGGACCCTCGGTACACTCCGAAGGGCAGTGAGTTCTCGATCGAGCGGCGCACCACTTCGAGCGGCCGCCCCATCGCCCAGTACGCGGAGCGGCTCAGGTATTGGTGAATCATGGCGATATCCAGCCGCGCCGGGTCCGTGCCGATTACGTATTCGCCTCTATGCCATTCGTCCGCCATGAAGACCAGGATACGAAATGTCCAGGCGGGACTGGGAGTCCCGCGCAGGCCACGGGCCTGCCCCACTGGTCATTTGGCTTTTTACGGCTGCGGGGTGGCGGCGACCACTCGCGATTCCACTTGGAACTTGCGGTAGTTGGAAAAGCTGGTATCCGCCTCGATGTTGAACTTCTTCACCAGCGCCACCCTGGCCGAGGCTTTGGCCTCGATGCGTTTGGGCAGCCAGACCTCGTCATTCACGCGCGTCATCTGAACGCTCAGGCGCGCACCCTTGCTCAGGCGGGCGACGAACAGGCCCCATGAGATGTTGTCGATGACCTCGGCCTCGGTCTTGACCCACTGATAGTCGGCCTTGTCGATCCAGAGTTTCCCGCGGAATTTGGGGAAGAGCTTGGCCAGGCTGCTACGGGCACGATAGCCGGGCCGCGGCGTACCTTCGACGATCCAGGCGTCCCGGCCGTCGATTTGAGCGTCGCCGGCGATCCGGAAGTCGAACGCGTCCGGCACTTCGGCCAAAGGCTCGCGCTCGCGCTCGCGCTTCTTTTCCCAGTCCGCGATACGGCGCGCGCGCTCGGCCGCCGTCTCTTTGCGGCGCTGGGCGATGCTCTCCGCGAGCTTCTTCTGCTCGGTGCGTTCCTCTTCGGGGGACAAGGGATGGTCGTCCTTGCCGACCAGCCGGCGGTAGGGCGAGCCTTCCAACATGGTGACGTCGTAAAGCAGGATCTTGCGGGTCTTCACATGCGCACCGGAATCGAGTTCGCGGGTCTCGGACCGTTCCAGGAAAGTGTAGTTGCGGGCGATGGCGAGGTTATGGTCCATCAGTTGGACCGAGCGCCGCACGATTTCGCGCGGATCTTGCGCGGCGGCGAGAGTGCAGGCGGCGGCCAGGAACAACACAGCGCGCATTGAAATGATATACGCGCGAGCCGGGGACGCAGTTGCAGTTATCATGCCGCGGTCAATTCACCCCTATGAAGGAGAACATGCGGCCGGCCCGCTCTTTGTCGCGGCGGTACGAGTGGAAATCGCCGGCGGAGCATTTAGTGCACAGATTCACCGCGTAAATCCGTGGCTCGGGAATGCCCGCGGCGGCCAACTGGCGGCGGTTGGCTTCCGCCAGATCGATATGGCACGGGCCGGTTTCGTCGAACTGCGCGGCCACTTCCGCGCCGACCTCGTAACAGCACTTGCCGATGCCCGGTCCGATGGCGGCGTGCAACTGCGCGGGGCGCGTGCCGAATTCTTCCTGCATCCGGCGCACGGCGTGCCACGCGATGCCCTGCACCGTCCCGCGCCAGCCCGCATGTATGGCGGCCACCGCGCGATGCTCTTCGTCCACCAGAAGGATGGGGATGCAGTCCGCGGTCTTGACGGCCACCAGATGTCCCGGTGTGTTTTCGAGCAGCGCGTCGCCATCGCCCAGCGAGCCCGTCCGGCCGCGCGCCGCCACGCAGATATCGGAATGGATTTGATGCACGGTAGCGGCAGTTGGTGGAGCAGAGTGGCGCGTGCCGAAGCCGTGCTCCAGCCACGGCAATTCTTCCAGTGGGCGCGCGTGGTAGATGTTTTGGGAATCTTTGTAAAACACTACGCCGGCTTCTGGACTTGGGCGATCATGACCTGCTCCTTGAACTGTTCGAGCATGGATTCGTCGAGGCGAACCTCGGTGGGCCTTTTCACCAGCGTGGTCATCTGATCGATCTTGTCTTGCAGCTTNNTCCACGCCTTGCAGTACGGCGTAGGTGTTGAATGGTCCGCCCACGCTGGAGCAGGCGCCCATGGAGATGCACCATTTGGGATCGGGCATCTGGTCCCAGATGCGCTTCAGGACCGGCGCCATCTTGAGCGTGACGGTGCCGGCGACAATCATGAGGTCCGATTGGCGCGGGCTGGGACGGAAGACTTCCGCGCCAAAGCGCGCGATATCGAAGCGGGAGGTGCTGGAGGCGATCATCTCGATGGCGCAGC
>PMVV01000229.1:0-5895 GCA_003166475.1 Bryobacterales bacterium | reverse complement strand
GTGAGGCGTCCTTCGGGCGTTGCCAGGGCACAGATGCGGCCCTGGGTGAAGTGGGATTCGGGCGAGGTCTGATGGAAGCGGCAGCGATCGGCGAAGTCGGCGAGCGCGTGGGGCTGGAGCGTGAAGCGGTACTGCGGGGTCCAGTCGCCGCCTTGGTCGCTGCGCAGCAGGACGCGATAGTCGCCATCCGGGATGATGAGATAGGCGGATTCGCCCTGGGGCTGGTCGGCGGCGTCGTTGAGGCGCACGGGCAAGCGGAACCCATTGCCGAAGCCGACGTCGGCGAGCCAGGGTTCGTCGAGATCGACGCGCAGCGCCAGATGATCGTAGGCCGGGCTGAAGCCGCCGGACTGGCGGGCGGTTTCCGCGGAGAGCATGGTGACGCGGAATCCCAACTCGCGCAACAGCGCGCAGAAGAGGCCGTTCAATTCGTGGCAGAGACCGCCCCGGCGCCGGGTGACGATTTTGTCGAAGAGCGCCGCTTCGTCGAGCAAGAGCGGCCGGCCCAGGTGGATGTCGAGGTTTTCGAATGGAACCGTGTAGAGATGCGCCAGGTGCAGGCTGCGCAATGTATCGAGGGATACGTCGAGCGGGGCGTCGAAACCGATGCGTTCGAGGTATGCCGGGATGTCCAAAGCGTTAGCGTAGCAGAGAGCGGTACGATGGTCTCGAATGAAGGCACTCATCTTCCTGCTTTGCGCCGCGTACGCGGGGGCGTTCGCGTTGGCGCAGCAAGCCGATCTGCCGCTGGCCAGTTTCACGGGCACGGTGCGGCAGATCAATTCCACGACGCTGACGCTGGCGCGGGCGGACGAGGACGATCTCGACATTTCCTGCACGCGGAATACGCATTACTACGACGGCGCGCAGAAGATCAAGCGGGAGAAAATCAAGCCGGGCGACCGCGTGTCGGTGGAGACCAAACTGGATCTTTATTTGAAGCCGGAAGCGGTCAACGTGCGGGTGCTGCCGCCGGAGAAGCAGTAGGCATCAAGCTGCGCCGAAGGCTGCCCATAAGCCGGAGAGATCCACGGTCGCATTGGGCAGGAGAATCGGTGTCACCAGGCCGCTTTCTGCTGCCAGCCACTGTTTCAGCGCGCCGGAGTCATAGCGGTAGGAGGTGAATTGAGGCAGCTTGGGATCGAGGAGCCAGACCTCCGGCACCGCGATGCGCGCGTAGTCGGCCAGAAGTTCCTGAACGGAGCCTTTGCGATTGGATGGCGAGAGACACTCGACGATCAACTCTGGGACTGTCCAGATGTATGGGTCGTTCCCGGCTGTTTCCGCGCGATCCCGTCGGTACGCGTCTGCCCGGAAAACCATTAGGTCCGGGATGCGGTAAGTCAGTGGAATGCGCTCGACGCCCAGCCCGGCTCCCGAGGATGTCACTCGGTATTCACGCCTGTCGATCTGGCTCAGCAATATACTCAACAATTCGTCGATCAAATCGACATGCCTGGGGTTTGGCGGCGGCATGATTCTGCTTTCACCATGTACGATCTCCTCGAACCTGTTTTCGGGCATCGTCAAGGAATCTTCGTAGTTAATCAGTCTGGTCGATGTACTCATAGCGACCTCATGCTACGCCCCGAAGGCCTCCCATAATTCGGCCATACCTACAGCGACGTTGGGGAGGAGAAGCGGAGTCACTTGGCCACTCTCTGTCGTTAGCCACGGCTTCAGCGCGCCCGATTCGTAGCGGTAAGAAGTGAGCTGAGGTAGGTTGGGATCGAGGAGCCAGACCTCCGGCGCCGCGATGCGCGCGTAGTCCGCCAGGAGTTCTTGAATTGGCCCTTTGCTATTGGCGGGCGAAAGGCATTCGACGAGTAATTCGGGGATGGCCCAGATGTATGGATCGTTGTCGGCTGTCTCCGCCCGGTCCCGGCGGAGTGCTTCGGTCCGAAACACCATCAGGTTCGGAATGCGGTAGGTCAGCGGAACGCGCTCAATACCAAGTCCAGGTCTACCCGCGATGACATAGTGCTCACGTGGGTCGACCTGGGCTTGCAGTCTCATCGACAACTCTCTAACCAGGTAAGCATGCCTCTTATGGACCGGCGGTATGATCCTACTCTCACCATGTACGATCTCCTCGAGTTTATTCTCGGGCATCGTCAGGGAGTCTTCATAGGTTATCAGCCTCATGCGCGCGCCGCGTCTATCTTCTCCGTGTCCACGCCGAGTTCGCCGAATGCCGCGGTGGCCCGCTCCATGGGGAACTGCCCGTCGCGCGCCAGGCGGGAGAGCGCGGCGGCGGCGATGGACTCCGCGTTGATTTCGAAGTGGCGGCGCAAGTATTCGCGATTGTCGCTGCGGCCGAAACCGTCAGTGCCCAGCGTTTGCATGCGGCCCGGCAGCCACGGCGCGATCTGGTCGGCCACCACCTTCATGTAGTCTGTAGCGGCCACGATCGGACCCGCGGCGCCCGCCAGCGCCTGCTGGATGTAAGGCTGGCGCGCGGGCTGGCCCGGATGCAGGCGGTTCCAACGCTCGGCCCGCAGTGCGTCGCGGCGCAGTTCGTTGTAGCTGGTCACGCTCCATACGTCGGCCGGCACGCCGTACTTCTCCGCTAGAATACCTTGCGCGCGCAACGCTTCGTTCAGGATCGGACCGCTGCCGAAGAGTTGCACTATGGCCGGGTTTTCCGCAGCCTTGTACCGGTAGATGCCTTTTAGAATACCTTCCGCGACGCCATCCGGCATGGGCGGCATGGGGTAGTTTTCGTTGTACAGGGTCAGGTAATAGAACAGATCTTCCTGCTCCTGATACATGCGGCGGATGCCATCCTGCACGATCACCGCGATCTCATACGCGTATGCCGGATCGTAGGCGGCGCAGGTGGGCACGGTGCTGGCGAGCACGATGCTGTGGCCATCCTGGTGCTGCAACCCTTCGCCGGAGAGGGTGGTGCGTCCTGCGGTGCCGCCCATCAGAAAGCCCTTGCCGCGCGCGTCGGCAAACGCCCAGATCAGATCGCCCACGCGCTGGAATCCGAACATGGAGTAATACACGAAGAACGGAATCATCTCCGTCGAGTAGTTGGTGTAAGCCGCTCCTGCCGCGGTGAACGAGGCCATGGAGCCGGCTTCGGTGATGCCTTCTTCCAGGATCTGGCCGTCCTTGGATTCCTTGTAATAGAGGAACATCTCGGCATCGTGCGGCTTGTAGAGCTGCCCTTTGCTGGCATAGATGCCGAACTGGCGGAACAGCGACTCCATGCCGAAGGTACGCGCTTCATCCGGAATAATGGGTACGATGCGCTTGCCGAGCGACGGATCTTTGAGCAGCAGCGTGAGGACGCGGACGAAGGCCATGGTGCTGGATACTTCACGGCCCTGCGAACCGGCCAACGATTCGGCCAGATACTCCAGCGGGGGCGCTTCCACTTTGCTGGCGGGCGTGGTCCGTGTAGGCATGTAGCCGCCCATTACGCGGCGGCGCTCGTGCAGATAGGCCATCTCGGGACTATCGTCCGGCGGACGGTAGAACGAAGCGTTGCGGGCGGCCTCATCGGGGATGGGAATCTCGAAGCGCGAGCGGAAATGCGCGATTTCCGCCTCGTTCAGTTTCTTCTGTTGATGGGTGATGTTGCGGCCCTCGCCCGCTTCGCCCAGGCCGTAGCCCTTGATGGTATGCGCCAGGATCAGGGTCGGCGATCCGGTATTATCCACGGCAGCCTTGTAGGCGTTGTAGACCTTCTTGGGATCGTGGCCGCCGCGGCGCAGACGCGCGAGCTGCTCGTCGCTGAGGTGCGCCACCAGGTCCAGCAACTCGGGATATTTGCCGAAGAAGTTCTTGCGGAAATACGCGCCGTCCTTGGTGATGTAGGTCTGCCATTCGCCATCCACCACTTCAACCATGCGCTTCTGCAGCATACCGTTGGTGTCGCGCGCCAGGAGCGGATCCCAATCCTCGCCCCAAATCACTTTGATGACGTTCCAGCCCGCGCCGCGGAAGGCGGCTTCCAGTTCCTGGATTACTTTGCCGTTGCCGCGCACGGGACCGTCGAGGCGCTGCAGATTGCAGTTGATGACAAAGATCAGGTTGTCGAGCTTCTCGCGGGAACCCAGTGTGAGCGATCCCATGGATTCGGGCTCGTCCATTTCGCCATCGCCGAGGAAGGCCCAGATCTTGCGCGGGGTGACCGGGATCAGGCCGCGGTTTTCGAGATAGCGCATGAAGCGCGCCTGGTAGATGGAATTGATGGGGCCCAGGCCCATGGAGACGGTGGGGAAGCGCCAAAAATCGGGCATCAGCCAGGGGTGGGGGTAAGAGGAGAGCCCCGGCGTGTCGCGCAGTTCGTGGCGGAAGTTGCGCAGGTGCTGCTCGGTGAGGCGGCCTTCCAGGAAGGCGCGCGCGTAGATGCCGGGCGAGGCGTGGCCCTGAAAGTAGATTAGGTCGCCGGGCTGGTCGCCATAGCTGGCGTGAAAGAAATGATGGAAACCGACTTCCAGCAGCGTGGCGAGAGATGCGTAGGTGGAAATGTGACCGCCGATGCCGGGGTCGTACTTGTTCTGGCGCACAACCATGGCCATGGCGTTCCAGCGGGTGAGGCTTTTGATGCGGCGCTCCATGGCGCGGTCGCCGGGATACGGCACCTCGTCCTCGGGACGGATGGTGTTCACGTATGGCGTATTGAGATGGATGGGGAGGCCGGCGCCCGCGCCGCGCGCCTGTTCGGTAAGGCGCTCCAGCAGGAATGCCGCGCGGTCCGGTCCCTCCTGGTCCAATATCTGATCCAGCGCTTCGATCCATTCGGAGGTTTCGCGCGGGTTCAGGTCGACAACACGTTCAGTGAGTTTCTGGTGCATGGGGTTATTTTTATTATAGTGAACGTGGCGGGCGGGGGGCTGACGCCGTCCAGGCAGGGGTGCCTCAAGTAACGCCCGTACCAGTTTCCCCCCAGCTTCAGTCTTATTTGTTCTTTGCCGCGGTGTTGTGGTAGAGTGCCATCAAGCCGCTGGCGGTATTCGCGCTCCCCGCGGTGCTGTAGTAGAGCGCTGCTGCCCCGTCGGCCAGAATTTTTGGGTCCCCGTGGTGTTGGAGGTGAGGGCTAGCACCCCGTCGGCCACATTCCATGAGCCGGTAGTGTTGCTGGGGAGCGCCGCATTGCCAGTGGCTGTGTCCGCGGCGCCGGTCATGGTGCTGTTTCCGGCAAACCCGAGAAACGCGTTATAGTTCGCGTACGAGCCGAAGGCGAACAGGCTGCTCCCTATCTGGTAGCTGCTGCCTGTGACCACCCCGGTCGCGCTCAGATTTCCGTTCACGGTCCGATTCCCAGTAAATATGTTGGCGGCGTTCAACTGCGGCACCTTGGTGGTGTCGAGATTGAGCGTCACCACGCCGCCCATACCCCCGCCGGTCAGATCGGCGTCGGCTGCGACGCCGGTGACTACGGATGTGCCGCCTCCGGTCAGGCCGGTGCCCGCCGTCACTCCCGTGATGGTCCCGCCGGGCGCGAAACACTCGAAGCGGGCCGCATCGCGCTGAACGAGAAGGCTGGTAACCTGAGCGGCAATCAAGCCAAGCAGTTGGGTTCCCAACTCGCCACAATCCAGCGGCAAATCGCTGCCGATGAACAGGCTAACGGAGGGACGTTGAGTGCGACTGATGCACAAGCCATCCATCGACTGCAGACCCAATGGAGCCGGCAAATCTACCAAACCGCTCACCCTGGCGCCCCCCGCCAATCGGGCGAGACTGCTTAGCGCGTTGTTCCAGGTCGGGGCCCTGTCAACAGGCGGCCAGGAACAGCACACCGAAGTGGCGGCCTTACGGTCCGCAAAGGGCAGCGTAACGAGGCCTCTGCTGATCGCGAGAGGGTCCGGTGCCGCTTGGTGCCGAGCGTCTGGTGACGACTGCGTCACCTTTGGCCGGCACGCCGCATCGCCAAAT
>PMVV01000174.1 GCA_003166475.1 Bryobacterales bacterium | reverse complement strand
GGCGGTCTCCATGGCTTTGAGGAAGATATCTTCGAGCGAATCGCGCTTGTGATTGAGGCGACGGATCTGGACGTTCTGCTCGGCGGCCAGGACGTAGAGCTGGCGGATTTCGACGCCATCGGGCATGATCAATTTCATGCGGCCGTTGGGGAAGGCGGCGGCTTCGCAGCCCAGTTGCTCGATGGCGGCGGTGAAGGTGCCGTTTGCGCCGCGGGTTTCGAGTTCCAGGAATTTGCGATTGGCGCGGCGCTCTTCTTCGAGGTTACAGGAGGCGGCGATGCGGCCGTCTTTGAGGATAAGGACTTCATCGCAGCACTCGTCGACGTCGCGCAGCAGGTGCGAGGAAAGGATCAGGCGGAGGTCGCCGCGGTCGCGGATTTCCTGAATGAGCTGGATCATGCGGGCGCGGGCGGGCGGATCGAGGCCGTTGGTGGGCTCGTCGAGGAAGAGGAGTTTGGGGCCGTGCGCGATGGCTTGGGCGAGCTTGGCCATTTGTTTCATGCCGAGCGAGTAGGTGCCCAGATTGCGGTAGCGGGCTTCGCCGAGGCCTACCCAGAAGAAGGCTTCGTGGGCGCGTTCCATGGCTTGTTCGGCGGGGAGGCCGGAGAGCTCGGCCATCAGGCGGACGAAGTGTACGCCGGTCATGGAGGCGATGAAGGAATCGTTTTCCGGCATGTAGCCGAGGAGGCTGCGGACGGTCTTGGCGTCGGTGCGGATGTCTTGGCCGAAGATGCGGGCGGTTCCGGAGAAGGGCTGGTGGAAGCCCAGGAGGGTGTTGATGAGGGTCGATTTTCCGGCTCCGTTGGGGCCTAGGAGACCTATGGACCGGCCGGCTAGGGAACCGGTTAGTTTTTTGAGGATTATTCGGTCTCCGAACCTTACTTCGAGATTGTCTAATTCAATTACTTGTTCCACTGGTTATTAGGTACGCAGATTTGAGTGGCTCTGTTCCGTCCCGGAGGGCGGCCTGAGAGGCCGCCGCAGGCTGAGAGCCTGCCCCACTTAGTGTAGCTGGGTTCCGGGCTTTTCTAGTAGCTGCAGCAGGCTCATGTTGCCGAAGGTGGTGAAGAGGCTGCCGCTGGTGGCGAAGGTGATGCGGTCGTTCTCGCCGTAGGCCGCGATCAGCGTGGGCTTCAGATTGGCCGCAAGCTGCTGGACGGCGGGCTGCTTGCTGAACTGCTCCAGCAGCGGCGCAAGAGTCGAGGCATTGTAGTAGATGGCCGCGGAGAAGTTGGCGTACTGGTCGTGCGGGATGAGCGCGGTGAAAGTCGCGGAGCGCGGCAGGGTGTAGCCGCTGGCGCGATTCTGGATGGCCGTATCGAGCAGCGCCTGGCTGGAGCCGGCCAGCAGGTAGCCGTCGGTGTAGGTGTAGCAGAACGGCGTGGCGCTCTGGGTGGAGAGCGTATAGTAAGTGCGGCCGTTGGCGGTGGACTGCTGGAGCTGGACACCGGTCATGCTGGCGGCGGCCAGAAGCTTCTGTATGGTGGCCTGCAGCTTGACGGGATCGTACACCTCGACGGCGATTTTCCAGGAGGGCAGGGGCAGGAGCGGGCCATCCTGCGCCATGGCGACTTCGCCGCCGAGGGCGGCAGCCAGGTCGTTGCGCAGATCCACGCCGAGCAGCGCCTGGACTTCGGCGATGTGCTGTTGGAAGGCCGGATTGGATGCCTGCATGGTCATGATCTCGTCGATGATGGCGGTGGGCTGCTTGACGGCGGCGGCCCAGGCCAGGGTGGCCTGTGGGGACATGAAGTCCAGCGCGTCGAGCGGCGCGGGGGCGGCCAGCCAGGAAGCCACGCCGGTGCGCTGACCGTTGAAGATGAGCGCGGCGCGCGTTTCGGGTGCGCCCGCATTGCCGGTTTGCTGCACCATGAAGTACTGCACATTCGGCGCATGGCCGTGGCTGGCGGGGGCCATCGCCTGCACATCCGCGGCGAACAGCAGGCCGACTCCAGCGCCATAGGCGGCCGCGATCTGCGATCCGAAGTCGGTGGTGGCGAAGGTGGTGGGCGCACCGCTGGCGATCTGCTGGAGAGCGGCGGCATCGGGCGAGAGCGCTACCAGATGGGGCAGGACCAGCAGGACGCATTGGCCCTGCGGGATCGCGCCGATGGCCGATGGATCGGTAACGATGCGCAACTTCTGGGCGTTTGCTCCGCTGGAGAGCTTGGCGACTTCGGCTTGGGCGAACGCCGCGAAACCGGGCTGGGTCAGCTCAGCCATGATGACCGGCTGGCCGGGGTGGCCGCTGGAATTGAGCGAGGCGGCGACGACCATCTCGCTACCCAGGTAGCCGCTCATGGTGCTCATGTCGGCGATGACCTGGTCGAGGTGATTCTGCTGCCACCACTGAGTGAGGGTAGCGTTCTGTTGGATTTTGGGAACGAAGACCTGCTGCACTTCGGTGAGCGCCTGGCTGAGGTTGGGAATGCTGGCGTAGACCACGGTTCCGGCGGGCGCCATGGTCAACAGGGTGCTCGAGTAGCGCAGGGCGGGGAAGTGATCCTGATCGAGCTTGACGTTGAGGGCGGTGACGGCGTTAAGCATCGCGATATACGCGTCGGCGTTCTTGCTCCAGGAGATTTCCAGGGGGACCGGCGTCGCGCCCATGGCGGAGCTGGTGGCCACCTGATCGCCGGCATGCAGCACGCTTTCGTGGCGATCCTGGGCGACCAGCACAGTGCCTTCGATCACGGTAACACGCGATCCCTTGAGTCCGCTGTTGACGCTGAAGACGGTGCCGGTGACGGAGACGCGGCAGTCGCGCGTGGAGACATAGAGGTGGCCGGTGCGGCGCTTGGCGGCCTGTACGAGGATTGCGCCGCGATCCAGGCCGATGGTCAGGTCGCGGCCGCGTTCGGAGACGGAGAGGCCGGAGCGCTCGCGCATTTCGACATGGGAGCCGTCGTGGAGGCGTAGCATGGCGCGGGAATCGCGGGCGGCCCGGATGGTTACTCCGGCGGGCACTTCTGCGCCGCGGAGGAGGGGGGCCGTGCCGGTATCGGAGACGCGATAGATGAGGCCGTCGGCGGATTCGACCACGGCTTCGGGGCCGCTGTACGCGGGACGGAGGCGGTCGCCAAAGGCCCAGAAGGCGAGGCCGGCGGCGGCTACTAGCGCGGCGGCTGCGGCCAAGCGGAAGAACTGTGGGTGGTGGGTGGTGGCTGGTGGCTGGTGTTTAGTTCCGGACGAGGCGGTGGCCATGGCTTTGTAGCAGGCCACGCATTCGTGGGTATGGTCTTTCAGCAGCAGGGCTCGCGCGGGGCTGAGGGTGCCGGCCCGGTAGTCGGGGATTAGCGCCTGGAAGTCGGCGCAAGTGTGCAGCGTGGCATGCTGCGCGAGGCGCTGCTGGACGCGGCCGGCGGCGGCTTCGAAGAGGGCGGGATCGAGGGCTTCGCCGCGGATTTCGGCGATGGCTTGTTCCAAAAGCGGATCGAGGTTTGGATCTTGTGGCGTCATCTGATTTCTCCCATGTATGACTTGAATTCCTGTTGGATACGATCGCGGGTGCGGGACAGCGTGACCGCTACGCTGGCTGTGGTAGTGCCGAGGATTTGGGCGATTTCCGGATTGTCGCGGTCTTCGAAGAAGCGAAGAGCGAACATTTCGGCGGCCCGGGGACTGAGCCGGGCGACGGCCTGGCGCAACCAGAGGCGGATTTCGGTGGACCGGTGCAGACGATCGGGAGCAAGCGAGGCATTTTCGGAAAGCAGGGGGGGCACGTCATCGAGGGGGACTTGCGGCGCGGCCTGCCGGGAGCGGATCAGGTCCAGCGCTGCGTTTACGGCTGCGCGCCGCAGATAACCTTCCATGTTGCCGACGGTTTCGGCGTCGGGCGAGCGGCGCAGAAGGCGCATGAAGACGGTCTGGAGGACGTCTTCAGCGTCGCTCGAGTTGCCCGTGACGCGGTAGGCCGCGCGGAACACGGTGGCATGGTGCCCCCGGAAAACGAGATCCCAGTCCGGCGATGGGGCGGGCTGGAGTGGAGCGGCTAGGACGGGTTCGAGTTGCGATTCCAATTGGGCGGTGGCCTCCACGTTTTCTTTCCTCCCTTGCTCTTCATACATGAGACGGCTCCGGGGGCTGGTATTTAACACGCCCGGTTAGGATAACGGCGGGGGCGGGGGAAAAGTTCCGGAATGCATTTTTGAACGAACGAAGCCAATAAGTCATTTGTATTCTGTTATTTGCAGTTTTCGACGAAGCCATTTTTGGGCGGCGTGAGGGGTGCGGGTTGGCTATGGCGGGCGGATGAGGCCGTTGCACGCAGCGGTAGTGGAGGTTATTACCTTCGAAACAGCGTGGCGGCATGAGCTGGATACCGATATGAGAGTAGCATGGAGGATGGTTGAGATTGGGGGTCTGGGGCCCGTCGAATGTTTGTTTGCAATAGGATGTAGGGGGTTTGCGCGAGTGACCGAAAACCGGCCAATCGG
>PMVV01000155.1 GCA_003166475.1 Bryobacterales bacterium | reverse complement strand
GCGGGCAGAATGCCCGCCCCACATGTGTCACTTTATTAAGCGAGCCGCAATAGACCGTCACGCCGATGGCCCGGTGTGCTTTTTTCCGCCCAACGCGAAAACCAAAACCCCGTATTGGCCGCCGATGAACGCCGATGAACGCAGATAAAAACGAGCCAGACGGAAGTCTTCCTGAGCGGACGAAGTGTACAAAACCGCGGCGCCCGAGAAAGTCTGCGGCCGGGAAGCGCCTCGCCCCTCGCCCGGCGTGACTGACCGAGCGGCCCGCAGTACGGGTACGCGGACACTTCTTCACCAAGCGCACCCTGCCCCCGCGCGGTACACTAACAAGATGTCCCGGCACTCACTCCACGCTGTTTTCACCATCGCGGTCGTCTCCCTCCCGGCATGCCTCTCCGCGCAACCGGTCGTGCGACTTCTGCAACCATCCACCCACTCGGCCACCTCCGCTGCTACGGTCCTGCTCCAGGGCGTGGCCGCGGCGGATTCCGCCATCGTCAATATCTATTGGACCGACCATCAGGGCCACACCGGACCCGCGGATTGGACCCCGTCCCCTGCCGGCCAATCCACTCCGATCGCCTTCTCTGCCAGCGTGCCCGTGCGCCCCGGCGCCAATCGCATCACGATGATTGCCGTGGATAGCCGCAATCGATCCGGCTCCGCCCAGTTGTCCGTACAGGGTGAGGGCTCCCATGGGCCGGACGTAAGCGAGGTCCGCTCCGGCTGGTGGCATGGTCTGCCGATCGACTACGCCGTGATCGGCGGGCAGGCTGTTGTCGAAGGAGACATCATCCTCGGGACGGCCGCGGAACTCGCGGCGTCCGCGCCCCCAAGGATGCCCTCTGAGCCGGGCTTCAGACCCCGTGGCTTGGCCATCGGCTACGTCTCGCAACTGTGGCCCGCCGTTTCGGGAGTCTACCAGATCCCCTACACTATCGAGACCGGCACCCCCACCCTGGCTTCCGCCATCAGTTACGTCAACAGCACTCTGACCGGCGTCATCCAGTTGGTCCCCCAAACCACGCAAACCAACTACGTCACCTTCAACTTCGATCCCACCGATACGAGCGGCTACTGCGAAGCCACCGAGGGCATGGCCGGCGGACAGCAGTTCATCGGCGGCTCGATCAACTGCTCCTTCACCGGCATCTGTCATGAGATCGGCCATGCCATCGGCCTGCTGCACGAACACCAGCGCCCCGACCGCAATTCGTATGTCGTGCTCAATTCCGCCAACTCCGACAAGCCCTACCTGTTGGGCAACTTCGATTTGTTTACCGACAACTATCAGACCCTCGGTCTTTACGATTACGCATCCGTAATGCATTACCCGGCGTTTTCCTTCACCAAGAACAACCTGCCGGTGCTCGAATCCATTCCAGCCGGCATTCCGCTGAGTAACACGACCGGCTATTCGGCCGGCGACGTGGACGCCATCAAGCGGCTCTACGGATTTGCCCCCTCGACTGTAACGATTGTTACCAACCCGCCGGGCCTCGAAATCATCGTGGACAGCACTACTTATACCGCCCCGCAGACCTTTACTTGGACCATCGACACCAGGCACACGCTGAACCTACCGCCCGATCCGCAACTGACCAATCCTAACGATGGCGCAACCTATGAATTCGCCAAGTGGAACGACGGCGGCGCGCGCTCCCATACCATTACCGTCACCGGAGGGGCGGGCGAACTCACTTCGCCCGCCGGCAAGCCCGCCACCACGGTTTACGAGGCCAATTACGTCCGGCTATGGCCTTTCGCGATCTCGGCCTCTCCCGCTGCATCGGGATCGGTGAGCGTCTCCCCGCCGCCGCAATCCGTCTTCAGCGGCAGCTTCTTCGTGGATCGCCAGAAGATCTCGGTCAGCGCCACGCCCAACGCGGGCTATAACTTCTACGGCTGGTTTGAAGCGCCTTTCGTGCCCGCATATCCCCAAGGCGCCAACCCTTATGCGTCCCTGATCCAGTCGCCGGAATCGGGTGCATACGGCGCGTTTACCACCTTCCCGGTAACCACCATCGGCGAAACCATCACGGGGCCGAACACCTGGAATCCGCCGATGTATGCGACCGTCGATAGCGACACCTATGTGCCCCTGCCGCAAGGTTATTCGCAGGACCAATCCGGCGCCGCCTGGGCAGCGGGCACAACTCACTCGATCGGCGCATACTCACCCGAGGCTCCCGTCACTACCAACGTCTCTTATAGCTGGAACCATTGGAGCGATGGCGGCGCCCAAACTCACAACATCAGGGCTTCCAGCTCCGGCGTAAAGAGCGTCGCGGCTTCGTATACTCCCGTGTACCGCAGTTACACCTATGCGGAAAACGATTGCGGCACGGTGGAGTATTCGCAATCCTGTCCCAATAACGATTGCAGCTTCCCGGACGGTACATTGCTCACCATGACCGCGACACCCGCCGCGGGCAACGGCATGGTATTCGCCGGTTGGACCGGTGACCTGACCGGGACCACCAATCCGTACACCACCACGGTCCACGATGAGTTCCTGCCCGTCGCCAACTTCAACATCGTGCCAACCGTCATCAATGCGGCCACCGTAAGTCCCGCGACCCCGGTGAAGACGTCCAGCGCCTCGCCGTTGACCGTCACCGGCGCCGGTTTCGTCAACGGCAGTTTCTACGCTTACTGGAACAACGCTTACCGCACCACCACCAACGTCACGCCCACCCAGGCGACCATTCAACTGAATGCGGGCGACCTCTCCGCCGCGGGCGCCCAGTTGCTGCAAGTCAGCAATTTCACCAGTACGACTCCGTCCTGCGGCGCGTATGCATTCACTCAAGTTCTGGTGAAGAACACCTACGGCACTCCTGTGCTGAACATCGCTAAGTCGCACACGGGTAACTTCACCAAGGGGCAGAACAACGCCACTTATACCGTGACCGTCACCAATGCGGCCACCAGCACCGGGCCCACATCCGGCAAGGTCACGGTGACCGATACCATTCCGTCCGGTCTGACGTTGGTTTCCATGGCGGGCACCGGATGGACCTGCACGGCCAACGCCTGCAACCGCAGCGACTCGCTCGCGACCGGCAAGAGCTATCCCGTCATCACCGTCACGGTGGACGTAGCCTCGAACGCCCCATCGCAAGTCACCAATTCCGTTACGGTGTCCGGAGGCAAGTCCGCGCCGGCCAGCGCAACCAACCCAACGACGATCGATTGACGGGCTAGTGTAGTGTGGCGCAGACGATCGTTGTTTGTAGTCTGCGCACCGCGGTCGAACTCGGCAGGCCACGAAAAACGATGGCCCGCCCCACAGCTAGATGTTGTACAAAGGAGAGGAGACGCTTTGCGGCAATCGACGCCAATCCGGCTGGCTTGGTTTGCGGCGGCTGCCGCTATGGTTGCGGCGTTCACGGTCGCGAGCTTCTGGAGCGTCCGCATGGCCCTGGCGGATTACTGGTTTCGGCAGCTAACGGTGCCTGGAACCCAAGAAGCGTTGCGCCTGGAACCCGGCAATGCCGCCTACTATGTCCGGCTGGCGGCACTCACTCAGGACAGCGATCCGGCTCGATCCACACTGGCCCTCCAGCGCGCGGTGGCGTTGAACCCGTGGGACTCCGTAGCCTGGGTGGAACTAGGGTTGCGCGCCGAAGCGGACGCGGACCTGGCCGGCGCCGAGCACAGCCTGCTGCGCGCCGCCAGTGTCGACCGGCAATACTTTCCCAAATGGTCTCTGGCGAATTACTATTTCCGGCGCGGCAACCCAGACAAGTTCTGGCTTTGGGCGCGGGAAGCGGCCCAGATGGCTTACGGCGATCTGACGCCGCTGTTCGTCTTGTGCTGGAAGGTCACCAATGACGGCGCACTGATCGCGCGGGAACTGGACATTCGGAAAGCCGATCAGGAAGCCAACTATCTGGCCTACCTGACCGGCCAGAACCGGACCGAGGCGATGACGCAGGCCGCCACGCGGTTGCTCGCATGGAACCGGGAAGCCGACGCGCCGGTGCTGTTGGCGGCTTGCGACCGGTTGATCGCGGATGACAGCGCCCAGCCGGCGATCCGGATTTGGAACCAACTAGCGGAACTGCGCAGAATCCCTTATACGGCGCTGGCGCCTGGCGCGGGCAGATCTCTGACCGACGGCGACTTCACGGTGTTGCCCACCGCGCAAGGCTTTGCGTGGCGCTTGCCCGATGCCGCCGGGGTCACTACGCTTCTCGACGAGCAGCCCGCGGGCCTGCGCATTTCGTTCTCCGGCCGGCAGCCGGAGAACTGCGACGTTCTCACCCAAATCCTGCCGGTCATGAAAAACTCCTCTTATCAATTGCGGTTTTGGTACCGTACCAGCGGGATCGAGCCGGAGACGGGACTTGGCTGGCGGATTACGGATCTGCATGGGGCAAGCGGCATTGCGCAGGGGAAGAGCCTGGCGTCGGAGAGCGAGAAAGAAGACGGTCTTGCTTTCACCACCCCGGCCGGCAGCGGGCTCGTGCGCCTGACGCTCACCTACCGGCGCGCCCTGGGCACTACCCGCATCGAAGGCTTCCTGGTTCTGCGCAAGCTGCGGCTGATGCCAGTGTAGTGTCCGGCGTGGCGCAGACGATCGTTGTTTGTCGTCTGCGCACGTGCTCGAACTCGGCAAGCCACGAAAAATGATGGCCTGCCCCACAGCTAAACTGGGCCTTGGCAGCGCGGCGTTCCACAAGGTAGACTCGAATATGTCCCTTCGACCAGTTAAACGGCTCATCAAGTCCAAGCCCACCCTGGAAGGCGCGGGCGTACACCTGCGCCGGGCGTTCGGCTTCGGCAACACGTCCGACTTCGACCCCTTCCTGCTGCTCGACGATTTCCGCAACGACGTCCCGGAGGATTACCTGGCGGGCTTTCCATGGCATCCTCACCGCGGCATCGAGACCATCACGTACGTCCTCGCCGGTACCGTCGAGCATGGCGATAGCATGGGGAACCATGGCGCCATCGGCGCCGGCGACGTGCAGTGGATGACGGCGGGCAGCGGCATCATCCATCAGGAGATGCCCAAGGGCGACCCCGCCGGCCGCATGCATGGGTTCCAATTGTGGGCCAACCTTCCGTCCGCCCTCAAAATGACGACGCCGCGTTACCAGGAAGTGAAAGCGGCCGACGTTCCGGCGGTCACCGACGACGACGGCACCCACGTGCGCGTGGTCTGCGGCAAGTTTTGGGGGAAGGCCGGTCCCGTGGATGGCATCGCCGCCGACCCGATGTACCTGGATGTGTCGGTGGCTCCCGGCCGCCGGAAGACCCTGCCGGTAGAGACGACGCGGCATGCCTTCGCATACGTTTTCGCCGGAAGCGGGAAGTTCTGCAACGCCTCGGGCCCCCTGGCCGTACCGACCGAGGCAGTCGGATGGGCGGACACCGCGCCTCCCGCGGAAGCTGATAACCGCTCCCTGGTGCTGTTCGACCGCGGCGACGAACTCACGGTGCAGGCCGGGGAGGACGGGATACGCTTCCTGCTGGTTTCGGGGCAGCCGCTAGAGGAGCCCGTGGCTTGGTACGGCCCGATCGTGATGAATACGCAGGAGCAGCTCCAGCAGGCGTTTCGAGAACTCCGGGAGGGGACTTTCCTGCAGCCGGAAACGCGGAAATAGGCGTCCCGGAATCTCCGGAATTGTTTCGTGAGAAATCTCACCCCCGCCTGGCACCAAAATGTTATGAGCGCCAGTCCCGCGGCGTTGCCCGCACCCAACACCGACCTGATCGCTAACGTATTCGACGTGCTGCCCTTGCCGGCTTTCATTGTGGACCGGGATTTCAACATCATAGACTTCAACCTTGCCGGAGCCAGATTGTTGGACCAGGTCCCCTTCGCCGTACTGCGTCTGCGCAGAGGCAACCAGGTGCAGTGCGTGCATACGATCGATACCGAGGGGGACGCTGCCGAAGCGTGCCCGGAATGCATGGGCAAGAACTTCCTACGGGAGGTTTTCGGCCAAACCGACGCCCCCCGCAACACCGGGCGGCTGCGCCTCATCAGAGATGGGAAGACAGCCGACGTGGACTTCCTGATCACCGTGGCGGCGATTCCCGACGAGTCCGAACCGCTCGCACTGGTGATCCTGGAAGACGCCGCGGAGTTGTCGGCTTTGCTCGAATCGAAGGACGGGTCCGCTACCCCTGCTTCTTCTTCTCCAGGTTCCAAAGCCCGCGCGAAAGCACGCGGCCGCAAAACGGGCAATAGTTAATCCCCACGAAACTGTGGCGCTCCTCGCCAAAAACGAAGTAGTATTCCGTGTCGATCTCCGTGATGATCCTGCCATTGGTGAGCTGGTAGGGCTGCGCATGGCGCGCCAGTTCGAGGTCCATGAGCTTGTCGAACTCGGAGCAGCAGGTCATGAGGGTTCCATTCTACCGCACCACCGGCCACTCTCCTCGGTAGTTGTACACTATATGGATTGGCCGCCGCCACCCAAGCCGCTCCGATACTCGCGCCGCGCGCTCCACGCCTGGCGCACCGCTGGATCATCGCGCCCGGCATCGACATGGCGTTTCTCATCGGCAGCTCGCTGGCCGGATACGCATACCTGGCGGCGAACGTGGCGCTGCACGTCCCGATTTCGCTGCTGTGGTGGTTCTGGTCGGTGGGCTTCGATGGCACCCACATCTTCGGCACGGCCTCGCGCACGTTCTTCGATCGCGAGGCGCGCCACAGCCACCGCGCTCTGTTGTTCGGCAGCGCGGCGTTCTTCTTCGCCTTGGGACCCGTCATGGTATTGCTGGGCGGCAAGGCCGTGCTCGCCATGATCGTGGCCGTGTGGGCCTACTACCATGTGGTCCGCCAGCACTACGGCTTCATGGTCCTGTACAAGGTGAAGAACCGCGACCTCGCCAAGCTGGACAACTCTCTCGACCGCTGGTTTCTCGGTGTGATGCTGGTCTTTCCCCCGTTCCACCGCTTCTTCATCCACCACCCCGAGGAACTGGGACTCCACTTCTCGTTCCCGCGCCTGGAGCCGTTCCTGTGGTTGCTGGTGGCCGCCACCGCGCTAGTCTACGCCGGCCGGCAGTGGGTGCGCATCCGCCGCGGCGATCCCGTCAACGTGCCGAAGTTTCTGCTGTTCGCCGGCGTGATCCCGCTGCACTGGCTGACCTTCGCCTACATGAGTTGGATGGGCGCAGTGCCGACGGTTACCATCGTGCACAACCTGCAGTATCACGCGCTGATCTGGTTCCACAACCGCAACCGCTACGGCGCTGCTTCGGCGGACGGCAGTCACGGCCGCATCCCGCAGGCGGTCTCGCGCAGCCTGCTGAACTATGTGCTGGTGGCGCTGGTCTTCAGCGCGCTCTACCGCGTGCCCGGCTTCCAGCTTGGCCGCGCATCCGACCTGGCGTTCGGCTTCTTCTGCGGCTTCGGCCTGACCCACTATTACCTCGATAGCAGGATCTGGCGCGTGCGCAGCGACCCGGCCCTGCGCCAGGCGCTGCAGCTCACTTAGCGTGGTGTCTGCGAATTCGGTGTCAGGCGTGGCGCAGACGAGCGTTTGTTTGTCGCTCGGCAGGCCACGAAAAACGA
>PMVV01000176.1 GCA_003166475.1 Bryobacterales bacterium | reverse complement strand
CTAAGAAGACAGAAGTGAGAAGACAGAAGTCAGAATGGCCCGGCGACCGCGGCTCTTATTCTGACTTCTGACTTCTGTCTTCTGTCTTCTGCTCCACCATCTCCAACTGGTCCCCCGCCTCCGTGCCGCTGGCTGCCACCGCTCCGGCCGGCAGTTCAAGGATTGAATGCGCGGAGAGGCAGGCGGACAGCCTCCAGGCGACCATGCGGTGTCGGACCTTGCGCACTTTCTTGTTGCGGTCCAGGTAAACCAGGTCGATGGCGAACTTCATGAAGAAGCTGTGCACGGATTCGCACGGGACAATCCAGAGGCCTTGGCCGGGCGCCAGACAGTCGTGTTTGAGCAATCCTGTGCGGCGCTTTTCGCTGGTGTCGGCGACTTCGGCCGCGTCGGCCAGAACGGTGTTGCGGGTCTTGTTGCGAACGACCATTTTCAAGGTCCCTTATAGCACGAAACGGCACGGTTGAATTACCGCGGTGCTTCCGCGATGAAGCCGATCCGGCGGTGATGCGGCACTGGAAATTGGATCAGCTTTTTCAGGGTATCGAAGATCGCCTTGATCTCGGTGTCGTGTGTCTGGTATTTCTTTTCCAATTCATCGAGCTTCTTGAGAACGTCCTTTTGACCCGTGAGCGCCTCGCGCATGCGCACGAAGGCGCGCATGACGAGGACGTTCACCTGCGCGGCCCGCTCGCTTTTGAGCACCGAGGACAGCATCGCCACGCCTTGCTCTGTAAAGGCGCTGGGCAAGATGCGGCTGAAGCTGCGCCGCGTTGATATCACATTTTGTGATATCAACGATTCCGCCTCTGGTTTCGAGAGGCGAAAGGCGAAGGGCGAAGTCCGGCGGGAACCTGTTGGCGTTGCGTTTCACCTGTTGTTTGAGCGCCATCGTCCGTACTCCATAGAGTTCGGCGAGATCGCGGTCGAGCATGACCTTCTGGCCGCGTATCACATAGATGTGCTTTTCAATCGCCGTGATCGCGACCACGGCGGATCTGGGCGAGGAGGCTCTCGCCGGTTTCTGTTTTTGAGGCATGTGTCAAATTAGTGGCTCGCTGGGCCAAATATCGCATGAATTGTTAACCCGAAAGCGGGCTAATCTGGAATCAATGCGACTGCTAACCGGCCCAGCCGGGTCGGGCAAGACCTCCCGCATCCTGGAACGCTTCCGCGACGCCTTGCGGCGGCGGGATTCCGGCGTGCGGCTGCTCACTCCCACGGCCACCATGGCGCAGCACCTGCAAAACCAAGTGGCACGCGAGGGGTTCGTCTTCCGGCCCACACTAATCCAAACGTTGTCGCGCTTCGTGGATGCATTTGCCGCGGACATGCCGCAGGTCTCCGAACCGCTGCACTATCTCATCGTGGAGGAAGCCGCCAGCCGCGTGAACCGCCCGGAGTTTGCGCGCGTGGTCCGGCTGCCTGGATTCTGTGCAGCTCTGGCGCGCACCATGGAAGAGTTTTCGTCGGCCGGGTGCGATGCGGAACGGCTCGCCGGTAGCATGGCGCGCAAAGGCAATTCGGCGCCGCTGGGCGACGCGTTTCTTGAGGTCTATCGCGAGGTGGATCGCGAACTCGATCACCGCGGCCTGGCGACGCGCTCCCAGCGTTTGGCGCACGCCGCCGAACGCATCGCGTGCGAGGGCCTTCCCGCGATCGACACCGTTTGGCTGGATGGATTCTACGCGCTGCCCGATCCGGAGTTGGCCGTCATCGGCGCCATGTGCCGTCATGCGGACGTCACGCTTACGCTGCCCGTCACCGCGATCACCGGACCCACGCGCGAACGGTTGCTCGCGATGGGATTCGTGGAGGAGGCGTGCACCTGGCAGCGGGCGCAACCGCGCACCGAACTTTGCGCCACGCCCTCCATCGAGCGTGAGGCGGACGAAATCGCGCGCCGCATCCTGGAGCAGGCTGCCGCGGGCCGGCCATTCCGCGAGATGGGCGTGATCGTGCGCAGCCCCGAGGTCTATGAGCCGGTCCTGCGCGCGACCCTCGACCGCTTCGGCATTCCAGCGCGGTTCTACTTTGACGCCGATCTGTCGAACCACGCGCTGGCGCGCTACCTCACCGGAATCGTGGATGCGCTGCTCGGAGGATGGGATCATGCGGAAACGCTCGCGGCCATTCGCCTGGCGCCGGGAATCG
Source organism: Bryobacterales bacterium (assembly GCA_003166475.1). Taxonomy (GTDB): domain Bacteria; phylum Acidobacteriota; class Terriglobia; order Bryobacterales; family Bryobacteraceae; genus Bog-159. The sequence goes on along the minus strand of PMVV01000176.1, from coordinate 1,752 downwards.
CGTGCGACGAATTCGATTTCGCGGTGCGCGACAGGATGCCGGACCACGGGTTGGCCGCGCTGCGGGACTTGGCCGCGGGCGCGCAGCCCGAGGTCTTGGGATTGCTTCAATCGTTCGAGAAACTGGAAGCATGGCGGGTGCTTTCCCTTGCCCCGGATGAATGGGCCGTGCGGCTGCAGAGTCTGCGAGAGTTGTTCGCGCCGCGAAATCCGGAACCCGGCAGTCACGAAACCGCGGCGATCGCGCGCGGCCAAGCCGCGGTGCTGGAACTTTTCGATGGCGCCATGAACGAAGCGGCGCAAGCGCTGGGCGGGCGTCCCGTTAAACTGAGCGAATTCTGGCGCGCGGCGAAATCGGTGTTGCGGCTCACGCCGCTGCGCGTCGAAGATGGCCGCCGCAACGTGGTGCACGTGCTCGGCGCGCACGAGGCGCGGCAGTGGCAGTTGCCCGTGGTCTTCGTCTGTGGATTGGTCGAAAAGCAATTTCCGAAATTCCACGCGCAGGATCCATTCTTTCCGGAAGCGGCGCGGGCGCAGTTGAAGCAGGCGGGCATCCGGCTGCGCACGGTGGCTGATTTCGAGGCCGAAGAGCGTTTCCTGTTCGATTGGGCCGTGACGCGCGCCACCGAATCGCTCACGCTGAGCTACCCGCGGTGCGACGCGCGGGGGCAGCAGAATCTGCCATCGCTATACCTCGACGGCTTAGCGGCGGCGCCGAGCGAGTGGAAGCCCGTGGCGCCCCAGCCGCGACGACAAGGCGGGGCAACGCGGCCGCCGGCAGCCATCGCCAGCCCCGATCTTCTGGAGGCCCTGGCGCTGCGCCACCTGTCGTTCCGGCCCACGGCGCTTGAAACGTATTTGCAGTGTGCGTTCCAGTTCTTCGGCAGGGACACACTGCGGCTACGCGCCGCCCCAGTGCGGTCGGAAAAGCGGCTCGACTTCCGGACGCAGGGCACCATCGTGCATGCCGTGCTGGCGAAGCTCCACCCCGATGCGGACCGGTGGGAGCAAACCTTCGACAGCGTCTTCCGCGACATTTGCGAACGGCAGCGAGTGCCCGCGGGCTATCGTACCGAAGCTTGCCGCCAGCGCATGCTCGCCGACCTGCGCGCGTTGGTGGAAGACCCGGCGTGGGCCACAGGGTACGACATCCGTACGGAACAGAAGTTCCGCTACAAGCTGGGCGCGGACGTGGAAATCAGCGGGCGCATCGACCGCATCGACGTTACCCCGAACCATGGCGCTTACGTGATCGATTACAAATACAGCGGCGCGCAGAATACCAAAAGTCTTGGGACCAATGAGAATCTGTTGCAGCCGCAACTCTACATGTTGGCGCTGGAGCGTTTTTTCGAACTGCATCCCGAGGGCATGTCGTATTGGGGCTTCAAAGGCGGCATTCAACGCACGCCATGGGTGCCGTTCGATCCCGCGCAAACTATCGAGACCGCGCTTCGAATCGTGGGTGAGATTCGAGCGGGCCGCGTGGAGCCGCATCCCGCAGATCCGGAAAAATGCCGGCTCTGCGATTATCGCGATGTCTGCCGGTTCGTCATCGCGGCGCGCGCGCTTGCCGAAGGAGCGTCGTCGTGGGATTGACGCCCCGTCAGTTGGAGGCCGTCGCCGTCGAAGAGACACCGCGGGACACCTGCGTGGTGGCTGGGCCGGGATCCGGGAAGACGACGGTTCTGGTCGAGTACTTCAAGCGCCTGGTGGAAAGCGGCGTGGACCCGCTGCGCATTCTGGCCATCAC
>PMVV01000185.1 GCA_003166475.1 Bryobacterales bacterium | reverse complement strand
TTGCGCATCAGCCGCACCATCACTTTGGTGACCAGCGCCATGGTGCCTTCCGACCCGGTCAGCAGGCCGGTCAAGTCGTATCCCGGCTGCTCGGTTTCCTTTCCGCCGGTGGTCGCCACGGTGCCATCCGGCAGCACGAACTCCAGGCCCAGGACGTGGTTGGTGGTCACGCCGTACGCCAGCGTGTGCGGGCCGCCGGCGTTCTCGGCCACGTTGCCGCCCATGGTGCAGGCGCGCTGGCTGGAGGGATCGGGGGCGTAAAAGTAGCCCTGCGATTGGACCGCCAGAGTGACATCCAGATTGACCACGCCGGGCTCGGCCAGCACGCGCTCGTTTTCCAGATCGATTTCCAGGATGCGGTTCATGCGCGCGAAGCCCACCACTACGCCACCTTCGCGCGGGATCGCGCCGCCGCTCAAGCCGGTCCCGGCGCCGCGGCCCACGACGGGCACGCCGTATTCGGCCGCGATCTTGACAATGCCGGCTACGTCCTCGGTACTGCGCGGGAACACCACCATCTCGGGGCGGCCCTTTTCGACGCTGCCGTCGTATTCGTAGAGCGCCAGATCTTCGGGACGGTCCAGGTATCCGCGAGAACCCAGGAGATCGATCAGTTTCTGCTTGGCCGCAGGTAGCACAGGCTTTAGCCTGTGGTTTACCGTAACACAGGCTCTAGCGGTGGCACAGGCTTTAGCCTGTGGGTTACAGAAACGATTTCACCGCGTTCACCATGCTGCCGTCCGTCCAATTGGTCGCGCCAATAATCTTCTGAACCACCTTGCCCTTGGAATCGATGATGTAGGATTCCGGGTACTTGAAGGTGCCATAGTCCGCGCTGATTTTGGCCTCGGGATCGCGGGCGGTCATGAACGAGACGCGATTGCGGGAAAGGAAGTCGTGGTAGACCTTGGGGTTCGCGTCCATGCTGACGCCCAGCACCACCACGCCCGATCCCGCCATGTCCTTCGCGAACTGATCGAGCGAGGGCACTTCCTCGACGCAGGGCTGGCACCAGGTAGCCCAGAAATTCAACACCAGCAAGCGCCCGCCGAAGTTCGAGGTGGTGATGGTGCGGCCGTTGTCGGCGGTGATGGTGAAATTCGGGGCGGAGTCTCCCACGTCGATGATGCGTTCGTGAGTGGAAGTGTACAGCACAAACACCAGGACGGCCAGCAATACGCCGATCCCGGCTTTCAGGAATTGATCGATTTTGACGCTATGCATAGCTTGAAACTATAATTTTAGTGTACTTCCGGCTCGTTTGCTGCATCGAATAATCAGGTCCCATGCTGATCACCCGCAAGGCGGAGTTCTCCGCGTCGCATATCTGCCGCGATCCCCGGCTTTCCGACGCCGAGAACCGCGCGCTCTACGGTGCGGCGGCCAACCCCCACGGGCACGGCCACAATTACGTGCTGGAAGTCACCGTGGCAGGCACGCCGGACCCGGTCACCGGCATGGTGCTCGATCTGAAGGCGCTTAAGGATACCCTGAACCGCGAAGTGGTCGACATATACGATCACCGTTTCCTGAACCGCGAAGTTGCGCCCTTCGACCATGTAATCCCGACGCCGGAGAACATCGCCATCGACATCTGGAATCGCCTGCAGCCGCATTTGAGCGGACCGCGCGGCAGGTTGCATGGCGTGCGGGTCTACGAGACGCCGGACCTGTACGTGGACTATTTCGGAGACGACGCTTGATGCTGGTCACGCGCAAATACCGCTTTTCGGCCTCGCACCGGCTGCACGCGCCGCAGTTGGGCGACGCGGAGAACCGCGAGTTGTACGGCAAATGCAACAATCCTTTCGGGCACGGCCACAACTACGAGATCGCCGTGACGGTGCGCGGCCCGGTGGAGGCGCGCTCCGGGCGCGCTGTGGACCTGGATCTGTTGGACGGCCTGGTGCGGCGCCAGGTGCTCGAGCCGTTCGATCATCGCCACCTCAATGAGGAAGTGGAAGCGTTCCGCGCGGCGGTTCCGACCTCCGAGAATCTGGGGCGCGAAGTGGTCCGGCGTTTGAAGCAGAATTGGCGTGCGGTGTTTCCGGCGGATGGACCGTGTCTCGAACGGGTGGCCATCGCCGAGACCAGCCGCAACGCATTTGAAGTGTCAGCCCATGAAATCGAATAAAGCTAGCGTAAAAGTGATGACCCCGAAAGCGGACCGGGCGCAGGTGGACCAGTCCATCGCGCCGCTGGTGAAACAGATCCTGGAGCGCCTGGGAGAAGATATCGGGCGGGAAGGCTTGGCGCGCACTCCCGAGCGCGTGGAGCGGGCGCTGCAGTTTCTGACCAGCGGCTACGCCATGGACGTGAAGAAGGTGGTTAACGGCGCCTTGTTCACGGTGAAGTACGACGAGATGGTCATCATGAAGGACATCGAGTTCTTCAGCATGTGCGAACATCACATGCTGCCGTTCTTCGGCAAGGTGCACATCGCGTATATCCCCCGCGACCGGGTGATCGGTCTGAGCAAGTTGCCGCGCCTGGTGGACGTGTTCGCGCGCCGCCTGCAGATTCAGGAGCGCATGACGCAGCAGATCGCGCAAACCATCCAGGACTTGATCGACCCACTGGGCGTTGGAGTGATCTGCGAAGCGCGGCACTTCTGCATGATGATGCGCGGCGTGGAGAAGCAGCATTCCGGAGCCGTGACCAGCGCCATGCTGGGTGCCTTCCGCAACCGCAAAGAGACGCGCGATGAATTCCTGTCGTTAGTGAAATAGGTGGGACACAACAAACGCTGGGTATCTCATAAGGTGGCACAGGCTTGAGCCTGTGATCCCCAAACTCGTTAAAGGAGACCTTTTTCCGCTTGCCGCCGTTCTGCTAATGAATGCGTACCACCACTTCACCCAATACCAACCGATGCTGAAACAGATTTTTTGGGCACTCAAACCGGGCGGCTGTCTGGGCAGAAGTTGGGCGGGTTGCCTTTCAGGTCGTGAAAGGCGATGCCCCGTTTAAGAAGCGAATGCCGGAAGTCCCAACCGGCGACAGAATTGGTGTTGCTGACAGGTGGCTGATGATGCGCTCTTCGCCTTGGAGTCATTCGCCGCCCCCAATCTTCGCCGCGGTCACACGTTTCGGAAATAAAGTCCCCCGCCACATCTAACTGCACCCAAGCCACTTACTAAATCCGCAGCCTTCCGGCACACCTTTCTCCGGCAACCCGCGTTTTAAGATTAAGTCGGGTATGGCCGCTCCATCGCCACAACCAAAATCCGAATTACGAAGGATAACTCGCATGCTAGTTTCCGGTAAACAGCAAGAAGCTAACCGCAAGAATGCCCAGCATTCTACCGGTCCGGCTACCCCAGCAGGGAAAGCGGCCATCCGCTTCAACGCCCTCACTTACGGCCTGCGCACCCGCGCCTCCATCCTCCCCGACGAAAACGCCGCGGACTACTCCCAGCTCTGGGACGAACTGGAAGCCGACTGGCAGCCCAAAACCCGCACCGAACGGTGCTACCTGGAAAGCATGGTCACCTCCCAATGGCTGCTCAAGCGGGTGGCCGAGAGCGAACAGAAGATCTACCTGTACATCAACTTCGGCGAACAACAATGCAAGATGCTGGCATATGTGGCCAAGCAGCGCGCGCAACTGGAGCGCTCCTTCCGTACCGCCATCGCGGATATGAAGCAGTCGCAAAAGGAGCGCAACGCCCAGCGCCCACAGCCGCTCGAACAAGCCGAGAAAGCCGCGCAACCGCCGGCTCACCAGCCAGCCGAGCCACAAACGCCGCCCCCCGGCTACGTAATGTCGGAGGGCACCCAGCCCCATCCGGTCTTCTGCGCCCCCTCCGCCCCTGACAGCCGCTAGCAAATCACCCCCATGGTCTTTGACAACCGGACAGACGACCTAACCGGGTACGCAACTACTGTCTCACCACCACCCCGAAAACGCCCCCGATCTTCGATTTCCGGCCCCGGACGCGAGCACCCAAACACCCGAACTCATCACCCAACACCCAGAACCCAACACCCGCCTTTTAGATCAACCGTTTGGGCTTTGATCGTCCAGGCCGCGCTCACCACGCTGGAACAATTCCACGCCCACAGGTGTCTCAATACTATGCTCGAAGTCCGCAACCTGACCAAGCTGTATATCGGCAGGCCCGCGGTTGACGACGTCAGCTTTACCATCCGGCCCGGCGAGATCCTCGGATACCTGGGCCCCAACGGCTCCGGAAAAAGCACCACCGTCAAGATGCTGACCGGTCTCCTGGAGTCTTCGCGCGGACTGATCCTCTACCAGGGCCGCAACATCCGGCAGGACCTGATCGGCTACAAGAAGTCCCTCGGCTACGTGCCCGAAGAACCCAACCTGTACCCCTACCTGACCGGCCGCGAATACCTGCAACTCGTCGGGCGTCTGCGCTGCCTCCCGGCTGCGCCGCTCGAATCCAAAATCGACCAACTGTTGAACCTCCTGTCGCTCCACGAACACCGCTACTCGCCCATCTCTTCCTATTCCAAGGGCATGAAGCAGAAAATCCTCATCTCGGCCGCCTTGCTGCACAACCCCGATGTGCTGGTCTTCGACGAGCCGCTCTCGGGCCTCGACGTCACTACCAGCCTGGTGTTTAAGAACCTGATGAAGGCGTTGGCGCGCGAGCGCAAGGTGATTCTGTACAGCTCGCACGTGCTGGAGGTCGTGGAGAAGGTCTGCACCAGCGTCATCATTCTGCGCAAAGGATGCATGGTGGCGAACGACTCGGTGGCGCGCTTGCGGGACCTCCTGGCGCTGCCCTCGCTCGAAGACGTCTTTTCGCAACTGGTTCAGCAGGAAGACACCGAGAAAATCGCCGCGGACATCCTGGATGTCATGCAGGCTTGAGGACTCGCCATGGCGCCTGCGCTGGAGAACGAAATCGCTCAATTCCGCGAGCTGGTGCGGCATTTCTTCAGCCGCTTCTTCGACAACGACCTGGTCGCGATCAACACGGACGCCGCGGACATGCGCGCCACCGTGGTCAACATCCTCGCCATGCTGGCCGCGCCCGGCATGCTGCTGCCATTTCTGTTCATGTCGAAGTACACCAACCTGCAAATGCAGCCGATGTACGTCCGCGACCTCGCCTCCCTGGGCGAAAAGGAGTTCTTCATCTGCTTTTCGATGACCGTGATGGGACTGGTGACCGTCATCGAGTGGGAGATGCTCTTCCCCGACCGCCGCGACTATGCCAACCTGACGCCGCTGCCCATCCGCCTGCGCACTATGTTCGGCGCGAAAATCGTGGCCTTGCTCGCCTTCCTGACCGTCTTCTCCGTGGCCATCAACGCCTTCTCGCCCGTGATGTTCCCAGCGGTAGTCCTCCAAAAGGAACCGTTGTTGAACCTGATCCCCTTTGCCCGCTGTCACATCGTCAGCATCCTGGCGGCGAACACCTTCGTGTTCTTCTTCTGTGTCGCCGTGCAAGGGATCTTGATGAACGTGCTGGGATACCGCGTCTTCCGGCGCGTCTCGCCTTATGTGCAGTTCGCGCTGGT
>PMVV01000483.1 GCA_003166475.1 Bryobacterales bacterium | reverse complement strand
CAAGATTGGCCGCCCCACAAGAAGTAGAATCGTACTAATGGACCATCGCGCCGACCCTTCCGTCGCCGAAACCGTTGCCGTGGACCATGGCTCGTCCGTCTCGCACATCTCTTCCTCCTCCGACGTCGATGAAGGCCGCTTCGTCCCCGGCACGCTGCTGGGCGGACGCTATCGCATCATCGGACTGCTCGGCCGGGGCGGCATGGGCGAAGTCTATCGCGCCACCGATCTTGCCCTGGGCCAGTCCGTGGCGCTGAAGTTCCTGCCCGCGGAAGCCGCGCAAGACCAGCACCGGCTGGAGCGGTTTCACGCCGAAGTCCGCATCGCCCGCCAAGTCTCGCATCCCAACGTGTGCCGCGTGTACGACATCGGCCAAGCCGAGGGCATGCCGTTCATCTCCATGGAATATGTGGATGGCGAGGATCTGGCGTCGCTGCTGCTGCGCATCGGGCGGCTGCCCGCCGATAAGGCTCTCGAAACGGCGCGCAAACTCTGCGCCGGACTGGCCGCCGCCCACGACCGCGGCATCATCCATCGCGACCTCAAACCGCAGAACATCATGATGAACAAGCGCGGCGATGTGGTCATCATGGACTTCGGCCTGGCCGCCATCGCCGATCAGCTTTCCGGCGCGGAGGTGCGCAACGGCACGCCCGCCTACATGGCGCCCGAGCAACTGAGGGGCGCAGAGGTCACCGCTAAGAGCGATATCTACGCGCTCGGCCTGGTGCTCTACGAACTCTTCACCGGCAAGCGGCCGTTCGATGCCAACACCGTTCAAGCCATGCTGCGCCAACAGGAATCGGCGCAATTGACCAGCATGACTTCGATCGCGGCCGATATCGATCCGGGAGTCGAAAAAGCCATCCGCCGCTGCCTGGACCCCGACCCGGCCCGGCGTCCGGCAAATGTTCTGTCCGTCGCGGCGGCCATGCCGGGCGGAGATCCGCTGGCCGCAGCCTTGGCCGCTGGGGAGATGCCCTCGCCGGAACTGGTGGCATCCGCCGGCAAACTGGAAGGGCTCGCCCCCAAATACTCGATCCCGTGCCTCATCGCGATCGTCGTCTGCCTATGCGCGTCGGTGGCGTTGCGCGCGCGGTACGCCGCCGCCATGCACACTCCGCTCGACAGTCCACCGGAAGTGCTGGCACACCAGGCGCGCGAAATGGCATCGTCGTTCGGCTATCCCACCAAGCCGGCGGATTCCGTGTTGTGGATCGACAATCGCGGCGACCTGCTCGACCAGCTTAAGCAACTCCCGCAGCCGCACCGATGGGACGAATGGCTGGCGGCGGAAGCGCCCATTATGGCCAACTATCGCGAGAGCCCATCCCCGTTGTCCGCCGATCCCTATGGCGATGTGACGACCGACAATCCGGCTCCCAGCCGGCCGGGAATGGCGCGCGTGGCGCTGGATGGAGCCGGCCGGCTGCGCGAGTTTCAGGCCAACCCATACCAGGATGCGCAAGCTCTTACGCCTCCCGTTGCGCCCGAAGCCGTATTCCACTCTGCGGGCCTCGACAGGGCGGCGTTCAGTGAAATCCCCGCGACATTCGTGCCCTCCGGCGCTTCCAGCGAAGTGCATTCCTGGAAGGGGCCGCATCCGCGCATCCCGGGCCTGAGCCTTACTGTGGATCTGGCGTCCTGGAAGGGACGCGTCACCCAGGTGGAGATCGACTTCGACTGGCCGAAGACGGCCGCCGCAGCCACGCCCACGGCTTCCTGGGCCTCCCGCCTGCGCGGGGCTGTGTTGGTGATTCTCAACGTGATGGGTTTGCTTGCGATGGTGTTATTGGCGCGGCGCAACTGGAGACTGGGCCACGTCGACCGTAAAGGCGCGCTGCGCATCGGGATGGCGCGCTGCCTGCTGGGCCTGATCGCCTGGGTCGGCACGGTACACCCGGTCCCGGATGAGTCGATGATCTTTTTCTTTTTCGCGAATTGCGCGGCTTGGCTGATGTGGGGCGCCGCACTGGCACTGCTCTACGTGGCTCTGGAACCGCTGGTCCGCGCCCGCTGGCCGCACTCCATCGTTACCTGGAACCGCCTACTGGCGGGCCGCTGGTTGGATGCGCAAGTGAGCTCCCACATCCTGATCGGCGCGGCGGTGGGCGCGGCGGTCTGGGTGATGGCTGAGTGGTTTGGCGATTGGCAATCGGGCGCGTTAGGCACTTTGGGCGGGATCGCTTCCACCTTGGGAACCCGTCAGTGGCTGGCCGCCCACGCCGTCACCCTGGAAGGAGCGCTGTTTTTCGGCTTGGTGGTCTTCTTTTCCATCTGCGGCCTGCGCCTCATGGTTAGAAAAGACGTGCTTGCCGCCATCCTGGCTGCCTTGCTTCTGCTGCTCGCCAACGGCGGCTTGTTTTCCTCGCCCGACTGGAAGTTGATGGCCGCCATCGATATCGGCATGTATTCCGTGCTTGTTTTTGTCTTGCTGCGCCTTGGGCTGGTGGCCACCATGGCCGCCGTGTTTTTTATCGACAGCGTCAACATGATCACCCTCGGCGCGGACTGGAAAACCTGGTATGCCCCGTTTGGACTGGCCACTTTCGCGCTCCTGCTGGGCATCGCCATTTTCGCCTTCTGGCGTTCGCTCGGTTCGCATGAGCTGTTCGCCCCGGCTGCGAATCCTTGATGACACCCAACCCGATTCTCGATTCCGGCGACCCGTCGTTGTTCGATGTGCGCACCACAGCGCCCGGCCCCGCAGGCACGCTTCCGGTGACGCCCGAAATGCTGCTGACGCTCCCTTCCGGCGACCTGTTCGGATGGAGCCAGAACGCCGGTATGGGTTGGGACCCGCGCGCGCTGGGCGGCAAGGAAATCCTGATCCTCAGCACGCACGGCGGTATCCGCGACGCCGCGGGCGCGCCCATCGCGCTTGGCTTTCACACCGGCCATTGGGAGGTCGGCCTGCTGATGGAAGCTGCCGCGCGGGAACTGAAGGCGCTAGGCGCAATTCCCTTCGCGGCCTATTGCACGGACCCCTGCGACGGCCGCACACAGGGCACCACCGGCATGTTCGACAGCCTGCCGTATCGGAACGATGCAGCCACCATTTTCGCCCGCCTGATCCGCTCGCTGCCCACGCGGCGCGGTGTCATCGGGGTAGCCACCTGCGACAAAGGATTGCCGGCCATGATGATGGCGCTGGCTTCCATGCACGATCTGCCCTGCGTGCTCGCGCCCGGCGGCGTTACGCTCGCGGCCGAGGAGGGCGAAGACGCCGCACGCGTGCAGAGCGTCGGCGCGCGCTTCGCCCACGACCAGATCACGCTGCAGGCGGCCGCTGAAAACCTCTGCCGCGCTTGCGCCACTCCAGGAGGCGGTTGCCAGTTTCTGGGCACCGCGGCCACTTCCCAGGTGGTGGGCGAAGCGCTGGGGATGTCGCTGCCGCACTCGGCGCTGGCGCCTTCCGGACACCCCATCTGGCTGGATATGGCCCGCCGCTCGGCCCGCGCCACGCTCGCGCTGGGGGCCCGCGGTCTGACGATGCGCGACATCCTGACGGATGCGTCGGTCGGCAACGCCATGGTGGTGCATGCCGCTTTCGGAGGTTCCACCAACCTGATTCTGCACCTGCCCGCCGTGGCGCACGCGGCGGGCCTGCGGCGTCCCACCGCCGCCGATTGGACCGCTACGAATCGCCGCGTGGCGCGACTGGTGGATGCGCTCCCCAACGGCCCGCGCTCGTTCACCACCGTGCAAGTCTTCCTGGCCGGCGGAGTCCCCGAAGTCATGCTGCACCTTCGGCGGGCCGGTCTGCTCGACACCAGCGTCCTTACCGTCAGCGGACAGACGCTGGACGCAGCGCTCGACTGGTGGGAAGCATCCGCGCGCCGCGCCACGCTGCGCCGCACGTTGCAGGAGCGCGACGGCATCGATCCCGACGATGTCATCATGGACCCTGCCCGCGCCGCCCGCGCCGGCCTCACTTCCACGGTGACCTTCCCTCACGGCAACCTGGCGCCGGAAGGCTCGGTGATCAAGAGCACCGCCATCGACCCCAGCGTGGTGGGTCCCGATGGCGTCTACCGCAAGACCGGCCCCGCGCGCGTGTTCCGCACCGAAGCCGCCGCCATCGCCGCCATCAAGAGCCATGGGCCGGACCGCGCGCGTGCGGGCGACGTCATCGTGCTGATCTGCCGCGGCCCCATGGGTTCCGGCATGGAGGAGACCTACCAGATCACTTCGGCGCTGAAGTATCTGGATTTCGGCAAGCACGTGGCGGTGCTGACCGACGCGCGTTTTAGCGGCGTTTCCACGGGCGCGTGCATCGGGCACATCTCACCCGAGGCGCTGGCCGGCGGACCCATCGGCAAGGTGCTTGATGGTGACGTGATAGAGATCGTGGTGGACCGCGTCAACCTGGAAGGCTCGGTGAACCTGGTCGGGCACGGGGCGGATTTGTTCGGCCCGGCAGAGGGCGGGCGCGTGCTGGCCGCGCGGCCCATGCGCCCGGACCTCGAGCCAGATCCCGCGCTGCCTCCCGAGACCCGGCTGTGGGCGGCGTTGCAGCAGGTGAGCGGCGGCACGTGGGGCGGGTGCGTGTACGATACCGACGCTATTCTGAAGGCTCTGGGCGCGTGAGCAAGGCAGGTTCGAGTCCTACCTGGGAAGCCAATTCTCAATTCCCGAAGGTCGCCCTATCTGATTGATTTCATAGCGCCCGCCTAAAAGATTTTCTCTGGAGCCACCCAATGGATCGGTGATCCCATGACTCGAACCCGCTTCGGAATCGTGATCGACATCAGCCTGGGACGCTGATCCCTATCCCTCGGAATCCGAAGGCGGTCATATCATACGCCGAGTGGCCCAGATCTTCGGCGTTTTCGGCGGGTAATCCGGTCAACTTCCCACATTTTTGGCCCGCGTGGGGCCACTGTACGACAAGGGGTTTATCTGTCCCAATCGTGTTGGCGGCGCAATCTGGCCGGTGTCGGCAGGCGCTTGGCGAGCAGGCGGGAGTTACTTCGGTCCAACTTTCGAGTGGCGCCGACAATCCAAGTCGCCGACGCAAGCGCGGCCGGGCTCAAGATCAAGACCATGTGGACGCCGACCGTCTCTCATTTGACAGTCTTTCGGCGCCGCGGTTTATTGTTTTACCAGTTCGACGCGGCGATTTCGCGCTCGTCCGTCATCGGAATCGTTCGATGCCACAGGCGCATAGGGCCCGTCGCCATAAGCCTGTAGCCGGCTGGCGGCCACGTTGTACTGCGTCGTGAGAACTTTCAGCACGGAGGCCGCGCGCTGGTTTGACAGCGACACGTTCGACGTTAGAGTTCCCACGTTGTCCGTGTGCCCCACTACGTAGAGCTTGAGTGCGGGATTCTGTTGCAGC
>PMVV01000279.1 GCA_003166475.1 Bryobacterales bacterium | reverse complement strand
AGGTGATCGCGGGCGGACCGCTCCACCATGCCGTCCACCAGCGCGGTGCGCTCCGCAAGGGCCAGGATGGGGTCCTTACAGGGCGGCATCGCCACGATCGTCGTTCCGGATTCGGATGGCCTCCGCCACGTCGTACACGAATATCTTGCCGTCGCCGATCTTGCCGGTGCGCGCGGCGGTGGTCAAAGTCGTCACCAATTCTTCGCAGCGCGTGTCGCTTACTACGACTTCGATCTTCAGCTTGGGCAGTAGATCGACGGTATATTCACGACCGCGATAGACCTCTTTATGGCCCTTCTGCCGGCCATGCCCGCGCACTTCGCTGATGGTCATGCCGTCCACGCCGATGCCCGCCAGCGCTTCCTTCACTTCATCCAGCTTGAATGGCTGGATTATGGCCTCGATTTTTTTCATATTCACGCTTCCAGATTGTAGCCTTCCTCGCCGTGCAAACTCACATCCAACCCCGCGCTCTCCTGCGACTTGGTGACTCGCAAGCCGATCAGCGCGTCGCAGATTTTCAGTACGACCAACGTCCCCACGATGGCCAGCACCCAGGCGATCGCGCATCCCAGGGCCTGGTTCCAGATTTGACCGGGGTGGCCGTCCACCAGGCCCAAGGGCCCCTTGAAGCCCTGGTTTACCTCGGTGGTGGCGAAGACTCCGGTCAGCAGGGCGCCCAGAGTGCCGCCGCAGCCGTGCACCCCGAAGGCGTCCAGCGAGTCGTCGTATCCCAGTTTCTGCTTGACCTTGGCCACCATGAAATAACATAGGATTCCCGCCAGAAAGCCGATCAGCAGCGCCGGGAATGGCTTCACGAATCCGGAAGCGGGCGTGATGGCCACCAGGCCCGCAACGCATCCGGAGATGCCGCCGAGTACGCTGGGCTTGCCCGATCTCCGCCACTCCGCGACCACCCATCCGAGGGCGCCGGCGGCCGCCCCAAAGTGCGTCGCCACGAAGGCGCTGGTGGCCAGGCTGGAGGCGCCCAGGGCGCTGCCCGCATTGAAGCCGAACCAGCCCACCCACAGCAGACATGCGCCGATGAAGCTGATCACCAGGCTATGCGGCTTCATGTCTTCGTGCGGATAACCCAGCCGCTTGCCCAAATACAGCGCGCTGACCAGCGCCGAAACTCCCGAAGTGATGTGCACCACCGTGCCCCCGGCGAAATCGAAGCAGGGGATTTTGCCGCCCAGGGACGCATTCAGGAAGCCGCCCTTGCCCCACACCATGTGCGCCATGGGGAAGTACACGATCAGCATCCACAAGACCATGAACAGCAGCATGGCGCTGAATTTCATGCGCTCGGCGAAAGCGCCGGAGATCAGCGCGGGCGTGATCACCGCGAACATCAACTGGTAGATCATGAAAGTCTGGTGCGGAATGGTGGCGGCGTAATCGGCGTTGGGGGCGCTTCCCACGCCGTTCAGCAGCGCGTAGCGCAAGTTTCCAATGAACGGGAGGCCTTCGCCGAAGGCCAAGCTATAGCCCACCACGGCCCACAACACCGTGACCACCGCCATCAGGATGAAGCTCTGCATCATGGTCGCCAGTACGTTCTTGCGGCGCACCAGGCCGCCGTAAAACAACGCCAGGCCGGGTCCGGTCATCATCAGGACCAGGGCCGCGCTCATCAACATCCAGGCATTATCGCCCGCGCTTTGGGCCGACCGGGTGGCCGCTTCCAGGGCCGTTACTTTAGCCTGCAGATCGGCAGTGCTTTGCGCCCACGCCACAACGGGCAGGACTGTCAACAGGGACAGGTATTTCAACGAGGTTAATCTCCAAACGGGTGGATCGACTCACAAGACTCTATGGTACATTGTCCAACGCGCTGCGGGAGCGCCCCAAGCGGAACATTTCTATGGGCGGGATTGAAAATTTCTATTTCGGGGCGGGGCGGGGCGGGCTTCGCTCGCCGTGGGTGGTGGGTGGTGGCTGGTGGCTGGTGGTTTTGTTCTTCTGAACGAACGAAGCCCATGTGATTGGATCTAAAGCGGGTGCTGGGTTCAGGGTGATGGGTGCTGGTTTTCGATGCGGGTTTGCGGGCAGGCGGGCGGGTATGGCGGGTTGGAGGCAGGCTGGTGGAGTGGGAGTGGTCGCGTATCAGTTGGGGTCGTTTGCGTGGTTGTCAAAGATCAGGGGCGGCAGGTTGCTAACGAGTGTCGGGGGTGACGGGGGCGCAGAAGACCGGGTGGGCCTGGGCGCCCTCCGACATCACATATTCGGGGGGCGGGGCGTGCGGCCCGGCTGGCTTCGGAGCCGGCGCTGGCGCGGGTTCCGTGGGCTGGGCGGATTGCGCGGGCTGGCTGGCCTGGCGTTCTTTTTGCGACTGCCGCATGTCCGCGATGGCGGTGCGGAAGGAGCGCTCCAGTTGCGCGCGCTGCTTGGCTACGTACGCCAACCTTTTGAACTGGATTTCGCCGAAGTCGATGTACGCGTAAATCTTCTGTTCGCTCTCGGCAACCCGCTTGAGCAGCCATTGGGAGGTGACCATGGTTTCCAGATAGAGGCGTTCGGTGCGGGTTTGCGGCTGCCAGTCGGCTTCCAGTTCGTCCCAGAGTTGGGAGTAGTCGGCGGCGTTTTCGTCGGGGAGGATGGAGGCGCGGGTGCGCAGGCCGTAGGTTAGGGCGTTGAAGCGGATGGCTTGTTTCCCTGCCGGGGTCGTCGGACCGGTTGAATGTTGCGCATTTTTCCGGTTGGCTTCTTTTTGCTTGTCGGAGATTAGCATATTGGATTTACCGTTTCCGGGTTTGGGACGTGGTGCCCGCCCCCAATTCCAGGGTAGCGGGCGGGTTGGGGGGAAATGCGGGGTCTCAGTGGGTTGTGGAGCGGTAAGTGGTGTGGTTGCTTTGGGATGCGGGGCGGGAATTTATTATCTCGGCGTGTGACCGTATACCGGCCAACCGATTTCACGCAAAGACGCCAAGGTTGCGCCAAGGCCGCCAAGAAGACAGACGCGGCTAGGGGCGAGACTTCAGGTACCGTAGCACTCCCCGAGTCACCGAGATCGGAACCCACTGTAACGACGTGGCTTATCTGCAATTACACTTTTGGGACAGGAACCCTTTTTGACATACAATAGGAAGAAGGGCATATGAAAAGCGATGCGCCGTGACATGGACCTGATGCGGAAAGCCTTATTGGCGATTGAAGAACTCCCGCCGACATCTAATTCGGAACTGAATATTGCAGGATACGACGCCCTGGCAGTTAACGAGCACGTCGGACAGCTTGTTGCTGACGAGTACGTCACAGCCCACACGGCAGCTACACGGAGCGGGACTTTCTACTTTTCGCTTAAATTAGCGCCGAAGGGACACGAACTGATTGATAGTATTCGAGATGGTGCGGTGTGGGAGAAGGTCAAGGCATTGAGTTTGCAGCGAACAGGTTGCGTCACGTTTGAAAGTATTCGACGTGCATTTGCTGATCTTTGGGTTGCTGTGACCGAAGAGAATGATCTTTCCGCCACAGCATCATCAGCCAGTCTCGACAACAGGCCCTTCACCGCCTGTGAGCAGATGCTCATCGCCACGAGGCTGAACGAGGTTAAGACGTACCTGCTGGAAGGTCAACAGCTCGCCGCCGAGCAAGCGGCATTCATCGAGCGCCGGTTCGAATACTTCACGGAATCGTCCACACGCATAGGCCGGAAGGACTGGTTGAACGTCCTGTACGGTGGGCTGATAACCGTGATCGTCGGCGTTGCTCTTGCGCCTGGTGCGGCCAGATCTCTCCTCCGTCTGGCAGCAACGGCGTTCCAGTCGTTATGGGGAACGGCGCAAGGGCTATTGCAATGAAAGCGTCCAGTTACGGACTGAAGAAACGATGCACAGACACTCAGATGGTACAAAAGCTCACGCCCAGTTTATATCAGTTGCGATTGCCGGGTCGAGCCGCAAGCCGGATTTTGGCAGTTTGCCTGCTTACCTAACCTAACCAAGTCTGGTATCATTGGATGCATGGCTGGCTCCATTGACATTCACTGCCCGAAGTGCCAGAAGAAGATCGTCCAATCTCTGAGTGCGCTTGATGATGACCCGAGATTGGTATGCCCTGGCTGCGGGATCACTCTTGATTTCGAAGAGGTCAAGCGTGGAATCAGAGAACGGGTTGCGAGAGCCAAAACTTTCGCTGTCAAGCATGTCGTCAAGGCAACCATCAAAATCTAGCTGTCTCCCCGGCAGGGCACCAGATGGGCATTTGTCGCCAGATTCAGCCCGAAGGCCGTTATCGGATTGGCTCAGACTCATCAGCCGTCATGCCCACTCCGGCTTGCGATAATGGAGTTCATGGAACGCAATGCCCCTGCCGCCCAGACCTTCGACGGCCTCATAGAGGCAGAGAGCCAGAATCTTCAGACCTCGATGACGGCCCTTGGCAGCACTGCCGAACTGATAGGGGACTTTCAGGGTTTGTACCAGAGCCTCGCTGGTTTCGTGCGGCTCTCAGGTGATGGAATCACACCCGAACGGGCGAAGGCAGCGGGCTGTGCGCTCCTGCTCTTGATGAAGTGCCGAAGTGATCTGCTTCTGGGCTCCCTCAATCTACTTCGTGGATATCAGGGCAATTCGCTGCGTTTCCTGCGGGGCGCAATTGAGGCGTGTGCATTTGCGGCGAGGATCAAGAGGCACCCGCATTTAGCGGATGTGTGGCTCCATGCCGTGGATGGCGATGCGGAATACAAAACGTTCAGGGACAAATTCACCAATCTGTTTCCAGACGACGACGTTTTGCTCCACGGGCTTCATGAACTATTTGACCAGTGTTCTCAAGTGATCCACAATTCGGTGTGTTCGATGGCGGGACACTTTTCATTCCGAGAGGTGCGCACACAGCAGGCGGTGAAATTCAATGTTTTTGATCTGCCGGAGGGGCCCGTCGTCGCAGCCGCCCTCTGCTTCACACTTGGCGCTCATAAGCGCATTCTCACGAAATTCACGCAAGTTCTGGCAGACAATATGAAGGCCGATGCGCCGACGTGGCAGGAACGGTTGAACTCGGTGGGGACGAACTTGGATTACCATCGGGAGAAGTGGAAGGCCGCTTTCCCTGATCCCCGTAAAGCAACCCCCTAAATTTGGCTTACCGGGTGGCGGGGCATCCTGGTGCTCTGCCCGAGCAATGTTTTTAGAGTTTCAAGCGTTTGTACGTAA
Organism: Bryobacterales bacterium; assembly: GCA_003166475.1. Lineage (GTDB taxonomy): Bacteria > Acidobacteriota > Terriglobia > Bryobacterales > Bryobacteraceae > Bog-159. Next base: position 134 of record PMVV01000279.1, on the reverse strand, counting down.
TTGTCTACCGGGGTAAAGTCGTTCATTAACAGTGACTTGCAGTCGGGGAGCAAGGCAAACCCAGAAGGAGCGGAACATTTCCGCGATTTCCGCGAGAAAAAGCTGGACTTTTGTTCGCGCTTGTCTTATCCTAG
>PMVV01000327.1 GCA_003166475.1 Bryobacterales bacterium | reverse complement strand
ATGCTCCGCCCGGCCACCACGCGGGTCCCCATCAGGGAAAAGTAGTTGCCGCCCACGTTGTTCAGCGGCACGCCCATAGGTGCGATGCCCGGAAACTCGACCCGCGCCGTGAGTCCGCCACCCGAGCCGCTCAGCGGAAGCCGCCGCGCATAAGTTGCTCCGCGCGCGCCTGGCAGCGCCGCCAGCCGCTCGCACACCTGGTCGCACCAAGCGGCGTGCGGGATTTGGAGAGATGGGATGACCGAAAGGGCCAGGACCTTTTTGTGCGGATCGATGCCTGGCCGTATATCGCTAGCGTGGTATAGGCTGGTCAGGAACAACACGGCAATGCCGAACAGTGTCACGCTCACCGCCATCTGCGATGTGACGAGCGCCTTCTGCTGCCAGCCGCGGCGCCGCATCGCTACGCCTTGAGTCTGTTTCAATACATCGGAAATGTTGAGCCGCGCCGCGTGGAGCGCGGGACCCACGCCGGCCACCAAAACAGCGAACAGGAGGGCTCCTGCCGAGAATGCGAGCACGCGGTAATCCAGCCGGATGCCGTAATCCACAAAGGGATTTACCGTGTGTTCGAACTGCGACACCTTCTCCATCAGAAACTGTGCCAGCAGAAGTCCCAATCCGGCGCCCGCCAGGCTGAGCAGAACAGTCTCCACCAACAACTGGCGCGCCACTCGCCAGCCACCCCCGCCCAGGGCGATCCGCACGGCCAGTTCCTTGCGGCGCACTTCGGCCTGCGCCAGCCGCAACTGAGCTACGTTGGCACAGGCTACGAACAGGACCAACCCCAACACGGCCGATATACCACCACCGAAGACCAAGTCGAACGCCAAGGGCCGCCCGAAGCATTGGAGCGCCGTTCCCGAACCGCTGCCGGGCGCGGGTTTGTGCTTTCCCGGACCGCGGATGGCGGCGTCCAGTTCCGCCTCGGCGCGTGCGGCGGTCAGGGGAGCGCGGAATCGCGCGGCGACCTCGAACTGGCCATCGCGAGACTGCTCTTCCTCCCGATTCCCCAGCGTGGAAAACCAACCATCCGGGCCTACCCAGACGCCGACCAAAACCCCCCGCTGAAGACCCGTGAAGCCATCCGGCATTACACCCGCCACCAGGAATGCCTTGTGGTTGAGCAACACGGTCTTGCCCACGATGCCCTGGTCACTGGCGAAGCGCGTTTGCCACAGCCGGTAACCCAACACGGTCTCCGGCCTTCCCGCGGCCTGACCCAGCGACGCGCGGCCCAGCGCGGCATTCACTCCCACGACTTGGAAATAGTTCGCTGAGGCGGGCTGAATGATCGCCATCTCGCTTTCTTCGCCCGCTCCCACCTGAACGCCGCGGCGTTGCGTAGCCACCAATTGTGCCCGGCCTTCAAGCGCCTTGGCCATATCGAGGTAATCCGCCCAACCGTACATCATCCAGTTGCCGTCGTCGCCGCGCGAATTCACCGACCACAGCTCCTGCGGTCTTTCCACTGGCAGGGGCCGCAAGAGGGCGGCGTCGCCCACGGCGAACAGACCGGTGGTCAAGCCGATCCCCAAGGCAATCGAAAGCACGGCCAAAGCCGTGGCGCCGGGGTTCCTCGCCAGCAAGCGAAGAGCCAGACGCAAGTCGCGGTTCCACTCAACGGGTGACATAACCGGAAATGAAGGGCAATTGAGAGACCAGCCGCCAACCCAGTAGAATCAATAACATTTCAGCTCCGATGATCCTATAAACAGCGCGGGCCGTCCGATTCTGGGACCGGGCTGCGCGGTGCTGGCATCGCAAGCGCTTTCAGCGGGCGAGCCAGGGACACTTCGGCTAGACACAGCGCGACGAATAGCTGCCGATATGACGAATTAAGGCCCGTGGGCTCCCGTGCCTGTGGGAACGCCAGACGACGTGGTGCCGACCACGCGGTCAGTTTCAAGGTGAAGGTCTGCTTGCACAGTGCAATCGGGTGTGATGTTGAGCAGTCGGACGGTCGCGGTTTTCCTGCTGACTCCGATACCATCTGTCCTCGCTCAACGGTCAGAGTCGACCGCCAGTCTGTTACTTCGGTTTGACAACGAGCATGATCTCGCCGCGAAAGAGCACTTGCTCCTCACCGTGACCAATAAGGACGCGGGGGCGGGCCCAGCGTTGCTCCGACTCGCAGAATCCACAACGAACGTACAGAAAGCGTCCGGAGAAAGACTCGTAACGCCTCCAGTTCGTCGTGCCGGCCCGGCCGGACCCGCGCAGCGAACAAACCCGTGCCGAAGTACCAGTCATCGTATTCCGGCGCCCGCCGCTCGTAATAGATCCGCTCCTTCTCCGTCATCGCTCTTCTATTCCGCCCAACATTGGGCGATGCGCGCACGGAGGTGCAGTCTAGTGGGGCTTCATTCACGACTTGGATTTTCATCGGTCCCTTCCGGATAGCGCCCCACATCGTGCCGCAACTTTGTCCGCGTTGATTCCAGCCCGCGGCGTCAATCGTCCATCGCCGCGCGCCCGCACTCCGTCACTTCGGCCCGGTTGCGTTCCATTCGAACGGGATGGAAATATTCATGGAGCGGTATCATTAGTGGATATGGCGCTCACGTGGATCCTTCTGATCCTTTCCGGCCTGATTTACCCGGCGATCTATATCGCGTATCGCCGCCGACTGAACTACAAGAGACTCGAAACTCGCCGCATCTTGGCTCACGGAAGCACCTTCGCGGCATATGCCAAGGCCTTCAGTGGTGAGTCGACCCCGGACCAAACAGCGGAGAAATTATTCGATTTTTAGTACGCCGGGCGGGCGTACGTTTTGCCGCTCTTGCTCAACATTTTAGTGACTTGTGGCGCTTGTGCCGTGGTATTGATCCGGTTTGGTTGGCCGCTGGGCCTCCATGGCGTCGAAGAGCGCGCGCCTCACATCCCACGCGAGTGCGCCTCGGCTTTAGTGGGAGCATATATGTGGGGTCTGTACGACATCTTGCGGCGGTGTGAAACGATCGACCTTTCGCCGATATCGCTTCAGTATATATGGCTCCGCCTGCTCTTGGCTCCCGCGCTGGCTCCACTCATTGGTGGGGCCTTTACCGATACGCTCAAACCCCTCCTTGGCTTCGCCATAGGCACTTTTCCCATTGTCGCCCTTCAGGATTTCATCAAGCGTCAGGCAAAAGACAGATTCAACCTCGCTGGCTCAGCCGAACCGACGGAAGGGCCGACGTTGAATCAACTGGAAGGGATGACCGACGGGATGCTCGCGCGTTTGCTGAACGAAGGCTATGAAAGCGTCCAGCAACTTGCCCACGCGGATCCCTTCAAACTGCTCCTTAAGACAAACCTGGATTGGAAAACAGTTCTGGACCTGATCGATCAGGCGATTCTTTTCGATTACACCGGTCCGAGCGGCGTGTCTCTCCGCACTATCGGCATTCGAGGCTCCATTGAGCTAGCAACTATGCAACAGGATTTGCATTCCGATGATGTCGCCCTTGTGGCCGACGCGAAGAAACTGGTCACCGTCGTCGCCACAAAACTCGGCCAGGATGAGGCCGGTGTGCGGAATCTGGTCAAGAACGCCTTCGAAGATGTCCAGGTAAATCTACTGTGGGACCTCTGGGGCGATGAGGAAGTGAAAAAGGATCATGCCACGGACGAACCCAACCCCGCAGTGTCGTCGCCACCCGCTATGCTCCGCGCCCAGGCGGGCGAATAGAAGCGCCAGATCCTCTCGCCGACGAGCGGCTTGCGCGTGATATCGGGAGTCGAGTTCAAAGTGCTGCCCGTTCCAAAAATCGGCAGAGGAAGCAGAGTGCTCGTTGTTAACAGACTCGACAAGGTCAGCCGACTTGGCATTGCCGCCGGATCAGTCGCGTGATGTTCGGCCGCAAACCGCCGAACGGCCCTTCCGCTGCCCCTTCCGTTTTCACCAAGTTTCGGAGGAAGGTGGATGTTTACCAGCCAGCGTCCAGCCTGCTTGTCGTAGACCACCACCGGATCGGCGATGTCGGCTGCCGTGGAGCACGATGCGTTAAACCCGGACCAGAGGCTGCCAAGGAACGTGGGACCCAGCGTCGGCGCGCCGGTGGCTTTGTCGAAAACCGCCAGTTGCAGGTTCACCGTTTCCACAATCTGCGTAGCGCCCACCGATGCATTCGGGTCGGGGGCGCACCGCCGATTTGAAAACTCCCCTGCGGACCGATGAACCCGCTTCCCAACCCGAGCAGATTCATTCCCGGAGTGGTCTTCAGCTTTGTGCCGGCCGTCTCCTGCACCACGGCATCGGATTGCGCCACAGCCGGCGCGCCCCTTCCGGCGCCTCCCACAACTCCTCGCGCTCGTCCGAAGTAATAACTGTGGCCGATGGGAAAACCAAACTGCGCAACGGAAGCGAAACATCGTGCTTCAACTCCCGAATCACACTCCCCTGCGCCGCCAACCCGGGTAAGGTCCAAAGAAAGAACAGCCTTCTGACTTCTGTCTTCTGACTTCTGTCTTCTGCCTCCCGTCCCTCACCCGCTAGCCAGATACCCCAGCGCAATCCCGCACTGGCCCAGATAGTAGGTGCTCCACACCACATAATCGTGCAGCGGCACCGGCATCTTGAATTTGTGAACCGCGAGCAACGCATCCGAGATCAGAAACAGAATGGCGCCCACCGCCACCCAGGGTTGCCGGAAGCGCGCCAGAATCGCGGCCGACACCATCGTCGTGAGAGCGCAGACATAGACGACCACCGGCACTGCCAATGCGCCGGCCGAAGGGACGATCCACACCGCCAGCGTGGCGCTCGAAACCAGAATAAGGAGCACCGCTGCAAGATGCGCCGGATCGAGCCGGATTCCCGGCGTCCGATTCCGCGCGAACAGTCCGATATAGGTCAGATGCGCCAGCAGGAACGCGCCCAAACCGAACGCAAACAAGCGCGGGTCGAGGTCCAGCAGGACGTCGCCCGCCGTCGAAAACGCCAGACCCAGCGCCAGCACTCCGGCGTCGCGCCGCACGCCCCGCGACCGCAGCGCCAGCACGGCCAGTGCGCCCACCGCGCATCCTTTCACCAGCGCGCTGCCGGCAAACGGCTGCCATCTTTGGCTGAGCAGGTAGAAGACGCTGGTTGCGGCCGATATGTAAAGCAGCGGGCGGGAGCGCATGGCTCGCAGTATAGCGCGGAAAACAACGGTAAACTAACCCGGGTATTCCCCCAGGGTTAAGGTACGATTGAGAGCGTTGCTTGCCGCCGGAAAGGCAACTAGAATTGATCCAGATAAAGCCGGAATTCATGCCGATTCTACTCTGGATTTTCGTGCCCGGATTCACGGCGGCCGGTGCGGCGCTCCTGATTTGCTTCATGATGCGCTGCCGCATGGATGAGGCGATCGCGCACGAAAGAGGCGCGCTGGCGGAGTTGCAGAGCGCCCTCATCGTCCAGCGCCAAACGCTCGAAAGCGCCATAAGCGACGCGAAAGCCGAGGCGAAGCGCGCCGCATTCGACGAATTCCTCAATGATTTCCGCGTCGAGCAGCGCCAGTATGTGCGCAACAGCAGGCTGTTCTTCATGACCCGGCAGACGCTGGTGCTGCGCGAGCGCATCCTGTTCCGTAATCTTCCGCTGTCTAATTGGGTGGAACACTGCGTGACGCTGGACGAAAGCGTGGGCGCGGCGTACGCCTCTCGGGGCCGGACCATCGAAGCTACACTGGGTTCTTGAAGCGGCTCATCATCCGCCCCGGCGCCATGGGCGATTTTATCGTCTCCATTCCAGCCATGGAGTGCCTGCGCGCCGGGTACCTGGAGGTGTGGTCCGCGCCGCGCAATGTGCCGCTGGCTGCCCGCTTTGCGCAGCATGCCCGCTCCCTGGCTTCCACCGGTCTCGATCTGCTCGAGCTGACCGGCCCCAGCCAACCGCTGCTCGAAACCCTGCGCGGGTTCGATTCCATCGTTTCCTGGTATGGCGCTAATCGGCCGGAATTCCGCCAGGCTGTCGCCGCGCTGCGGCTGCCGTTCCACTTCTTCACCGCGCTGCCGCCCGTCGGATGCGTCACGCACGCGGCGGACTTCTATCTGGAGCAGGCGCAATCGATCGCGCCCTGCGCGAGCGACGGCATCCCGCGCATTGCGTGCCATGCCACCCGCGCCAACTTCGCGGTGATCCATCCGTTTGCCGCGAGTCCACGGAAGCGCTGGCCGCTCGAATGCTTCCGCGAATTAGCTCACCGGCTTGCGCCCGATATGCCGGTCGAGTGGTGCGCCGGCCCGGACGACGAACTGCCCGGCGCCCGGCGCTTCAAAGATCTCTACGATCTGGCCTGCTGGCTGGCCACCGCGCGCATTTATATCGGTAACGACTCCGGCCCCACCCATCTGGCCGCCGCCGTGGGCACGCCGGTGGTGGCGCTGTTCGGGCCATCCGACCCCGCCGTATGGGCGCCGCGCGGGCCGCACGTAGCCATCGCCGCCGCGCCTGCGCTCGACACCATCGCGGTCGAACGGGTCGCGAGCTTGGTGTGGAAGACGCTGGAAAACGCGCGCCTGTGACGCTGTCCACGTGTTATCATCCGTCGCATGTTCTGCCACAAATGCGGTACCCAGGTCAGTCCGGATGTTCAGTTCTGTCCCACCTGCGGCACGTCGCTCGCAGTGGGCGCTTCGAGTCTGGCCGGCGCGCCAGCGGTCCCCTGGACGCCGCCGCCAATGGTCGAAGTCTATGCGGGACGCTGGATTAGCGAAGGCTGGGCGCTGGTAACCGCGGATCTGGGCAACTATGTCCTGCTGGCCCTCATCTTCCTGGTGCTGAGCTCGGCGGTGCCCGTAATTTTGCAAGGGCCGATGATCGCCGGGTTGCACATTTTCACCATGAAGAAGCTGATGGGCCGCCGCGCCGAATTCGCCGACCTTTTCACCGGATTCAACTACTTTGTGCCCACTCTGGTCGCTTCCATAGTGATCGGACTTTTTGTCTTCGCCGGGACGCTCGCGTGCATCATTCCAGGCCTGGTGGTGGCCGCCATGTACAAGTTCACCTACCTGTTCATCGTCGACAAGCGCATGGATTTCTGGCCGGCGATGCAGGCCAGCCACGCCGTGGTCAAGCGCGATTACGCCGGCTTTACGCTGTTTCTAATCCTGATGGCGCTGGTGAATATTCTCGGCGCGTTGTGCTGCATCGTGGGCTTGCTCGTCTCCATACCCGTGACCTTCGCGGCTATCACGGTGGCGTACAAAGAGATCGTCGGATTCGAGCCGCGCACAGTGGACGCGTTGTGACCTCTTCGGTGATGCGCCGCGCGGCGGCGGCTATCGCCCTGTTCGCCGCGCTGTGCTGCTTCAGCGTGCCCGCCGAACCCGCCGTGCGGCTTTGCGGATTCCACTGGCTCACCGGACGGCCCTGCCCACTCTGCGGTCTCACGCGCGCGCTGTTCGCGCTGGCCAAAGGGCACTGGGCGGATGCGGTGCACTTCAACGCCCTGAGCCCCCTGGCCTTTGCGATGGTGTTCGCGCTGTTCTGGAATGGCCGGATGCGCGCGTGGCTCTGGAAGGGCGGGGTCGCGGCGTTTGCGGTTTACGGCTTGTGGCGGGTCTTCCTGCCGGCTCCGCTCTGACCGGCAAAGCCGCCAAAATCAGGCTCAATGTGCTCGCAGATCAGAGACAAGATGAGTCGCGGATTCATAATCGGGAACGGAATGTGCGCCGAACTGTCGCCGACATGCAGGTGGCATCGCGGAATCCTCACAGGGTCATGCCAAGTTTCGGGATTCAGGTGAATTCGCACCATCTTGATGTTGCGCGACGGCGGCAGGTGCAAATGGAATCGGAATCGCTTTATGAGCCAGCCGCGCTGGCTTTCTTCGAGCTGGATGTCGAAGAGCAGGCGGCCACCGTCAGCGAACTCCGCCCCTGGGCACTCCAATTCGTTGAGGCCTCCCGGGACTGCCGCAAGTTGTGGAATTCGGTCGTCTGTGCGCTTCATCCGCCCGCTGTCAATCTGGCGGGAGAGATCTTGTCGCAAGTGCCGCCCAAACAGGGCGGGCGATTCTATCAACATCGCGCCCAGAGCGGTCTCCATTTGGCTGTCTCGATCTCTTGCAAGATGCAAAAGATCTTCTTCGGCGCTCAAGCCATGGGCCCCCCGAAAGCCTCGTCCGGGCGGATTGTAAGGACATCCGACAGGCGATTGCGCAGGTTGGGCGCAGCCGATAGCAGGCGCTCCGCAATCGCTTGGTTGGCCAGCAACAACACGGCGCCGCCCCTGGTCAATGACACAACGTTGCGATCGAGCGCGGTAACGAGTTTTGGGAGCCAATGATCCAAGGTAATTAGGGTGACCGGCCTGTCGGGATCTCGCTTGAATGCCTCTTCAAGCCTGTCGAGCCTCATCTCGGCCGCGACTAGAGATCGAAGCCCGAGTCCAAGCTGGACCTGCACTTCTGCCGCAATGTCAGCCTCGATGGCACGGGTGGCGCCGGTATCGGAGATGAGCAGGTACAGCGACGGCGTGTCTGTGCCGGCGGCAGCGAGCCTCCTAATCAGTCCGAAGGCGATGGTGGCAGAGAAATCGGTCATGCAGGTTTCGGCAGGATCCTGGTAAGCGCAGGGTGGACCGCGAAGTAATCGACCCCGCCTTTGAAATACTCGAGAACCTGGCGGTTCACGAGCAACTCCTGGGCGGTCGAATTCTCGATCGGGAATTCGCCGTGGCCGATCAATCGCCGAAGGAGCCTTCTGTGAGTATTCCCCAGCCCGACCAGATAGCGATTCCCTAGCTGTTTGATCGCGGCATTGACATGGCCGCGACCAATGCGATCCTCAGCGTCGCGATAAGCGTATTCGGCCGACGAACGGGCTAACGTCAGGAGATCGCGCAACGCCCCGCCTGAATATTTCGCAATGGTGGCTATCTCCGCGCGATCCATGAAATCCAGTGCGCCGCGGCGTTCCAGGATCTGCCGCAAGAAAGTCGAAGTCCGGGGATCGGCGGCCGCAGCCGGGATATGCTTGACTGGGTCAAAGTAGTCTTGTAGAAATCGGCTCTTGTCGTACAAGAACAGCAAGGGCGCCACGATGATTACCGATATCTTCGTTCCCCTCAACGCCTGGAGATCCTGCTCCGCGAATTCGCGGAAAAGTTCAGGCCTGATCAGGCGGTCAAGGCCGTCGACCAAAAGCGTAAGCTGGGCCTCGTCCTCCAGCAGCGGCGAGGCGATCGTGAGCAGTTGGCCCAAAATCTCAACTACCTGACCTCGCAGAGCCGGGAACCTGAGCTTCATTACCCCCGGAACCTCCACGGGGACGAGGTCAGCGCCAGACTCGTCGTCGTGAGGATCGAATGCTTCAGGGTCGATCCATTTCGTCTTGCCGAACGCCAGCTCGCGCAGCTTCGCCCAGGCCGTCCCGACAGCGTCGGGCAACTTCTTGCTGCCCGCCTTTTTCAGAAGGCGTCGGTAAAGCTGTATCCCGGCGGTGGCGAGAATTGCCCCCGGACTGATCTCGCTGAGGTCAGTGTAGTCCGCCATATCCACGAAGATGTTTACCGCATCGGAGTGGCGGCTGAGTTCCTTCTGCGTCAGCAGCAACTCAGTGGTCTTTCCCGATCCGATGCCGCCAACCAGCGCCATTTGCGAGCCACGGGTCAACTCGGCGGTGTTTGCGAACGCAACATGGATAGGGGGCTCACCGGTATCGCGAGGATCGTGATCCGGAGCAACGATTTCATCAGGCAGGAGATTCTGGGAGCCAATCGGGTTCAGCCGTTCGAGAAACGGCCTGTAGACCTGCCTCCTGTCGAAGACAACCGCGCCAGGCTTTGAATCCGTTGCCGTCTGCATCTAACGTTAGTATAGGAGATCCTCATCCCCCGCACGCACGCTGCAGCGCCTCGCCCAGCTTCTCCAACTGCGCGCCCTCCGGCTTGCGTCCCCCAGCAGTCACGTAGAAGACGTCGATGGCCTTGTGCGCCTCGGTATCGATCAGCACCACTTCGATATTGCAGCCCTCCGCCGAGATGGCGGAAGCCAAATCGTAGAGCAAGCCCGGCCGGTCCTGCGCCACGATCTCGATCAACGTCGCGCTATCGGACGCCTCCGGGTTGAACGACACCGTGGGAGTCACCTCCGAGGTGCGGCTCGGCGCCGCGGGTTTGCGCCGGTTCTGCAGGAGCTGCCTCACATCCAGCCGGCCCACCACCACCCGCTCCACGGTGACCCGCAGACGGTCCATCTCGGTGGGGTTCAACTCCAGCGTGCGCGTGGGATCGGCGAAGGTGAAGGTGTCCAGCACCGTGCCCTGACTGTTCGAAAACGCCTCCGCCTTCAGAATATTCATGCCGAAACTGGAGAGGGTCCCGGCCACCGACGCGAACAGAAACGGCCGGTCGCCGGTCACCAGCGTCAGGCGCCAGGCGGCTTCCACCTTCTCCAGCGCTACAGCCACGCCGCGATGGCGGAAGACGCCGTCGAGCTCCAGGTGCGCGTCGATTTCCTCTGCCGTATGCGTGCGCGCGTAGCGCGTCGGCAGGCCCGCCAGAAAGGCGCGCTTCTCGGGCGCCTCCGCCGGGGCGCTGGGAATGCGCGACGTTTCCAGTTCGCGCGTCAGCTCGTTATAGGCCAGCAGATAGAGCTGCCAGAGCACTTCCGCGCGCCAGGGCGTCATGGCGGACGGATTCACGGCGCTGATGTCCGCGTAGGTCATCAGCGTCAGGGCCTTCAGGCGTTCCAGGGTTTCCACGCGCGCGGCCATGTGGCGCGCGGTGGCCGGGTCCTGCAAGTCGCGCGAGTTGATCACGGCCGACATTTCCAGATGCTGCCGGATGAGAAAACTCACCAGGTCGCGCTCGGCCCGCGGCATCCCGATGCGCTCCAGGGCGGGCTCGGCCGCGCGCAGCGACGCTTCGGCGTGCGCACCATTCCCGGCCGCTTTGCCTACGTCGTGAAACAGCAGCGCGCAGAGCAACAGGGCGGGCTCTTCCATTTCCGACAGCAGATCGGCGTAGCGCTTGACGGCCGGTTCGCGGGTTCCGCGCAAGCCCGCCAGAACCTGCAGCGTCACCAGCGTGTGCTCGTCCACCGTGTAGCGGTGATAGAAGTCGCGTATCACCAGGCACTCGATCTGCGCCATTTCGGGAAAGATGGCGCGCAGCACGCCGGTGTCGTGCATGCTCCGCGCGGCCTCGGCGGCGTAGGGCAGCGAAAGGATCTCCTTCAGCGCCGGCCAGACCGGCCGCGGCGTGGAAAACCATTCTTCCAGTTGCGGCGCGGCGGCAGCCACCCGCTGCTCGGTCGCGGCGGATGGGCGAATGCCGTGGCGCGCCACGAACTGAAACAGGCGCAGCGCCAGTTCCGGTTCGGCCTCCAAGGCATGCGGCGCGCGCAGGTGGACCCGTTCCCGCGCCACGCTGAAATCCGCGTTCGAAAGGCGCGTGCGCCAGTCCTTGAATTGCGCAAACAGCGTGCTATTTTGCGCCTCGCTGGATTCCATTTCGCG
>PMVV01000254.1 GCA_003166475.1 Bryobacterales bacterium | reverse complement strand
ATCAGTTGGTGGCGTCAATTGAGCACCTCCTGGCCCGTTTCAAGGCTGCGAGTTAAACTGTCGTGTCCCGATTTGTCAGGCAGGAGGCCCCCCCGCAATTCGACGAGTGCAGGAAGTATCTGCCATTTCTGCGTCGGGATTTTCGCTACCGCTGCGCATACTGCGAACGTCCGGAAACCTTTTTGGGTGGGGAGGAGTTCTTTGAGATCGATCACTTTCAACCGGTCTGGAGATTCCTTGAGCAGGTGACGCACTACCCTAACCTTTACTACTCGTGCGGTAAATGCAACCGGCACAAAGGGAAGACCTGGCCCTCGGATGATCAGATTTCAAGCGGTTTCCGTTTTGCCGACCCTTGCCAAGAAGACATGTATGTCGAGCACTTCCAGGAGATGCCCGACGGCCAGTTGCAACCTCTGAACAACTGCGGTCGCTACACTGGCGAGCACATTCGCCTCAACCGCCGCAACCTGCTCTCGTGGCGCCAGCTCAGGCGCCAGATGGCCCAGGATTTACAGATACTCGCGCACGCCGCGAGCCGTCTTGAAGCTGGGCTCGCCGCTCAACTTAGCCTTACCAACCAGAATCAGATCCGGGAAGAAATCGAGACCTTGAACGCTCACATCGCTCGAGTAAGCCAGCGTTTCGCTTTATAGAACGACCGGAAGCACCCGCGCGCTTGACTCACACTTCATTCAGCCGAACGATGCGCGGGCCGTGAGCGAACAGATCGATCGTGCTCACCGAAGCCGGGTGGATTTCGATGCGTTGGTACAGGTCCAGCGGAATGCCTGCATAATGCATCACCGCCGAGCGGATCGCCTCGCCGTGGCTGAACACTGCCACCACCCCGTCGTGATTCGCGTAGCGGATGCGCTCCAATTCCGCCACCATGCGAGCCTGCGTTTCCAGCATCAGCTCGCCGCCGGGCGCGCGCGTATTACTGCGGCTCAGGTTGAAGCTGTGCCAGAGCGGATTGATATCCAACTCGGACATGGTCCGGCCGGTGAACTCGCCGAAGTTCATCTCGCGCAGCCCGTCGCGAATCTCAACCTCCACTCCCAGGGCGGCGGCCAGCGGGGCCGCAGTCTCCCGCGCACGCTCCAAGGGGCTGCTGTAGATCGCAGATATCCCGGAGCGGGCCAGGCGCTTGGGAAGGGCGGCGGCCTGAGTCCTGCCAAACTCGCTCAGCGAAACACCCGGCAGCCATCCCGCGATGGCTTTGCCGATGTAATCGTGGTGGGCGTGGCGGATCAGCAGTAGTCTCACGCCTCTTTTTTCTTCAGCAGGTGATCGTTGTCCTTGATGAAAATCTTGATTTGTTCCGCCGCCGCCAGCAGTCTTTCCCACTGCTCTTTGTACAGCGTGACCGGGAAGCGACCCAGTCCATAGACGGAAACCGCGCCTTTCTCGCTGACGCGGACGGAAATCTGGCCCCGTCCCGGCTTCTTCAGCGCCTCGTTCTCGGCGCGCAAACGTTCCACTTCAGCTTTCAGGTCTTCATCGGCCATAACATGACAGCATATCGCCTTTCTACCGTTCCGCAGGCCACGGCGACCGGCAAGCGTAGGAATAAACGGAATTCAGGTAGCGCCGCAACTCCTGCGTCCGCGGGGGATCGGCTTGGGCATTCGCCATCATGGCATGCAATATAGGCTCCAGGAAGCGCCTGTACTTGCCGAGCGCCGGTTGGTCGTGCTCCGCAAACGCCTGCCCAACGGCCCTCTCGGTCGCCGGCGTGACCAGTTCCAGGCGCCCCACAAACACCCTCACCGTGCTCCCCGGCGCAGGCGTGACCGTCAGCGGCAGAATGGCGCTCACCGCTTGGGCAGGCAGGATATACAGCAGCCGGCTGCCTTCTTCGAACCACGAATTCCGCCAGGTGGCGATCATGGCGCGCGCCTCATCCACGTACAGACCGCGGTCAATCAGGATGCTCTCCAGGTCCTTGAGCATCGAGTCCGCGGCCGCCGTGAGCGGCGGCGGGTCCACCAGCGCCTGGTCGCGCAACGAACCAGCCACGCGATAGCCCAGCTTCCCGCCGCGGCTCTCGATCAGTATGACGCCGGGAATCTCGTCCGTGCCGAGGTTCTGCACCAGTACCTTGCCTTCCGCAGTGAGCCGCGCTGCGAGGGGCATCGCCGCCGAGGATACGCCGCGATAGAACAGGAATTTCTCGTCCTGATCCCCGCCCCGCGCCTTCACTCGCAGCGGCGTGGCCGAAGTGTTCCGCGCGGCGTAGTAGTGGTTATCGCCGTTGGGAGACGGGAACGCCACATGAGATCCAGGTACGAGGCGCACTCGATCCCATCGAATGCTGCCGTCGGAATTGTCTTGGGGACGAACCACCGCCGGCTCCACGGCGCTCGCGTGCGGATACCACTCGGTGATGAATCCCTTCGAGAACGACACCTTCACCGAAACAGTTGTCTCGCGCGGACTGTAGAAATACAGAACCGGCGTCTCCATGCGCACCGTTCCGCCCAAGCCGCACTTGAATTGCCCGTCGCGGAAGTGCTCCACAAAGCTTGGCAAGTCGGTCGACCCGGTCAACGGCAGCCACTCGACAGCCTGCCCATCGGGACCGGCGACAGAGGTGAATGTACCCCATTCGTGTACGGTGAGGTCGTTCGCGACGGCCCCGCGCTCCTCGACCCGCGAGCGGCTCAGGGAAGGAATCGTCAGGCTGGCGGCCAAGGCGCCGACGGCCAAGAGTCGAAATGCTTTTCCAGCCATCCAAACCTCCCGATGTTGCCTCGATTGTACAACTGACGGCGGAGTTTTCCAAACCTTAACAAATTGGCCCCTGACGCTTGGCGGACGCTCACGAAACTCCGCCGCTATGGGAATGGGTGCGGAAGCCATCGAGGAATGCATCCGGCCGAGCCGTCTCGCTCCGCGGCGGCGACGAAGCGTGCCAGCCTCGGGTGGCCGAGGAAGGGCGCTGAGGGCACGCAGAGCGGGACTAGTTCCGGGACGAACACGCGGCATGCGAATAAGCCGCAATCGCGTATCTCCGGGGTCGTCAGGTCGAATGCGATCGGCGTGATCCCCGTGGTCGAACACCGGTCCAGCAGTACGCGCAACAGCCCAGCGGCATCCTTCACGCCGCGGACCTCCGAAAAGTAGCGTCCCGGCGCTCCCATGTTCTGGAAGAACCACTCCGTGTAGCGTGCGTTGGCTGGCTCGCCATAGAAGCGCAGGTTCGAATCGAAGTCTCTAAACTCGTGGTTCTCGCTTGCCGCTGGGCCCAGGTTGGCCAGCAGCTTGATGAAGGGCCTGCCCTGCCCCGCTTCGACCAGAGCTTTCCGCGCCGCGGTCAATGTGTCGAGACCCGCCGCGGCACTGAGCAGGAAGAAGCAAGGGCGGCCGGTCCTCTCAATGCAGGTTACGCTCACAATCGGAACATCTCCATCCACAGTCATATCGTGGAAGCGGATCTCGAGCCCCTGTTTCTGCGGCCCCAAAGGTCTGCCCAGCAGTGCCGCTGGATCGAGATCCAACCGCGGCGGTGCCATGCGGGCGTACCACCGTATCATGACCGCATCCCGTTCGATCGACTCCAGCAGTCCGGCGAGCACGGCCCCTTCTACCGAGGACGCGAGCGCGCAGCCCGAGCTGGTGGGATAGAAACAAGGTGAGACCTCGTCCGGACCGGGGAGGTAGCCCAGCGAAACGAGCTGGCCGGGGACAAAAGCCGGTGAACCATCGGCCAGATTCGTACCCTCGATCCAGCCGACGGTAGTGTCTTCCGTGAATTCGGCGTAAGCGAAACCCGGCGCCGCCAGTTGCTCAGGGGAGAACAGGGCGAGGCTGCCTAACGGAACGGCTCTGCAGCCGCGGCTCAGGAGCGTCTTGCGCGAGCACACGATCCTTCCCGGTCCGTCGAAGGCTAGGGATGCATATCGCTCCACCAACTCTCCCATGGCGCGGTTGATGGCGTCCGCCAATCGGATGCCAGCGCCGCCGGCGCGCGCCTCGAACTCGCCGCTGCGGCCCAGCAGTCTGTTGAGCGAGGTGGCAGCCGGAAAAACGTGATGCAAATCGAATTCGTCGGGATCGACCGAGAGAACGGACAGCCCCTTGGCCAACCCCATCTTCTTGCCCAGAAAGGGCAACCAACGCGGTGCAATGACTGGTTTGGAGGAGCCCCGCATTTTGGCTCTACCCTCCCGTCTGGCGCGTGCTCAGCAAGTGCGAAAAGACATTCACGTTGGGTGCGTTGCGCCGCGGAGAGCAGTCTGGGCAGCGCGGCAGGCGAAGCACGGACTCGCGCTGGAAGGTTAGGTTCAAACGATGCACGACCAGGAGATGATTGAGCGTAAAGCCGCGCCCCTCCATCACCCCCACTAGCTCGAGCGCGAACAGCGATGTAATCAAGGAAATCCACGCGGCGCTCTCGGGTCCCGCCGACCAAGGTGACGGAGCCCGATATACTTTCACACCCGGTTCCCGGAAGATATGTTTGGGCTCGGCGGCGCCGGCGAAGAGCCGCCGGCGAAAGCAACCGAAACAGGCTGTCTGACCCGGCACAAATGTCGGCCCTACCCACCCCTCGTAGCCGTCGAAGCAGACCAGCGACCACGGAAGCCGGAGTTGCAAAGCCGCCTCGTTGAGCGCCGCCAGTTCTTCCGGCTCAAAGCAGTCCTGCGCCGCGATGACCCAGTCGTGATCTTCGATGGATTGCATCCATTGCGCGCTGTCTCGCGGATGCGGCAGTGACCGTACGGAAACCGCGGCGCCCGGCCGGGACCCCGAGGACTGCTCCAAAGATGCCGCTTTCTTCGCGTTGTCTACGCGCGCGACCGACGAGCTCTCTATGACCGTGATCGATCCGCAGGGCGTGTCCGCCAGCAGCGACCGCACGGCATTTCCCAGTACTCCGTGACCGACAATCGCAACGCGAGCTTCTGCGAGAGGCTTCCGCAGCATCGGCGCGTGGGATCCCGGCCCTCCGCCAGGCGCTGCCGGCCGGCCCGCGACTTCGACGATTCCATTTTGTCGCAATTCCGGGATGACTTCCCCGAGCAACTCCTCTTCCGCTTCGTTCCAAGGTCGCGATGGCGCTCCCTGAGAGGAAAGCAATTTCTCGATCACGGCGGCCAGCAGCCCTCTTCGTTCGGAGTCGGACACGACAATCGCGGGACCGCTCAACGAGCCTGTGCGGAACTGCACGTCATCCGGACCCAGCGCGAAAACGCCGTAAACATCCTTGAATCGAATGGTCCCCGTGGGATCTGGCGAGCTGTCAGAGACTGGCATCGGGCATGTCCACTCCTTGCTGCTGCGGCGGCGTTCCGACCACCACCGATGTGACGACGGCATGGTCGACGCCGTCTATTTCCAGGATCGCGTGCACTTCGTCGTCGTAGAATCCGCCCAGAACGACGTGTGCAAGTCCGAGGGCGACGGCCGTTAGGCTGAGATTCTGGCTGGCGGCTCCCGCCTCCTGCAGGCAGTACCGGTAACCGCGCGGACCGTATTTGGCACGTGCCCGCCAAAACTTTGTGGTGATGAAGAAAATCCCGGAGGCTTGTGCCAGATTCACCGCGTCCGGATGAACAGGAAACGCGGCGAACAGAGCGTCCATGTCGGGCTTAAGCAGCGGCTTGACGAACTCCAGCGCGTGTGTGGGCACGTCAAAGTGGTACACTCCAGGAGCCAGTTGGCCCTGTTGCAGCACGGCCACGAACGCGCGTGTCGGGTGAAGCGCTCCCCCCGAAGGGATGGACCTGAGGGACGCCTCGACCGGATGCCCGTCCTCGAAGCTGGTCGTCAGCCGTCCCGTCTCGCCGATGGCGCCGAACAACAGCGCGCTCAATTGCGCCAACGTGAGGGGACTTCCGCCGAATCGGCGGCCACTGCGCCGGCTGCGAATCAACTCGGAGAAAGGACTGTCGGGGATGGCCGGCTCTGGCAGGTGAATTATTGGTTGAAGCGGAAACTCTCGATCGTGAGTATACTCAACCGCATGCATCGCCGGCTGCTGAAAGAGGGTCAAGGCACGGAAGACATCGAAGCTATTCGCGCGCCCCAGTTTGGTAAGGTCGTGACTAATCTCAATGAGATCGTCGGGGCCGCCACGCGAACGATAGGCTTGCAGAAACTCTTCCTGGCGAAGCTGAATCCGGCGCGGGTCGTCAAGCGTCGAGCACAGAAACGCCAACCGCCTGCCCATCCGAGCCTTATCCATGTAGACTATTTCCGCGAGCGCTCACGCAACGAGCAAGTATCATCCATCAATAAGACACGCACCAAGCCGACATTATCTTAGAAAGCGGCAGAGCCAAGCCGCGGGAGCTCCAGCCCCTGCGTTCCGGCGGATGCCGCTGTTCCGGTGCCGTGACCTGAATAGTCTATTGCGCCTGCTTGACCGGCCCAACGGGCGATACTACCGTTGTAAGGCTGCTCGATGAGCAACTGCAAGAAAAGCCAAACCCGGGAAGGACCGTAATATCGCCCGCCAGTTGCTCGGCTCCGGTCTCGACGTCGGTGATCTTGAGTGAAATACGCTGTTTCTTGTCTGCCATAGTGCTTTACTCCTTTGTCGAACTTGGTGACTACTCGGGCAAGTCTATCACGGGCGTCCCGCGCCGTCAAAGATTATTTTCACTATGTTGTCACCATCTTCACAAATCTTCACTATTTTCACTGTTTTGTCGCCAGTTTCCACAATTCTCCACTATTTTCACGAGGCCATCTCACCATTTCCACTCCCGCACTCCCTATCGGACCACTTCGATCGGCCGATGCGGTAGAATCGGCAAGCATGGCAACCTGGCAAGCTCACACCATGAGTTTCGTTCTGCGGCACACCTTCAAGCCCCGCCTGGCGCGCGCCGCCGACGCCCAACATGCCCGCGCCATAATGAACACCGCCATCTTCAAGACTCCTTCCAGCGTTAAGATCGCGCCAGCCGCGCTGGGAGGCGTGCCGGGCGAATGGGTCGAGTCCGCATCCCAACCCGGCGCGGCTGTGCTGCTGTATCTGCATGGCGGCGGCTATTTCGCCTGTTCGGCGCGCACGCATCGCCCCTTTACCACGGCTTTCGCGCAACACGGATTGCGCGTCTATGCTCCCGATTACCGGCTGGCCCCGGAGAACCCCTTCCCCGCCGGCCTGAACGATGCCGTAGCCGCCTGGCATGCGGTTCGAGCGGAGACCGGCGCACCCACCGCCATGTTCATCGGGGGCGATTCGGCCGGCGGCGGCCTGGCGCTCGCCACCATGCTCAAGCTGCGTGACGAAGGCGCCGCGCTACCCTCCGCCGCGGTCCTGTTCTCCCCGCTGACCGACCTCGTCGGCGTCGGCGAATCGCGCCGCACCAACGACCGGCGTTGCGCCATGTTTCATGGCAGCGGCCTGGGTCGCGCCACCGACTTCTACATGGCCCACACCGGCGGCGATCCGCGCGACCCGCTAGCATCCCCGCTGTATGCCGATCTGCGCGGCCTGCCGCCGCTGCTGATTCACGTGGGCGCCGACGAGACCCTGCGCGACGATTCCACGGAACTGGCCACGCGCGCCCGCGCCGCCGGCGTGCAGGTCGAGTTGACCATCTGGCCCGCCGTGCCGCACGTCTGGCAAATGTTCCATCCGTTCGTGCCCGAAGGCCGCCAATCGCTAGCGGCGGCGTCCGCATTCCTGCTCCAAGCGCGCCTACAATAGGACTGTGCGCTTCGAGATCTACCGGGCCGAGTCCGCCAGCATCCTCTCCCCCACGTCCGGCTTTATCGCCCAGGCAGGTTTCACCCACTCGCTTTCGCCGGCCCGCAACTGCACCTTCGCCTGCACCTATTGTTACGTCCCCACCATGCGCATCTACGGCGGGCTGAAGCCGGACGATTGGAACCATTGGGGCCAGTTCACCACCTTCAAAAGCAACGCGCCCGCTCTGCTGCGCCGAGCGCTGCGGCCCAACCAGACCATCTACTGCTCGCCGCTGGTGGACCCCTATCAGCCGGCCGAGCGAACCGAATGCATGATGCCGCGCCTGCTCGACGAGCTGATCGCGCGCCCGCCGCACGTCTTCGCGATTCAGACGCGCGGCCCGCTGATCCTGCGCGATCTCGCCCAGCTCGAGCGCCTCGCCGCACGCACCACCTTGCGCGTCAGCTTTTCCATCACCACCGATAACGATCGCGTGCGCCGCCTGTACGAGCCGCACTGCGCGCCCATTTCCGAGCGCCTGGAAACCGTGCGCCGTCTGCGCGCCGCGGGTATCGCGGTATACGCCACGCTGGCGCCGCTGCTGCCCTGCGATCCGGAAGCGCTCATCGGCCTGGCGCTCGATGCCACGGACCGCGACATCATCGGCGATCCTTTTCACGTGCGCGCGGTGAAGAAGTGCGGCGCCACCACGCGCGATGCGGGCGTGCGCATCAGCCGCGCACAGGGTTTTACGGAATGGCACGACCCCGCCTTTCAAACGGCGGTTACCGAAAGAATGCGGCAAAAGGCCGCGGCAGCCGGACGGCGATTCGCCACCGGTCCCGCAGCCTTTGGCTGGCTGGCGGAAACGCTGGCGGAGGTCTCTCATGACGGCAACGGCAAACGAAGTTTTGGAACGATTGGAAATTGAGCCGGTCAATTCCGGCGCGTGCGACGGCGATTGGATTTCCCAACCCTCCGGCGGCGAACTGGCCTCCATAAACCCGGCGGATGGCTCCGTCATCGCGCGCGTGCGCATGGCGGGGCGCGACGACTATGAGCAAGTAGCCGCGCACGCCGCCCAAGCCTTCCGCGAATGGCGCATGATTCCCGCGCCCAAACGCGGCGAGATCGTGCGCGAGATGGCCGATGAGTTGCGCCGCTCGAAAGCCGACCTCGGCGCGCTGGTCACCATGGAGATGGGCAAGATCCGCGCCGAAGGCCAGGGCGAGGTGCAGGAGATGATCGACGTGGCGGACTTCGCCGTGGGTCTCTCGCGCCAGTTGTACGGTTTGACCATGCACAGCGAACGGCCCGGCCACCGCATGTACGAGCAATGGCATCCGCTGGGCGTCGCCGGCGTCATCAGCGCGTTCAATTTTCCGGTGGCGGTGTGGTCGTGGAACGCCATGATCGCGGCGGTCTGCGGCGATTGCGTGTTGTGGAAGCCGTCGTCCGATACGCCGCTGACCGCCATCGCCGTGCAGAAGATTTCCAACCGCGTGCTCGACCGCCACGGGCTGAAGGGCATCTTCAACCTGGTCATCGGACGCGGCGATCCGATCGGCGAAGCCATGCTGAACGACGCGCGCGTCCCGCTCGTCAGCTTCACCGGCTCTACGCAGGTCGGCCGCCGCGTGGCGCAGACCGTGTCGCACCGCATGGGCCGGACGATTCTGGAATTGGGCGGCAACAACGGCATCGTGGTGATGGATGATGCGAATTTCGATCTGGCTCTGCGCGCCGTCCTGTTCGGCGCGGTGGGCACCGCCGGACAACGCTGCACCACCACCCGCCGCCTGTTCCTGCAAAAAGGTATCGCCGGCCGGATGACGGACGCCCTGGTCGGCGCGTATAAACAGGTTACGATCGGCGACCCGCTCGACCCGCACACGCTGATGGGTCCGCTGGTGAATCAGCGCGCGGTCGAGGATATGATGGAAGGTCTCGACGCGGTCCGCGGGCAGGGCGGCGAGGTAATCTACGGCGGTGGACGGCTGGGCGGCTGCTTCGTCGAGCCGACCCTGGTGAAGGCCAAGCCCGATATGCCCATCCTGCGCGAGGAGATCTTCGCCCCGATTTTGTATCTGGTGGAATTCGACGCCCTAGACCAGGCCATCCAGTGGCACAACGATGTGCCGCAGGGCCTGTCTTCGGCTATGTTCACGGCCAACCTGATTTCCGCCGAGCGCTTCCTGAGCCACGCCGGCAGCGATTGCGGCATCGCCAACATCAACATTGGCACCAGCGGCGCGGAGATCGGCGGCGCATTCGGCGGCGAGAAAGATACCGGCGGCGGGCGCGAATCCGGCAGCGATTCGTGGAAGGCCTACATGCGCCGCCAGACCAACACCATCAATTGGTCGTCGCAACTGCCCCTGGCCCAAGGCATCGAATTCAAGCTGGAGGGCGGGCTTTAGCCCGCGCGGGACTTCAGCCCCGCTTCGTCCAATGATCTACACCTCCTACGAAATGATCCAAGACTGCCGTGCCAACCGTCCCGAAGGCTGGAGCTATTTCCTAACAAACTATCTCCCAGTAGTCCGCCAATTCCTGAAGCATTACTTCCCCGACCGCGCCGCCGACCAATCCCTCCTCGAACGCGTCCTGCGCGTCAATCTCTTCCAATCCCTCGACCCAGCCCCCGAACGGACCTTCGTCGCCGAACTCCGCCAGCACGTCCTGCGTGCCGTAGAAGCCGATCGCGCCAGCGCCGCGCCGGAAATTTCCATCGATATCGAGACGCTGGACGCAGCCCTCGAACCGCTCACGCTAACCGAGAAACTAGTCGCCTGGTTCGACACCATGTACTATGCCGCCTCGGATACGGGCCGCATGCTGCGCATGTCGCCGCAAACTGCGGAGAAGATCCGGGCCCGCGCCGCCGAGTTGATCCGCGGCAGCCTGGATGCGTGGCGCAGTTCGGTGCTCGCCGACAACGGTCCGCTGCTGGGTCAGGCGGCCAGCGCACTATCCACCAAGGACTGCCTGCCGGCCAAAGCGTTTTTCGATGTGATCGACGGCCGCACGACCTGGCGCGGCCGAGAGGAAATGGAGCAACATGTGAAAGGCTGCTGGCACTGCCTGGATCACTACTGCCGCTTGCTCGAAGTGGTGGATGTGCTGCGCGCGTCGAAGCCCCTGCCTGAAGCCGAGGCCGAAGCCTATAAGCGGCTGCTGGGAATCGAAGCCCCCAAACGCTCGTTCTGGAAACGATAGTCAGGCCGGCTCACTGCCCGGCTTCGCGCACCCAGCGAATGATGTGGCCTGTGCCTTCCCGCACTTCGCGCAAGACGCGGCGATCGACGGCATCGCGCGCGGGCCGGGTGTCGCCGGCTTCCTCCAGCACGCGTTCATAAGCGGCGCGCGCGGGTTCGGTGGTCACGGGCGGCGCCGGGAATGGCTCCGCGGCTTTGAGTGTGTCGCGGTCGAGGTAGTAGGCGCCCATGCCGCGCCAATTGTCCTGGTCCACCTTGGGCTCGCCTTCGAGGACGTTTCGCTCGACGAAGATGGACCCTGGCATCGCCATGCGGTCGCCGACATGAAACAGCCTGGGATGCTGTGTGGTGGAAGGGCCCGGTTTGAGGCAGTTCGCGATGTAGTTGAGCCGGTCGAACTCCCCATATCCGGCCGCTTCGCCCCAATCGTAGATGGTGTTGTTCCGGAAGTCGGCATTCAACGCGCCTTGAAAGCGTACGTTGCGGCTGAAGTTGTGGGCCAGGAGATTGTGGTGCCAGCTCACGCGGTTGCCAGAGGCAAGCGCCCCGTAGCCATGGCCGGCGAAATTGAGACTCTCGCTCAGAATCGACCACTGGATGGTGATGCGGTCGCTCATCTGCCTGATGGTGACAATCTTGCCAGTGGTCCAACTGAGTGAAAGGTGATCGGCGATGCAGTCCGTGGCGCCGCTCGCGAAGCGGATTCCGTCTTCGCCTTCGCCGGCCTCGTAATTCACGTCGCGGCCGACGCCCTCATCGCCCAGGCGGATACGGAAATAGCGCAGAACCACATCGTGCGTCCTGACGTCGATGCCGTGATTTCGGAGCACAATGCCCTCGCCGGGAGCGTTCTGGGCGTCCAGCGTGAGGAACGGGTGGCGGATAGGCAGGCGCGTGTTCAGCGCGATCGAGCCGCCCACGCGGAAAACGACGATGCGGGGACCTTCGGCCTCCACTGCCGCACGCAGGCTGCCGGGGCCGGAATCGTTGAGGTTGTCCACGTACACGTTGCGGCCCCCTGTGCCGCCGCGGCTGAAGGCGCCGTAGCCTTCGGCGCCGGGGAACGCAGGCTCGCCCACAGGGATGGCGAGCGGGTATATGGGATGCTCGCGCCACAACGGCGCAGGCGGTTGCGGGATCGGGCGTACGTGAGTGACGGGCGCACCTTCTTCGTAGGTACTGCAGTTTCGCAAGACCATGTCGGTGCCGTGTGCGCCGCCGCGATAGGTCAAGGCCCAACGGTAAGTCTTGCCCGCGTATGCGGCGGTGATCTCGCTGCCTTCCGGAAGACCATCGAACGTGCCGCTGGTGGGCACGTGACTCGAAACCAACGTGATGTCCTCCCGCGGCGGGACGGCCCCCAGCGCGATCTCCAGGCGGCAGCGGCTGGCGCCATTGGGCATGATGCGCAGGCCCCTGACGCGCGACTGAATGGTGATGGGGGTCACGCCGCGCTCATCGAGGGTGAAGGATAGCGTTGCGAGACCGGTCCTGCCGCCGGGATCGGCCGTGGCCTGGAGATAGACGTAGTCCAGCACGTGGACGGCGGACGCTTGCGAGCCTTCCACTGCCAGAATGGCATGCGAGCCGTAACCGAATCCCACGGAGAGCGTGCGCCCCAGGAAACTCCCGCCGCGAATGCGCAGCACGGCGTCGTTGGCTCTGCCCGTGGAAGCCGTCGCGCCGCCCACGAAAACATCCATGACCGAGTGCAGCGCGCCGGAGTTGAGAACGAATTCGCCCTGGCCGCCGCTATCCTCGCCCACGAAGAGCGAGTCCTGCACCAGGATGACGCTGCCGCCGTCGACTTCCACGCGGGCCCGGTCGCCAGCATGTGTTCCGACGCGCAGATCGCCGGCCACCCAGGTGCCGGCGGGCACGGTCACCTGGCTGTTGCCTCCTACTTCCGCGCTGGCGAAGGGATTGGGCAGGCCGGCGGTCCAGCGTGCCGCGTCATTCCAGGCGCCGCTGCCAGCGCGCCACGCGGTGGCGTCCTGCGCGACCGCCGGCAGCGCGGCGAGCAGTGTGACAAAAAGCAGATTGACTCGCACCATGCGTGGGGCAGGCCCGTGGCCTGCAGCGGCCTCTCAGGCCGCCCGGCCTGTAATTGTGCATCGCTGGCTTGCGTGCAAAAAAGTGACGCCGCCGACGTCGCCCTTCTCGTACCGGATCGGAACATCGTCGTCCGTCAACTCGGTATTGTCGGCGTGGCTGGGCTTCTTGAAGTTCAGGTAAAGCACGTCGGCTTCCGCCAAATCGATAATACTTTGCAGATTCAACTCGGCCATATTCTCTTTCGCTGCTCCAATCGCCAGATTTGTCTTGTCAGAAACGCTGTGATGACGAATCCGCCGTGACGCAGTTTCGCAGGATCGGGCCACACGGATCGTACAAATCGATTTTACCTCGCTCTGCCCGCCTACAGTCCCAACAAATTCGCCTGCGGGCGTCATCGAGCACCTCCAATGCGTATCTACACGATTAAATACGGAGAAGAGGCGGTGTCAAGGGGGCTGAGGCAGGGAGAAGTCAATTTGCAGTGAATATCGACTACAGCAATGCAGACTTCCGGCCGATGAGGTATTTGCAAGGCTCGGGCCACCGTCTTATAGAGAGTGGTTCGGGGTGCTCGCGCGCCGCGCGATACTTAGCCGCGCGGTACTTAAAGGAATTTATGATCTCGTTCTCTCGTAATTCTGTGCCCTCCATGCTCATTGCCGTTATGCTCCTGCCGCCGGGCATGCACGCGGCCAGCGCCCCTGCCTTCAACGTCTCTCCGAGCAACCTGTACATGGCGGCTGTGGCCCAAGGGGCTGCCCCGGCTGCCCAGGTCGTCGTGGTGAACAATACCGTCGCCGGCAGTACCCTCAAATGGCGTGCCAGTCTCTCCGGCAGCGGGGCCGCGTATTGCGCGGTCAGCCCCAGCCAAGGCACGCTGGTGGGGCAGAGTGCCGTGATGTTGACTGTTTCGGCAACCGTGCCTTCTGTGGGCGGCGCTTACCAGTGTACGGTGGCCCTCAGCGACAACGGCTCCTCCCCCCAGGCCCCCAACGGGCGCTCCGCGATTGTCCACTATGGCGTCTATGGCAAGAGCACGACCCTGCAGCCTCCGGATACCACCCCGCCCAACGTGCCGCAGTACCTGAGCGTGGCGGCCACCGGCTCCAGCACGGTTAGCTTCAACTGGTTCGGCAGCGGAGACCCGGCCAACCGCTACGTGGCCGGGTACGCGGTCTATCGCGACGGCGCACAGATCGCCGTGACCGGCATGACTTCCTACCAGGACAGCGGCCTGGCGAAGGCCTCCTATCACACCTACACCGTGACCGCCTTCGACAGCAGCCAGAACAACTCCGCCGAGGCTCCGCCCATCGCCGTCACTACCTTTGCGCCGGTTCCGGCGGGGGTGCCCGCCACTTACCAGTCGCTCTACCAGGGAGTGCAGGCCAATATGGCCACGGACTTCACCCTGGTGAACGCGCAGTCGACCGGCGCCAAGTACCCGGTGAATTACTCAGTCTGCCTCACCGGCGCCAACGACAACGGCGGCATCCGCATCAACTTCACGAACATGACGGCGGTGAACCAGCAGCTCAACGCGGCGCAGGCCCTGGGCATGAATGCGGTCATGGTATCGCTGGGCTTCCCCATCTTCGACCAGAACTTCTATGAGTTCCTGGGGCAGACGCCTGCCCAGGCGCAGCAAACCGTCCAAAACTACCTGACCTACTACGAGCTGGTGGCCCAGGACATTCACGGCCGCAAGGACATTAACGGCACGCCTATGCGCATGATCGTGGAGGCCAATCCCCTGCTGACCGTAGACAACCCAGGCACGAACATGAACCCCACTGCCTACTATCAGTCGCTCAGTTTCGCGACCTATGAGCAGCGCCGCAGTGCCAACACCGTGACCACTGCCCAATACGTGCAGCCGGACTACCTGATCGTGCAGTCGGAGCCGGACACGGATGCCCGCGACGATTACCGTCCGGAACTCAACACCCCCGCCACGGACGTCGCCATGGTGCAGCAGTTGGTGAACGACCTGACGGCGGCCAAGGTGCCGGGGCTGCATTCCACCGTCAAGTTGGGAGCGGGCATGGGAACGTGGCAGGCCAACTGGCAGGAGTACCTGGGCACGCCGGGCGCCGACACGGGCCTGCTGGGAATCACCGGGCTGGACGGCATCGACAACCACGTCTATTTCCTGACCGGGCAAAGCGCCTCGGGCATGGCCCTGGAACTGGGTACGTCCATGCAGATGATCGCCGCAGTGCACGCCGCCGGGAAATTCGCCAGCATCTGCGAATTCTGGCCGCACAAGTCGCTGATCGTGGGCGAGAGCTTCATGGATGTGGCGGCGCGCGATCCGTTCAACTTCTGGGCGCCGCTGGACCAGCAGTACCTGCCCATCATCTTCGAGATGGCCAACCAGGGATCGCTCGAGTACCTTTCCGCTTTCAACGACGGCGAATTCTACGCTTACGAGCCGTACACGTCTCTGCCTTGTGTGCCGGTCTACCCCGCCGCCACGGCATCCCAGAACCAGGCCTGCGACCGTTCCATCCTGAGCGCCGTCACCGCCACCTTTCAGTCGGCCCTGGCACTCGGCCAACTGTCCGCGACGGGGACCGCGTACAAGGCGGAAATCGCCGCATACTGGATGCCGCACTAGACCAGTCGCGTCTTGGTGGGGGCAGGCTCCCAGCCTGGCTTAAGCCCGCGCGTGGCTTTAGCCACGCTAGGCCCTCCCGTAATGTTCTAATATTCAATGAGGAGAAACCATGAGCAAAAGACTGTTCCTGGGGGCCTGTGCCGCGGCCCTGATGCTCGCCAATAGCCTGTTCGCGGCCGACGCCACGCCCAAGACCGTGATCCACGTAATCTCGATCAAGTGGAAGGCCGATGCCACGCCGGCGCAGATCGACAAGGCGATTAAGGGCGCCGAAGCGCTCCCTTCCGAGTACCGCGGTATCGTCCGCGTGTGGACCAAGCCGATCAAGAAGCAGCTTCCGGAGGGCTATAACCACGTCATCGTGATGGAGTTCGCCAGCGAGGACGCCCTCAAGGACTACGCCGGCAGCGCCGCACAGAAGAAGTGGTACGAAGCCTACATGTCCATCCGTGAGGAAAGCCGCACCAGCGATATCACCAACTAGTGGGGTCCTGTAGCGGGGCGGGCGTCCACGCCTGTCAGGCTGGGCCTGCGGCCCACGAATAGTGATGAACACCAGGTTGGAGGGCGGGCAATCCTGCCCGCAGCCGGCTTTCAGCCGGCTCTTGGCAGCGCTCCAATTCTCAATAACTTACGGTGGGGTTTCGACCGTGCGGCGGGTCTCCAGACCCGCCCGCAGCTATACACAGATAATCACCTCCAATAATGTTATTCTAATGCTGGCAAGGAGGCCCAAAGCGGAAATCCTGGCTAAGCAACGCCTGCCCATTCCGGGATGACCGAGCGGGACAGCAAGAATGACAAGCAAACGGTCTTCGATTGCGACCCGGGCGCGTGCGCATCGAGTCGTCACGGCGCTCACCATAATTTCCATCGCCATCGCCATTGGTTGGCGGCAGGCGGCGGCCGCGTCCACGAACCGCCCCGAAGCCAAGCTCATTAACGTGCCACTGAGCTTCGAGCCGAACCAGGGCCAGTTGGCCTCCACGGTTCAGTTTCTCTCGCGCGGTTCCGGCTACGCGCTCTTCCTCACTCCGGGCCAGGTCGTCCTGAACCTGGAGCGGCAACCGCCAGCCGCGTCCGTCGACACCCTGCGCATGAGCCTGACTGGCGCAAATCCCAAGGCCAACGCAGTAGGCCAGGCTCCGCAGTCCGGCGTGGTCAGCTACTTCATCGGCAACGACCCCAAGAACTGGCGCTCAGGCATCCCCACCTATGGCAAGGTCAGGTACCCCCAGATCTACCCCGGCGTGGACCTGGTCTTTTACGGGAATCAGCGCCAGTTGGAGTACGACTTTGTGGTCGCTCCCGGCGCCGACCCCAGCCGCATCGCCTGGCGGATCGACGGCGCCCGCGCCAGCGTCGACGCGCAGGGCAACTTAGCTCTGACCGCGCCTAACGGCCCAGCCAGCTTCAACAAACCGGCGCTCTACCAACTGGATGGAGACCGGAAGACCAGAGTGGAAGGGTCGTTCGCCGTGGCCGGGAACGAGGTGCGCTTCCGGCTCGGCAGCTACGACCATTCCAAAGCGCTGATCGTCGACCCAGTGCTCAGTTATGCCAGTTATCTTGCCGGGAGCCTCACCGATCACATAGGGTGGACCACCGGACCCGGTAACCTTGACGTCGGTACGTCGCAGGGCATCGCCCTGGACAGCGCGGGCAGCGTGTATGTGGCGGGCGACACCTACTCGATCGACTTCCCCATCGAGAACCCTTATCAAAGCGCGCCTCCGGCAAAGGGGCCGGCAGGCAGCCCCGTCAGCCCCGGGCTATGGCCTTCCGCTTTTGTAACCAAATTCAGCCCGGACGGCAGTTCGCTGGTTTATTCCACCTATCTGGGCGGCAACGGCTATGACTACGTCTACGCCATAGCTGTGGACTCCAGTGGCAATGCCTACGTGACCGGCCAGACAAACTCGGCCAATTTCCCGGTAACCACCGGAGCGTACGAGACAGTCTGCGACGCAGATCCTAGCGATAAAGGGCCGCCCTATACTCCAACCTGCTACGGCAGTAACATCTCCGCATTTGTGACCAAGCTGAATTCCACCGGAACGGGCCTGGTTTACTCGACATTTCTTGGTGGCTACGCGTATGCGTACGCAACTGCCATTGCCGTGGATGGCGCCGGCCGCGCCTACATTGCCGGCAACGAGGAGGAGAGTTGCTCCACAGACTATACGTTCCAAACGTGCTTTCCCACGACCAGTGGCGCGGTAATTGGCGGAGACAGAACTGCTGGGGGATCGCCGCAATACGCCTTCGTGGCGGCGTTCGATCCCAGCGGCGCCCAACTGCTGTATTCCACTATCTTCGGCGACTTGAACGGAATTCCCCCGGGTGGCCCTATCACCGCCGGCGGCACCACTTGGGGCACCGGGGTCGCAGTGGATGCCAACGGCTACTTCTATCTGATCGGCGAGACCTCGGCCGGCAAGCTGCCGACCACCGCCGGCGTCATTCAGCCCAGCGGCGCTCCTCTGGACCCCACTGGAACCTATGTGGAGGCTTACCGCGGCTTCGTTGCCAAGTTCACTCCGGTCACTTCCGCCGGTGGAGTATCGCTGGCCTACTGCACGTACCTTGGCGGGCACACTGAGGCTTTAAACGACTTCATCAGCGGTATCGCCATCGATAGCGCCAGCAA
>PMVV01000042.1 GCA_003166475.1 Bryobacterales bacterium | reverse complement strand
CCGCATTGGAAGGAGACGCCCATAGCGGTTTGGTTCCGCGACCTCGAGCATGCGGTTGTCAGCGCCAACATTCCATATGTCTCCTACATCGAGCGGACGTCGAACTGGCGGCAGTGGGTCATCGTCAACCGCAAGGAAGCCGCCGCGGTACTAAATCTCCTGCGGGGTGTCGAGTCGCCAAGGCGCATCGTCTCGCCCGGCGGCCAAGATCTGCCGCTAGATCAAAATGGCTATAACTGGGACTCGGTTGTGTTGGACCCGTGTCTGAACCGCTTGGTGCGCGACGATTTCGAAGCGTTTTTCCAGAGAGAAGAGTGGTTCCGGGCGCGCGGCTTGCCCTACCGGCGGGGCTATCTTCTCTACGGCCCGCCTGGAAACGGGAAGACCGCCGTGGCGCGGATTATGGCGTGCCATCCCGATGTCGACTCTTTCACGATTGACTTCTGCAACGATGAACTGCCCAACGATGCACTGACTCATCTGTTCCAGGTCGCGGGCAACCACGCGCCCTCACTCATCATCATGGAAGACCTGGACCGGGTATCATGGCAGAACGATGGCGGGCCCCATCGTCCGCGCATCACTCTGCAGCACCTGTTAGGTTGCCTGGACGGCTTCGGGAGCCGTGATGGCGTGGTGGTGGTAGCGACGGCGAATGACCCGGCGCGTTTGGATCCTGCCATTCTGCGGCGCCCTGGCCGCTTCGACCGCCTGGCGCCGTTCCCGCCGCCGTCACTGCCGCTGCGGCGGATCTATCTGGAGCGCTTGACCGGTGGCGCGTTGGACGCCGCCGCAATCGCGGAGGCTGCAACGCACGCGGACAGACTTTCGTTTGCGCAGATCCGGGAGGCGTATATCCTGGCGGGCCAGATGACCTTCGCGCGCGGTGGAGAGATCGGATTGGATGACCTGCTTGCGGGCTTGAGGCGTGTAAGAAGCGAGGCGAGTGAGTTTCTGGTGATGGCGACGGCGAGGGAGGTGGGGTTCGGCGCTGCGGGGGATCCGGCCACCGCTGAAGTCAGACCTCGCGTCCCGTCGTAGTTATCGAGCCGGGAAGCATCGGCGGCGCGGCCACGATTGCGCCGCCGTACAAGGAAAGTGCTATATTCGGGCAATGAGATCCTAGACGCTGGAATTACGAGGCTTGGCACCGGGCTGGGCCGATGGAGGTGAGCAGCATGACGACGGTGAGCAACGAGGAACTCGGGACCTTCTTCCACGACCTGAACTCCGGATTGGACGAGGCAGCGAAACTTGATCGGCAGTCCGCAAATCGATTCAACGTCTTTCGCTGGCTTTCCCGCGAGGTAACGCTATCATCAATAATCCGTGAGCTTCTCGATCCGAACGGGACCCACGGGCAGGGCGATGCCTTTCTGAGGTGCTTCCTCAAGATCGTCAACCTGGACCACCTGGCGATTGTCCAAAACGCTCCCAGGCCGAAGTGCGAGGAGTTCACGCGGTACGCATCGAGTCCGCTGAGGAGAATCGATATTGTACTGCGCCCTGACAACCGATTCGCCATCGGCATCGAGAACAAGCCATTATGGGCTGCGGATCAGCGGGGGTGGGTCACGGACTATTCCGATCACCTGGATAAACTCGCCGACGGCTACCTGCTGGTTTATCTACCTGCCGACGCCGGGCGGAACCTTGACAGCCCAGACAGAGAGGTGGCGGACAGGCTTGAGCGCGAACACAAGTTCCTGAAAATCTCGTATAAGAAGGAGATCAAGGACTGGCTGGAGGCTTGCTGCCAAGCTTGTTGCGCTGACAGGGTGCGGAGCTTCTTGAAGGATTTTATCGACTATGTGAACGTGATGAAGGAGACCGGAATGCTCAGTGAACAAGACTTGGCGCTGGTTATGAATTACGTACGAGACCAGCCACGCGACAAGGGGTTTAGAATTGCATACCTCGTGAAGGAGGCTTGGCCGGACGTTGTGCGAGGGATAGCGAGCGACTTTCAGGCGGCCTTGGAGGAGAGGCTGCGCAGCAAATTCGACGACGAATGGGAAATCACACGGGTTCCTGACAGCGCTCTGCTTCAGCCTGAGGGGCTCGGCTTCAGAGCATCGAAGCGGCAGTGGCAAGGTCGTTTCGCCTTCTCACTCTGCTTCGCGCGGTCGGATTGCGCGAGGGCCTTTTTCGGCATCGTAAAAGACGGCAACCCATCGGATACATATATCCCCAGCCTTAAAGCGAAGATGGACGAGGGAATGGGTGCGGCCGGGCAGAATCGGTACTGGGAATGGTGGTCCTACGTAGATACCCAGTATCAAGACTGGAACACCCCGGGGACCCTTGTGAAACTCAAAGAAAAGGATGAAGCTCTGGAATACTTTGCCAGCTTGTTTGAGAAGATGAGGCTAATCGCCGAACCGCTCATCGACGGCGCGCGCGCCGCATCGTGACACGCGGCACCGCTAATCTTGCGCCCAATCCGCCAGCAGCAGGACCCAGCGCCACGCGAGTCTGGAGCGGTTTCTGCGGCGCGGAAGAGGCTCGACTTACCGCCGCCGGGTGATCTGGCAACGACATCATCCGGGGAGCGTGCATTTCGAGCTGGGCTGCATGTCGGGAGGCATCCCTTTNNGAGGCGTCGTCCCTCGGGGTCAATCGAGCTTCGCTCGCGGGGAGCGGGGCTGAGAGCCCCGCGCAGGCCGGGGGCCTGCCCCCCTCTTACTGCATCGCGTAAGAACTCAGCACCTTCATATAATTCGCCCGCTCAAACGCCTGCGGCTGCGGCACCGCGTTGCGGCTCATACTCCCCTGCATCTGCTTAATCGAATCGTACTCGTGGTCGCCCAGCCAGATGAGTAACTCGGTCAGCATAGTATCCAGATAACTGATGCCCTTCTTCAGCAGCGCGGAAGTCATCATAGCGACCTTCGCGCCAGCCATCATGGCCTTCACCACGTCGGTCGCGGTGTGGACTCCGCC
>PMVV01000137.1 GCA_003166475.1 Bryobacterales bacterium | reverse complement strand
CGAACATCGTCAGCCTGGGCGCGCCCATGTCGAATACGCGGTAGCCGGGGAGCTTGTATTGCTGGCTGTGCTCCAGCCTGTCCAGAAAGCCGTTGCCGTAAGATGCCTCGACTGCGATCCAGGCGCGTGTGCTGGGATCGGCGGGGCTCCAGCCCGCGGCCAGATCGATGTCGCGGTAGTCGCCCGTCAAGGTGACGAAAGGATCCAGGCGGTCGTGGAAGCCGTAGATGGCGGCCAGATTCACCGCGTGGTTGCCTTCGCGCACGTTGAAAGCGCCGCCATCGGTTTCGACGGTCTCAATGATGGCCGGAACCATCGCGTTGGGATCGGAGTAACCGTTGCCATGCGCGTTGGCGGATAAATTGTTCGGCGCCAGGTAGTCGCCAACCTGGAAGTATTGCGCGATGGGCTCGCCGTGATCGCCGGCCACACCCGGCGCGAAGTACTGCGGGGCTTTGATGCCGCCGGAAGCGGTCTCGACGGGAAGGCCCGGAATGGAGACGGGAGCGCCGGGCCGCCCTGGGTTGGCGTCCAGGGTGTCTTCGCGGACGTTGACGCGCTCGGACGGATCGGGGTACATGACGCCGATGTCTTTCAGATCGGCCGTCACGTCGACCACCTGGGACTGGGCCGCTAATTCGAATCGCAGGTCAAGTTGGAGGTCATCCTCGACGCGCACCGTCTGCCGGAGATCGGCGAAGCCCACGTGCTGGACTTCGAGCTTGTAGTTGCCGGGCGTGATGCCCGCAAACGAGAAATTGCCCTGGTCGTCTGTCCGGGTTTCCTGCGCCGCCGCGTTCGGCGAGCGGAGCGACACGCCCGCCTCCGCCACCGCCTTGCCCTGAGGATCGCTGAGGCGGCCGGAAACCGTGGCTGCGCCGGCGGACGCGACCAGGCAAATGAACCCGAAAATTCCTGCCAGCCAGGACATTTTTTCCGTTCGTAGCAACAAATACGTATTTGTAATACTATCAGCCAGTGCTACTGTTTTCAAGTACGTATCACGGAGCTGGCTTGGATGGGGTGCGCGATGTATGCTAATGAAGGACAAACATTATGACCGACCTTTGTCGAATTGGCGTGGCCATCAGCGGCGATCTCCTGGAAAAGTTCGACAAGCTCATCGCCCAGCGGGGCTACACCAACCGCTCGGAGGCGTTCCGCGACCTGATCCGCAATGAGCTGGTCCAGGAGACCTGGAAGTCGTCGGATTCCGAGGTTTTCGGGACGGTGACCCTGGTCTACGACCACCACGCGCGCCTTCTTCCCGAAAGACTCACCGAGTTGCAGCATCACTATCACGCCGCCGTGCTTTCCGCGCTGCACGTGCATCTGGATCACGACAATTGTCTGGAAGTGGTGCTGGTCAAGGGGAAAGCCGCGCTGGTGCAGAAGCTGTCGAACGCGCTGATCGCGATCAAGGGGGTGAAGCACGGGCGCTTCACCATTACGACGTCCGGCCACGACCTGCCCTGAATCGACAACGCTCGGCGTGGCGCAGACGATCGTTGTTTGTCGTCTGCGTACCGTGCTCGAACTCGGCAGGCCACGAAAAACGATGGCCTGCCCCACGCTAATCTAGGTGCAAGCCGGAATTCTCATTTTGATCGACAATCCTAACAAGGTTCCGGCGCGGCGCTCAATGCGAGGATTTCGCGAGGGTAGGCTTGATTTGCGAGAGACCGGCGCTAACCGTCACCTCGTGTTCGAAGGGCTCGTATCCTTCTTTGGTCCACTTGACCTTGTATTGGCCCACAGGCAAGACAATTTTTGCGGGTGTGACCTCGGTACGCGGCGTGCCGTCCACGGAAATGGATGCGCCGGCGGGCTCGGACTCGATCCACACCGAACCCGTAATCTGGACTAGCGTAAAAGTGATCTCCGGCTGCTGTCCATCGACCTCGAAATCTTTCACCAGTCGGTAATATCCGTCCTTATTCGCCTGCAGGGTGTGCTTTCCGGCGGTCAAGTCCATGTTACACGGAGACTGGCAGACCGCATCGGGCTTATTGTCGATGGTCACCGCCACGCCCTCGGGCACGGTCACCAGCCGCACCGCATGGCTTTCGGCCGCCGCCAGTCCGCTGGCCGCAGGCTGGCTAGTCGCGGGTCGAGTCAGCGTGGCAGCCGGGCTCGCTGCGCGTACCGCGGGCGGCCGCTTGGATGGCGGCGGACTTGGGGAAACCGGCGATTCGACCGTTTCAGCCGGGGCCGGTGGTGAGTGATGGAACAGTAGCCACCACGCTGCTCCGCCCACGATGGCAAGCACGATTACCACCCACGCGATCAGCTTCGTTGGGGAGCCCGTTTTGCGCGGCGGCTCACTGACCGGCGTTTTCGTATCGGCGGCCACTGCAGGGACCACTGGCGTGGGAACCGGCGGCGTCGGAAGCGCGGGCGTGGGCACCGCAGGCGTTCGAATCGAAGGCGCTTGGGCCGCTGGCGCCGGTGCCGACGCCCCGAGGCAAGCCCTCTCCAAGGCTTCCACGAACTCGAAACAATTAGGAAACCGGTCCGGCGCCTTCTTGGCGAGCGCCTTGGCGAACACGGCGTCGACTGCCTTGGGCAAGGCCGGATTATGTTGGCATGCAGGCTCCGGATCCAGGGTCATGATCCGCGCCATCACCTGTGTGTAACTCTCGGCGCGGAACGGCCTCACGCCAGTGACCAACTCGTAGGCCACCACAGCCAGCGACCACTGATCGGACCGCCCGTCCAGCGGCTGCCCCAGAACCTGCTCCGGAGACATGAACTCCGGTGTGCCCACAGCCATGCCGGTCTGCGTGAGCGTGAATTCCGTGGATTGCATGACTTTCGCAATTCCGAAATCGCAGATCTTCACTGCGCCGTCGTGTTGCACGAGCACATTCGTGGGCTTGATGTCCCGATGAATCACGCCGTGCGCGTGCGCGTAGTCCAGGATGCCGGCCGCCTGCCGGCAGACGTCCAGCAGTGTCGCAAGCTCGGGACGCGGTTCGGAGTGCAGCATCCCATCGAGCGTCTGCCCGTCGATGAACTCCATCACGATGTAGGCCAGGTTGTCCTGCTTGCCCGCATCGAAAACTCCGACCACTCCGGGGTGATGCAAGACGCCTGCCAGGCGGGTTTCCTTCAGGAAGCCCTGGGCCAGCATGCGCTGTTGTTCGGCTGAACCCGAATCGTCCAGCCGGATCAATTTAAGAGCTACGCGCCGGCCAATCACGGGATCTTCCGCCAGAAACACGGTACCCATGCCGCCATGCCCCAACTCGCGTTCAATCTGGTATCGCCCTATTTTGGTCCCTGGAGACATCTGTCTATTTTGTACCCAATGCTTCTGTAACGTAAACCTGGATTTCCGTTTTGGTGCCGCTGGATTCCCATTTTAGGTGCAAGGTTCCTTCCAGTATACACCCCGAAGCTTTCCTTCGATCTACGGTCCGCTTGCTGACGCGCGCGGCTCAGTAAACCTTGCGAAAATCAACGCGACTATTCGAAATCAACGCGACTATTCGAAATCAACGCGACTTACCGAGCCGCGACCGTAAGGGAGCGGTTGCCGGGAGTTCTGCGTGGCGCACTACGTCCAGGCACCCGATAACGGCGCAAGCGGCTGGGCGATGGACTGAAAACGCAGCAGGCGGACGGTATCCCGATTCTTGATGGAGACCAGAGGCATGAAGCCCTGCTCCAGAATCCAATCGGCATCCGCCTCTGACAGGAGCACCTCCGCACAGGGCTTGAGCCGCTGTTCTCCCTCCGATTCGTACGAGTGCAGGGGCAGACCCGCAATCACGGCATGCGTGCCGGGCCGCATACCCCAACCATCGCTGCTGAATGCCTGGCCTAGCAGGCAGGCGCACGCGAAGGCCGGATTGCCCCACAGATAGTGGTGGTGATCGGGCGTGCCGGGCATCTCTTCGAAGGCGAAGCTCTCGATGGTGTTGGTCTTTTCGCCATAGGGCAGGCGCAGCAGGAAGCGCGGGAGCGCCAGCCCGATCGAGGATGCCTGGGCCGAATCTCGCAACGCCTGCCAAAGGCGCTCCGCATCGGGAGACTCCGCTTCGCCCGGATCGGCTTCCGCCAGGAAGACCGCGCCGGCCGCGCGCATGACGCCGGCCAGCCCGGTAAGCAGGCGGATGTCGCTCGCGGTCCGCGCGAAAGTGAAATTGGCCGCAACCAAGGTCCACGGTTCGGCGCCCGGAATTGCGGCAGCTTCGTCCACCAGAATGCGGCGCAATTCGCGCAAGCTGCCGGTCAGATCGGCCTTGGAGATATCGAGCGCGTAAATCTTCAATTGCGGCCCGGTTTCCAGGCCCCGCACCAACCACTCGACAGCTCGCCACGCCGCTTCCAGCGCCTGGAAATCGCGATGATGCAGCAGAGCGCGTATCACCTTGCCGGCTTCTTCGGCCACCTCCGCGGCTTTTCGGGCGAGCCCCGGATCCTCGCGTGGCGCCGTGTGCGGCCCGACCGCCCGCTCGATAAAGTCTCGCAATGCGTCGGGCTGGCGCGCCGACTGGCCCTCGGTGGTTTCCAGCACGCTGTCCAGCAGGCTGCCACCGGTCAGCCCGGGCATGTCCGGCGGCCGCGGCGGCGCGGGGGCGGGGACTGCGGCTGCCGGAGCCTCGGCAGCCAGTAGATGCCGCACCGCGCGAAACTTCTCGAAGACCGCCTGGCGATAGATCTGGTCCGGATGAAAATCCTCGAGTTCGTGGAAGCGCAGCACCGCGCCGCGGCCCGGTTCGCCGAACTCCAGGGCCGGACGCATGCGGAACAGCACCTCGTCGACCGTGTCGCGATCGATCAGGTAGGGTCGCAAGCGCTCCGGCGGCGGCTCCCCGCGATTGCGGCGGCCGCTGAAATCGCCGAGCAGCAAGATGCGGAAAGGTGTGTCCGAGCGCGGCTCAACCGGCAGCGGTTGAGCCTCGGGGTCCACGTCGAGAACCACGGAAGCATATGAAGTTTTGAGCATGACTGTTACGGCTTAGCCACCTCCGACACGCAGGCCAAATGAGAAAAGAAGCTCTTCTGGAACACCGGCGGACCCGTCATCTCCAGTTCCAACCGCACGGTCACCGGCTTTCCATTGACCATCGACGGAGCGCCTGCTTTGCCCTGACGGATGATCCAGTCGTACTCCCCTGCCCCGCCCGACGCCGGGCCCTTGTCGGCGTCGGCAAACATGCGGAAAATGGCCCACGTCCCGTCTTGCATCTCAAAGGTGACTCCGTCCGCCCCGTAAATCCCCTTGGCGCCGTGCACGCCGCCGGCTTGCCAGGTAAACGGCTTCGCCGCGGAGGCCCCGCCGGCATAATCCAGCTTTTGTCCGTCGATGTCGAGACCGATTTTCTGGACGGTCTCCGTAGCCACGGGCTTGAGCGAATAGCTGAAGTGCGGGTCCCCGCCGGCATAAAGGAAATCCGAAAATGCCGCGGCCTGTTTGAAGAATTCGACGAAGCGCGGCGCGAGTGTCACGCTGGCGCCTTGCACCGCGACGTATTGGTTGCCCTCCTTCGTCAGAAACTTCTTCAGGCTGTCTTCATAGAATTTCCACAGCGCGCCATCGGGCTTCTTCAGAATGGAGTTCACTTCTTCCACCTTGGCATCTTCCTTGCTCGCCGGGTTAAAAGGATACTTATTCAGCACCGCGCGAAACTGTCCGCACAGCCCCCTGCCGCCGGCATTCAACTCATCCGCGCCCACTCCTCGCAGCTTGGCCTCCACGTTGGTGATAGGTTCCAACAACAAAGTACGCACCAGATTCTCCGGATCCGGATTGAACTTGATCGCGGCGAGCTGGTTGGTGGTGGTCTTGGCATCGCGCGCGTCGCCGAGTGCCTGGTTCGCGGCGGCATCGTTGCCTGACGGAGAGCTGGCGACCGCGTCTACATCGCTTTGCAGCTTGCCCAGCGCGCGGACGTACTCCTCGTTTTGCGGATTGGTATAGCGTTCGCTTCCGGGCGGCTCCACGTATTTCACCGGTTGCAGTGCCTTCTCAATCTCGGGGTCGTCCCAAAGAATGTTCTGCGAAGCCAGCGCCAGCAGCGCCAGCAACGGCGACTGGGCTCCGGAGAGCATGTTCAGCTTTGCCGACGCGTCCTTGATATCCCTGTATCTGACTACACTGCCGCTTCTCAGATAAGTGCGCCACTCCTTGATGAAGTCCGCCTCATAGCGGATGAGCAGCGGCCTGACCAATTCGTGGGGATCGGTATTGACCGTGCCCTGGTCGCCCAACACCCACACCTCTCCGTGCACATACCGGCCTGGATTCCGGATGGCGTCGATCATGAACCTCGATCCGTCTTTCGTAAATGGTCCGGCGACGTCGTAGCTATCCACCAAGTACTCTCTCGAACCGCTAACCTGGCGGTTGAAATTAACAGTGGTTTTGGGGGCGCCAGCCTTCATGGTCTGATAGACTCGATCGAGATCGCCAAACTGTTTCAGATAGTTCCTTGCCCTGAGAACCGCTGTCTGGTCGTTCTGCTTGGTGAACGGGTTCTCCACCTTGAGTTCGTCGCTGTAAAAATCGAACTGTTTTTGCGCCAGTTGCAGGCGCTCCGGATCCGCCCCGGCGGCGGCGTTCCAGGTTCTTAGCAGCACGGGCGATAGAAACTCGCGCAAACTCTTGTCGTGGTTCGAAGTGGTCATCAGGTAGGCTTTAAGCGCGTCGTAGGTCTGGTCGTAGGCGGGCGTCGATGGCGGCGCCGGCGCCCCGGGGAGCCCGCTCAGGAAAGCCGCCAGATTATTCTGGGTCTGGCCGAAAAGTAGCGTCCTGAAGCGAGCGAAATAGAGACGGCGGACATCGGGATATAGATCGTTGCCCGCGTACAGACCCCAGCGATAGCGCAACGGCGCGCCTTCCCGGTTGTAGTCCGTCAGCGTCTCGAGCGATTGGCGCAGAGCTTCCAGGCGGCGCAGCGAATCCACGGTGGCCAGGCTGCCCGCGGCAGGCGTCGCGGTGGTGCCCTGGAGCGCTTCCTGGACTTGCCCCTCCAGCCCTCTGTTTAAGAAGAACGAAACCGTGAATCCGATGCAGAAAACCAGGCAGAACACCGCCGCCGAGATCAGCAGGATCCGGCGCAACGTATCGGCCTTGGCGCTGGAGCCGCTGGCGCCCATGGCCACGCGGTCGGCTAACAGAAGGTGGTTGAAAAAATGCGTGAGAAACAGCCACTGAGGGACCTTGCGCGAAACGGTTGTGCGTGGCCGCGGCGCGGCGGACGCAGCCAGGCCGCCGGCAGGCACGCGGAACATCGCGGTGGCTTCGGGGGCATCCCGCCGGCTCTGCGCTTCCGCGGTAGGCTCGGGAGCCGACGCGGTCTCCTGCACGATCACCGGCCGCACGCCGGAAAAGTAGAAGCCGCGCAAGAACGGGCCAACGGTCAACTGACTGGGCCGGCAGAGGTCCACGAGAAACTGCACCATCGACCCGCGCAGCTTCTTGAATTCGCGCGGGAACTCATAAGTGCCCGGCAGTTTGCCGGCATCGTTCTCCCGCGCCAGCAACTCCGGGCGGGCACTGCATAAGGCCCGGAAAATCTGGTCGAAAACGCCCGCCAGGCGTCCGGTTTGTTCTTCGGCCCAGACTCCCGAAACCGCCCCCGGAATGGGCAGCGTCACGCCTAGCGGCTGCGCAGCTTCCTCATTGCTCAGGTTGCGCACGAAGTCGGCGAAAAACGACAACCGGTCCGTCTTAGTGAAGAGTACGTAAACAGGCAACTGGATGCCGAACGACTGGGCGATCTCGCCGAGCCTGGCCCGCAGGTTGCGAGCGGTGGAAGCCATAGCTTGTCCGCCCGCCGAGATGCGCTCGATCTCCACACACACCAGCGCGGCGCGCGGCGCCTGCCCGCCGGAGCCCACCACCGCTCCTAGTTTGCGCGGCTGCAAGTGTTTCGTCAGGTACGTTCGGCCGCGCTCGTCGTTCAGCAGTTTGCCGCTGGCTTCCACAAAAATAGTTTGGTGCGAATACCATAAGTTGGCGGTGCGAGTGGAAGTGACATTGCCATGCTCATAAATCTGGCCGGCCAACAACTCCGGTTCCAGGCCGGAATGCAGCATGGTGGTGGTCTTAGTGCTGGAAGCTTCTCCGAGAAGAAGGATGGCGGGCAGATTCCCGATGCGCGCGCCTTTGGCGAGTTGTGCGGACGCTAGTTTTTTCTCGGCATCGCGCAGCAGCACGGCAATCTCCTCGCCGCCGGTGGGCGATTCTTCGGCGGCCGCCGCGGCGGCCTTCTCTTTCTTGTTCTTGTCCCAGAAGAACCACACCACCACGGCCGCTGCCGCGATCCCGATTATCCACAGTGCGCCGCGCAGAATCCATAACTTGGAACCCTGCAACCCAAAGAGACTCCCGGTAAAGAAAGTCAGGAGCAGGTAGGCGAGCAATATGGGTATGACTATAAGAACTACCTTGCGCATCGCTTTAGTCCTCTGTGAATTGGCGGCACATACTAGGACACCATCGTCTGCAGGCTGGAAGCCCCGGATCCAAGCAGCAGTTTGTAGACGGCGAATAGCACTACACCCAGGGCGAAACACGCAACCGCGCCAATCAGGAGCCGCCGGGACCAGGGGTCCTGGGCCTTTTTGATCTGTTCCGCGGGCGGCTGCC
Organism: Bryobacterales bacterium; assembly: GCA_003166475.1. GTDB lineage: Bacteria > Acidobacteriota > Terriglobia > Bryobacterales > Bryobacteraceae > Bog-159. The sequence goes on along the minus strand of PMVV01000137.1, from coordinate 4,021 downwards.
AGGCCGGCGAGAGTCCCGCGAAATCGCCGCGGATACGTTGGATTTTCCGGGCCGTCGCGCCTATGATGGACTGCAGTTCTCCGCGGTTGCCGATACTGTAACGGCCGCCGTACCCCAACAACAGACACAGATAGTGTACTTCCAGCACGTCCGCCAGTTCCTCGGAATCGTTGCGCCCCAGCAGTTCCTGTAAGTCCTGAAAAAAGACTTCGCCCGCCATGTGCGTACCGAACAACTCTTCCTGCAATGGCTGACGCGGCCAGTTGGCAAATAAGGGGCTCTGTAAGTTGAGAATGGTTTCATCCAGGAAGCCCACCACTGCCAAGGTAGCTTTGCGAATATCTTCGGTCGAATAACCGGCCCGGTTGCGAGCCTCCTGCGCGGCGGTCTTGACCGCTTCGCGGATATGATGACGGAAAGACTCGGCATCGGAGACTGCCTGGCGATTGGAGCGCAGGCGCACAATCGCGGTAAACAGTTCCTGAAAGATCAGGGCCAGGTTCTCCGGCCGGGAAGGCGCCGGCTGAGCGGCAGGCACTTGTGTCATAGGGGCAGTCCTTAGGTTTCCAAGATGACCAATAACTCTACGTCCGGATCCGGCAAGTCACCGGGGATATAGATCCCCACCCGCCGGGTCTGCACAATGTGGTCCCAAAAAGGACCGAAACGATTAATGCTGAAGTATTGCATTTCCAGCTTGGCGGGTATAGCGGATGGGGGCACCGGCTGATGGGTCAGCGTCAGTCCCGCGACGGCCCGCTTCACCAGTTCGCCTACGAACTTCGCCGAACAGACCTTCGCCAGTTGAGTGGTCCGGTTGATGACTTCGGCTTCGCCGATGTTGGCGCGAATGCCCAGGAACCAGCGAGCGCGCCCCAGGCAGCGCGTGTCGCTCACCTCGCCTTCATAGAAACAATCGCTCATTTTCTCCAGCGGAATGGAGACGCAGTTGGTGGGCACCATGGTTTCCAGGTGCGTGCGGATATGGCTGTCGAGGGCTTCGAAACATTCGCTGAGGCGCTCGTGATCGTAAAGCGGCAGGGTGCGCGGGTGCGAATCGAGCTTGAAGGTGCACAGCGCGCCGGCCAGACGCGAGCACTCTACGAACAGTTCCTCGGGATGGCCGCGCTTGGAAATCCAGAGATGGCGCAGCGGCGCCAGGGCCGAGTTGACGGCATGCTGGAGCCAGAAATTGGCGATGTCGCGCGGCGAGAAATCGCCCTGGGATGCCGGCGCTCCGCCGATCGTAGAACTCTTCTCTTCCAAAATCCCAACCAGCCGGCCGAGCAGCAGCATGAGCCGTTCGCTGGCGCTGATCTGCAGGCAGGGCGGGATAAAGTCGGGATCGAAGACGATGTGTCCCGCGCCATCGCGCATCACGCGGGCCACTGGCAGCGTGACCATCCCTTCCGCCGGCTCGAGATCCAACAGCAAGCGGATGTTCTTGCGGCCAATCTGGACGGGCCGTTCGTCCCCGCCGGTGGTTTCATCGCGGAGGATGCGGGTCTCGGCCACGAATCTGGCATGATCGGCGGCGCCTGCAAGCGCCGTGCTCAAGCCTTGCGGCCTGCGCTCGGGCACGGCGAGCGCGACCGTGAGGCGGTCCCGGGTTGGAGGAAACAAGTCGGCGATGTGCCGCGGCGGCGGGACCGCATCGCACTCCGGCATGAGAAACGGCATACCGTCCGGAAAGACGCCGCGAGCGTGCACCACGGCGAGCGTTCCGTTTCTGAGCGCTTCCTCGTCCAGGCCGCATCCGAGCAGTCCGTAAGGCTGACACCAGAGTGAGGAGATTGCAAATTGGATGGAGTCTTCGAAGTAGCGGCTCTGGGACTGAAAGTGCTGAGGCCCCAGGTACATGCCCTCCGACCAGACCACTCTGGAAAGAAACTTCATAAGCGGGCGGCTAGCCCCAAATACTGTACCATAAGTGAGAATCGCCGCTTGCGGTATTGAACTGTCAGGATACGGGTGACATCATATAGTGTGTTGGCGCCAACGAGTCGCCGCCAGGCAAAGGAACTTGCATGATTTTCCACGACAAATACGAACTGCTGGCCCTGCGCGGCGGCGACCATGAAATCGCGCTGCCGGGCAGAGAAATTGCATCGGGCCGCGATGTGCTGGTGCATCTGCTAGCAGCCGGTTACACCCCGGAAAGCCTGGAACTGCTGGCAACCATCGACAAGCTTCCCGCCGTGCAACAGCGGCGCGTGCTGGACAAAGGCGATCACGAAGGCATTCCCTATGTGGTCACGGACATATTGCCGGGGACCGTGAAGTTGCGGGAGTGGCTGGCTGCTGCGGCCAAGTCCGAACCCCCTTCGCCTACACCAGTCAAGAGCACCGCGCATAGGGGGGTCTGGAGAATCCCGGCCGTAATCGCGGAGCCGCCAACGAGCGCCGCGTCCGCTCCTCGACCGGCTCCGGAGCAGGTCAAGCGCCCGCCGATGCAGGACGATCTGCCGACCGCTCAAATGTTGGCGCCCAGGCTGGACCAGATGGCGCCGGCACCACCGGCCGCGCCCGAGCCAGGAGAGTTCACCCGAATGTTGCGCTCAGCCCCGCCACCAACGCCGCCGGTAGCGACGCAACCCCCAGCGCCAGTCGAATCGGAGCCGGGCGAATTCACGCTTATGTTCCGCTCCGCGGCGCCTCCGGCTTCCACTGCGACGCCCGCACCCGTCGAGCCGGAGCCTGGGGAATTCACGCGCATGTTGCGTTCCGCGGCGTCTCCGCCACCGGCGCCGCAAGCGCCTCCACCGGCCGCGCCGGAGCCCGGGGAGTTCACGGGCACCTTGCAGTCAGCGGCGGTCGAGCCGCCACCGGCGCCGCCTGCTGCGACACCGGCTGCGCGGCAAGCGCCTCCACGCGCCGAGCCGGAGCCAGGGGAGTTCACGCGCATATTGCAGTCAGCGGCGGTCGAGCCGCCACCGGCACCGCCTGCCACGACACCGGCTGCGCCGCAAGCGCCTCCACCGGCCACGCCGGAGCCAGGGGAGTTCACGCGCATATTGCGGGCCGGGGCGGTCGAACCGCCACCAGTACCGCCGCAAGCGCCTCCACCGGACGCACCAGAGCCAGGGGAGTTCACGCGCACCTTGCAGTCAGCGGCGGTCGAGCCGCCACCGGCACCGCCTGCCACGACACGGGCTGGGCCGCAAGCGCCTCCACCGGACGCGCCAGAGCCAGGGGAATTTACGCGCATATTGCGCGCCGCAGCACCACCGCCGCCTGCCCCTGAGCCCGGCGAGTTCACGCGCATCTTACGCTCCGCGGCGCCGCTACCGCAAACGCCCGCACCGGCCGCGCCGGAACCCGGCGAGTTCACGCGTATGTTTCAGACTCCAACCCCAGCCGCGCCCAGCACGTCGGCGGCGAATGAATCCCCCGCCCCGGTCCCGCCGCCAGCACCCGCACAACCACCGCGATCCGCCGCCCCCGGGGAGTTTACGCGGATGATGCAATCGCCGCTGGCCCCTGAGCCACTGCGCGCCCGGCCGGCGGCCGCACCCCAGCCCAGCGCCAGCGAGTTCGACCGCATGATGCAGGCGGGTCAGTTCGCCGAGGCGCCGCCTCGCGAAGTGCGGCTGCCAGGGCCGGCGGCGCCCCTGCCTCCGCCAGGCCGGCCGATGCAAGCACCCGGCGAATTCACGCGCATGTTCGCAACCGACCCAGAGCCGTCGGAAAGCCTCGCGGCCCCGGCGCCGCCCCTGGCACCTTTGCCGCAAGGCGGCGCTGCGACGGGGGCCTTCTCCAGGCGCTCGGTGCCCGCGCCGCCCCGGGCCCCGTCAGGGCCCAGTGAATTCACTCAGATGTTCGCAGCCGGGCCGCCCGCGATGCCGACCAAGACGCCCGCTCCGGCCCCCAAAGCGGACAAGTCGTATTTGCCGCTGATCCTCATCCTGGGTGGATTTTTCCTGCTGGTGCTTATCGTGATCCTGGTTTTCGTGCTGATCCGCTGATCTAGAACTTAACCGGCCTGCGGGAGCACGATGACCAACTCCATTTGCGGCTTGGG
>PMVV01000064.1 GCA_003166475.1 Bryobacterales bacterium | reverse complement strand
AGCTGGTCCATCGACGACAAGCGCTACAACTTCCAGTTCGGCTGCGAGATCGGCTGGGAGATCCGCAACGGCAAGCGCGTCCGCATGCTGAAGAATCCCAGCTACAGCGGCATCTCGACGGAGTTCTGGAACGCCTGCGCGGCCATTGCCGGACCCCAGCACTGGATGCTCTGGGGCACGCCCAACTGCGGCAAGGGGCAGCCGGAACAGATCATGGGCACCGGCCACGGCGCAAGTCCAGCGCGTTTCAGCCGCATCAAGATTGGGGGCGCGTATGCCGATTGAACCCGCGCGCTGCCAGGCGATTTTCGACCAGGTCGCGGATGCGGCCCGCGCGCTCGGCATCGCCGACGTCGAGGCCATCATAGCCGCCGGATCCAGCGCGCTCACGCGCTTCGCCAACAACGCCATCCATCAGAACGTGGCCGAGCGAAGCTGCCATCTTTCGGTGCGCGTGCAGATCGACGGGCGCACCGCACGCGCCACCACCAACCAGTTCGACGACGCGTCCATCCGCCAGGTCGTAGAAGAATCCGTATCCCTGACAAAGCTGCAGGAACCCGACCCCGCCCTCCTGCCGCTAACCGATCCCGCGCCTGCGCCACCTGTATCTCGCTGGCACGAGGCCACCGCGAGCGTGACCCCCACCGATCGCGCCGAAGCCGTTGCCGAGGCCATCGCGCTAGTCGAAGAAGCCGGCCAGAACGCCGCCGGCATCTACTCCACCTCCGAAGCCGTCTTCGCGCTGCTGAACTCGCGCGGCGTCTTCGCCTATTACCCCGAGACCATGGCCAACTTCTCCATCACCGCCATGGCGGTCGACAGTTCGGGCTGGGCGAAAGGCAGCGCCTGCTCGTACCACGACCTGGACCCCGTAGCCATGGCCCGCGCCGCTGCCGGCAAAGCGCACTTTTCGCGGGAGCCTGTCGAACTGCCGCCCGGCGCTTACACCGTAATCCTGGAGCCCGCCGCCGTCCTGGACCTCGTCGGCCAGATGTTCGGCGACTTCAGCGCCACCGCCATCTCCGACGGCCGCAGCTTCCTGCGCGACCGCATTGGCCAGAAGCTGTTCGGCGACAACATCGCCATCTACGACGATGCCTATCACCCGTTGCAAGCGGGCGCGCCTTTCGATGGTGAGGGCCTGCCGCGGCGCAAGTTCGCGCTCGTGGACCAGGGCGTGGTGCGCGATGTGGCCTTTTGCCGCCAGGCCGCGCACGCCGCCGGTGTCCAGCCAACCGGCCACGGCTTCCCGCTGCCCAACGAGTCCGGGGAAGCGCCCATGAACATCGTGATCGCGGGTGGCGCCACGCCCATCGAAGCCATGATCGCCTCCACCGCGCGCGGCATCCTCGTCACGCGCCTTTGGTACATCCGCGAGGTCGATCCCTACGAGAAGATCATGACCGGCATGACCCGCGACGGCACGTTCCTCATCGAAGACGGCCACGTCAGCCGCGGGGTGCGCAATTTCCGCTTCAATCAAGCCCTGCCAGAGATGCTTTCCAATGTCGAAGCGCTGTCGCCGGAAGAGCGCGCATCCGGCGAAGAGGCCTTCGACATGGTAGTCCCGGCCATGAAGGTCCGTGACTTCCACTTCACCGAGGTCACCCGCTTTTAGTTGTGGGGCAGGCCCCCGGCCTGCGCGGGGCTCTCAGCCCCGCATCTGTCACGGAGCTTTGCGAGGCACGTCTCGCTCGATCCACAGTCCCGCCCGCATGACCCGCTCGACTTTCCGCAAATTGCGAATATCTTCCACCGGATTGGCGTACAGCACCAGAAGATCGGCGCGCTTGCCCGGCTCGACGGTCCCCTCCCGATCGAGAGCATCGAGCGCCGCCGCGCCATTGCGGGTTGCCGCCACCAGCACGTCCGCCGGCGAAAGGCCGGCTTCCACGAGCAAATCCATTTCGCGGTACGGATCGCTGCCCGATCCCACCGCGATAGGCACGCCGCCATCCGCCAGGCGTTTGGTATTGCGTTTTGCCAGAGCCAACGCCGCCGGGATGCGTTCTTCAGCCAGCATCGGTACGAAGACAATCCGCAGATCCCGCAGCCGCGCCACGAACACCGCATCGATCGCCTCGGTATCCCGGATCATGTGCAGGAATCCCGTGACGCCGCGGTCTACCATGATGCGGGCGTCGCGCAAGGAGTAGATGTCGGCAAATAGCGGCGTCCGGTCCCGCCGTGCCTGCTCCAGGACGGAGTCGGGATCGCCCGGCCGGACCACAGTATATCCCGCGCTTCCTGAGCCGGCGTTGCGGCGCAACACATCGATCGGGGCAGGCGCTACGAACTTCCCCGCGCCATCGATCTTCTCAGCCTCCGCCGGCACCGGCAAACTCACGCGCGAGCCCACCGCGCGAATCCGCCCGTTCTCGATCGTTACCACCGAATCGGATATGGGCGGTCCGCCCGTGCCATCGATCAGAACCGCTCCTACAATGGACGTGACCGCAGGCTGTTCAGGCGGCTTGCAGCCGGCCAGAAACAGCGCCACTATGATCGGAGCAAGCGTGTGTCGCCCATGGCGCCAAAGAGTCAATGGACCATGATACCTGCTCCCGTGCCGCTTTTTTCGCCGTGCCACTTGCAAAATTCCGCAACGGGTGTAAGATGTTCACTGGGTAATATTTGAGGAGCACTCGGGATGCGACGCTGAGGGATGTCAGCGTAGTGGGGAGAGGGCGGCTCTTTGGCAGCGATTTTATAGGGCCCCCAATTACTAATAAACCAGGCTTTCCATACTCTCTATAAGGGAGTCGCCATTCCTGCGGCTGGCAGAACCAGCGTCGTCCACCGGGTCCCTGCAACTCGCTATGCATCAAGGCACGGCCGGCCAATCCCGGTCCAGAGGAAAGTAATGGCAAATCCGACCCCCGAATCTCCAGCGGGGAAGACACCCCCGCCGCCACCGTCGAAACTCTCGCTATCTCAAGCGCTTTTCAAGATTCTCAAAGATCCCGATCCCGCGGATTCCGATCCGCAAAAAGTGGTCCTCCGCCGGCGCCGCTTCGTCATCGCCTCGGTGCTGGGCGTGCTGGGCGTGAACTTCCTGATGTTCCTGCGCTTCTTCTTCCCGCGCGCCCTCTACGAGCCCAAGACCCGCTTCCGCATCGGATATCCGTCGGACTTCGGCTTCGGCGTGGACACCAAGTTCCAAAATCAATACCGCATCTGGGTGGTGCGCAACACCGAGGGTATCTTCGTGATCTCCGCCATCTGCACGCACCTGGGCTGCACCCCGGACTGGAAGCCCAGCGAAAACAAATTCAAGTGCCCGTGTCATGGCAGCGGGTACGATCCGGAAGGCATCAACTTTGAAGGCCCGGCGCCCCGGCCCATGGACCGCGCCCACGTGGAACTCGATCCCGAAGGCCAGATCGTCGTGGATCTGAGTCACGTCTATCGGTGGCCCAAGGGCGAGCCCTCGCAGTTCGGCGATGAAGGCGCAATCCTGCGCAATGTGTGAGGTGTAATCATGGCTGAAACAGACGGAAAAAACGGAGCGCCCGCATCCACTGGAACGCCCGCCGCCTCCAACGGAGGCAATGGCAAAGGCAAAATAACCGCGCTGCTGGAAGGCGGCAAAATCGTGCGCGCGCGCGCGGCGGAAGAGCTCAAAGCGCTCAAGCAGCCCGAAAAGACCGACCTCTGGAAATCGGTGCTGCGCGTCAAGCACGACGAAACGCCGCGCAGCCGCGCCCTGGGCGTACTCTCCAACGTCTTCCTGCACCTGCATCCGGCCAAAATCAATCGCGACGCGGTGGCTTACAACTACACCTGGGGTATGGGCGGCATGACGTTCTACGTCTATATCACGCTGGTGTTCACCGGCACGCTGCTCATGTTCTACTATCACCCCTCCAAGGTCGTGGCCTTCCGCGACATCCTGTATCTCGAACACGACGTGCCCTTCGGCAAGCTGCTGCGCAACATGCACCGTTGGGGCGCGCACCTGATGGTGATCATGGTCGAGCTGCACATGTTCCGCGTCTTTCTCACGGGATCGTATAAACCGCCGCGGCAATTCAACTGGGTGGTGGGGGTGCTGCTGCTGGTCTTGACCCTCCTGCTCAGCTTCACCGGATACCTGCTGCCCGACGATCAACTCGGTTTCTGGGCGGTCACCGTGGGGACCAACATGGCGCGCGCCACACCGCTCCTGGGCCACGACGGTCCCTTCGGTCACATCCTGGGGATGACTCCCTTTAACGATGTACGCTTCGGGCTACTGGGCGGCTCGATCGTGGATGCGAATGCCCTGTTGCGCGCCTATATCTGGCATTGCGTGGCGATCCCCATCATCGCCTCCACGTTCATGGTCGTGCACTTCTGGCGCGTACGCAAAGACGGCGGCATTTCGGGCCCTGCGCCGGTCATGCTGGAGTCGGAAATTAAGGGGCCGAGAAAAATCTGATGGAGGGCGGGCTTAAGCCCGCGCGGGACTTCAGTCCCGCATCCTCCCGCATCGGGGTTCACATGGACTTTCACCAACTCTGGACAATATTCAGCACGCCGGACAACGTCCCCATCGTGCTGCTCCTTTTCGTGGTGCCGTTCTACACCTGGTACGGGATGCGCCAGGCGTTCGCCAACGACCGCCTGATCGGCCAGCTTGAGGCCGATCCGGCGCTGGCCAAAACGAGTCACCGCAAGACCCAGCCATGGAGACCCGGCTGGGCCCGCGACGTGCACGTCTGGCCCTACCTGCTGCGCATCGAGTTCCTGGCCGCCATCATCGTCACCATCATTCTGATGGTGTGGTCGATTACCCTGAACGCGCCCCTCGAAGAGCCTGCCAACCCTACGCTGACCATGAATCCGGCCAAGGCCCCCTGGTACTTTCTTGGCCTGCAGGAAATGCTGGTATACTTCGATCCCTGGATGGCGGGCGTGGTCTTCCCCAGCCTGATCATTATCGGGCTGATGGTGATCCCCTATATTGACGCCAACCCGCTGGGCAACGGCTATTACACTTACAAGCAGCGCAAATTCTCGATCCTCACTTTCCTCTTCGGCTTCATCGCGCTGTGGGTCAGCATGATCGTCATCGGCACCATCATCCGCGGTCCCGGCTGGATGTGGTTCTGGCCCGGCGTCACGTGGGACCACAACCGCCTGATCTTCGAGGTGAACCGCGACCTGCCCGATATCTTCAGCATCACGGGCCGCACGGCCAAGCTGATCTTCGGCGCCATCGTGATGGGCATCTATTTCGTCGGTGCGTGGATCGGCATGCACAAGCTGATCACACTCACCGCCTTTGCCAAGAAGATCTACGCGCGCATGAGCCTGCTGCAGTACTCCGTCATGCAGGTATTCCTGATCCTGATGCTGTTGCTGCCGGTCAAGATGCTGTTGCGCCTGGTGTTCCGCATCAAATACGTCTGGATTACTCCCTGGTTCAATATATGACCGATCAAGAAAAGGACCCAGTCGTTCATTCATCCTTAAGCAAGCCGCTGTTCATTTCCGCGGCGTTGCTGCTGCTCTCTCTCGGCTGGGCATTGTACGACGAAGTCTACGGCACGCGGCCATGGAAAGGTTACCAGGCGCGGTTCGAAAAAGTTTATTCCCGGTTTCTGAAGAATACCCTGCCGCAGGAATCCGAGTCCGAGCAGAAGATCAAAGCTTCGCCCGAGTACCAAGACCTAGACCGGCAGATGCAGGCCGCCGAGAAGGCCGTCATGAAGGAGGTCGCCGTAATCGATGACAAAGTGAACAAGGAACTGGTGCCGCGCTCCCTCGCGCTGAACGAGCCGTTCCAGGAAGTCCGCGGTCACGTGGGCGCTCTCACCTATCAGATCGAGATCTCCAAGAGCGAAAGCAGTAAGAATTCGATGCGGGCCGAGATCGAAGAGTTGAAGAAGGAAGTCCACTCGGTGAAGCTGCCTGGGTACGACAAGAAGGTGCCCATGGACTTTGCCACCATGGATCAGGCCCTCAGGGATTGGAAGACGGAAAAGGCCACGCTGCTGCAGAAGCGCGTCGATCTCCTGAAGCCCGCCACCGAACTGCGCGCCAAGCGCGACAAGTATCTCACGGATCGCATTTCCGACGTCAGCGCCGACACCTTGAACGGATTGAAGAACAAAATGGCAACCTTCGAAGTCGGCATCCGCCAGATTCACGTCAAGGACGTGGACTTAGTGGATCGCTGCGAATCCTGCCACATGGGGATACGCGAGCCGGTCACGTTGACCAAAGCATCCATGGGAGGCGAGGAGGCCTTCATCAGCCATCCGGACCGCGAGTTGCTGAAGGTCCACGATCCCGAGAAGTTCGGCTGCACGCCGTGCCATGGCGGCAACGGCGTCGCCCTGACCAGCGTCGAGAAGGCGCATGGCTACAACGAACACTGGCTTTGGCCGCTGCACGCAAAGGAAAACCTGGAAGCCGGCTGCCAGCAGTGCCACTCCCAGGAAATCGTCACCGAAATGGCCCCCACGCTGGATGCGGGCCGCGAAGTCTTCCGCCTCCGCGGCTGCATGGCGTGCCACCGCTATGAGGGCTTCGATCGCGATCCGGACGCACTTTCCGCCGTCAACCAGGATATCCGCCAACTCACCCAACAGAAGGCCGAGTGGACGCGCGAAATCGGCTTCACCACCGAGAAGGGCGACAATACTCCCGATAACGACGAAGCGCAGAAGTACTATCAGCACGCTAACGATCTGAAGGTGCGCATCAGCGGCCTCGACGCCAAGATCGAACAGGACGACGACCGCGCCCGCAGCCTGGTGCGCGAGATCAAGAAGGTCGGACCCAGCCTCAAAGAAGTGCGTATGAAGATGCACAAGGAATGGCTGCCGGAATGGCTTAAAGATCCGCACAAGTGGCGGCCGGGCACCAAGATGCCCACCTTCCGCCTGGACGAGGGCGAAATTCATGCCATATCCGCCTTCATCTGGCAATCCGGCGTGACGGGCGACCTGCCGCAGCAGCCCGCGGGCGATCCCGAAAAGGGCAAGGAAGCCTTCGAGACGCGCGGCTGTATGGCTTGCCATTCGATGGGAGAAGATGCCGAAAAGCAGGGCGGCACGTTCGCCGCGAATCTGAGCCGCGTGGGCGAAAAGGACAATTACGATTACCTGGTGCGCTGGGTCCACAATCCCCGCCAGCGCACGCTGCCCTATTGTCCGTTCGAGAAGAAAGACATCACCGCGGAAGATTACAAGCGCGCCGGCCAGCCGTTTGTGTTCGACACCGAGCACAGCAAGTGCCCCAACGACGGCCACGAATTGCTGGTCATGCAGATGACCCCCATGCCCAGCCTGCGGCTCACCGAAGCCGAGGCGCGCGATATCGCGAGCTTTCTGGAAACCCGCAAACACGCGGGCGTCAATTACGCCAACGCCGATTATGTCGACGATCCCAGTTTGAAAGCGCGCGGCCAGTTCCTGGTGCGTTTCTATGGCTGCGCCGGATGCCATGAAATTGCCGGCCTGGAAGAAGAGCAGCGCATCGGCACGGAACTGACCAAGGAAGGTTCCAAGCCCATCGAGCGCCTGGATTTCGCGCTGAAGGGCCATGCCGCGGAGGCCGAGGGCTGGTACACGCACAAGGGTTTCTTCGAGCATAAGCTGGAGAATCCGGCGGTTTACGATCAGGGCAAGGAGAAGGCCAAGCTCGACCGGCTCAAGATGCCGAACTTCAACTTGTCCAAGCCGGAAATCGATCAGCTCACCACCTTCCTGACTGGCTCCGTCGACCCCAGTATCCCGGCGCGCTATTTCTACAATCCGGGCGACCAGCGCCGCGACATTATCGAAGGCTGGTGGGTGGTCCGCAAATACAACTGTATGGGATGCCATCAGGTTCACGTGGGGCAGACCACCGTGTTCATGACGCTGCCGCGCTACCAGGATCCCGATTGGAAGGATCAGCGCCCGCCCACACTGATTGGCGAAGGCGCGCGCGTCAATCCCGAATGGTTGATGGGCTTCCTGAACAACCCGTCGCTGACCGAGAAGCCGGAGGAGATGGATCGCGACGGCGTGCGGCGGTATCTGAAAGCGCGTATGCCGACTTTCTATTTCTCCGATGGAGAGATCCAGAAAATCGTGCGGTTCTTCGCAGCCATGTCGTCGCAGGCCGCGCCGTATATCGCCGACCGGCTGGACCCGCTCACCGATCAGGAGCGCACCATGGCGCGCCAGTTGTTTTCCAGCGAAGGCGCGCCCTGCTTGAAGTGCCATGCCACCGGAGATCCCAAACATGACGCGCATGCCACCGCGCCGAATTTCCTGCTGGCGAAGGAGCGCTTGAAGCCCGGCTGGGCGCGGCGCTGGATGCTGGACCCGGCCATGATGAGTCCGGGTACCGCCATGCCGTCGGGGCTGTTCCGGCAGGAGGGCGACAAGATGGTGTTCGCGGGTCCCACGCCGGCCAGCTTCAACGGCTACAATAAGGACCACGCGCAGTTGTTAGTACGATACATGTTCCAGTTCACGCCGGAGGAATTGACCCGCCTGAGGGCGAGTGCCGGCGCGCAGTAGGACCCAATACCCATTTCGAAAAAGGAGCTATTCATGAAGAGTCTGTCAATCCCCTGCGGAGCGGTTTTCGCTCTGCTCCTGGCCACTCAGTCCAATGCCGCCACGGTCACTGGAAAGGTCGTCTTTTCCGGCGCGAAGCCCGTGGTGCGAAACATCGACATGTCGGCGAATCCGGCCTGCGAGCGTGCCCATTCCACGCCGCAAAAAAGCGAGACGGCCGTGCTTAACAGTAACGGCACTCTGCGCTACACCTTCGTGTGGATCAAGGCCGGGCTGCCCAATAAGCCATGGCCCACGCCCACGGAGCACGCGCAGATCAATCAGAAGGGCTGTATGTATACGCCGCACGTCCTGGCAGTGATGACCAACCAGCCCATCGACATCAGGAATGACGATCCGACAAACCACAACATCCATCCGCTGCCCAAGATCAACCAGGAATGGAACGAGTCGCAGCCGCCCAAGGGCGATCCCAAAACCAAGAGCTTCCCGCGCGAAGAAGTGATGATTCCCGTCAAATGCAACGTGCATCCCTGGATGCGCGCCTATATCGGCGTGGTCCACCATCCATTTTTCGCGGTGACAGGCGACGACGGGACGTTTACAATAAAGAATCTGCCCGCGGGGACCTACACGTTGCAAGCCTGGCATGAAACGTACGGCACGATGGACCAGCAGATCACGGTAGGCGCGAACGACAGTAAGACCATCGATTTTACGTATAATAAATGATCGACGTGGGGCAGGCTCTCAGCCGGGGTGCCCTCTGGGCCCGGCCTCTCAGGCCGCTCCCCCTGGTCTTCTGAATGCCGCCTGAAATGTCCGCACCCGAAACCTCCTCCCCCTCCGATAAAGGCCGCGTCCTGGTAGTGGACGACGAGCTGGATATCCGCGAAGGCCTGGAAACGCTCCTCAGCCTGGAAGGCTACAGCGTGGACCTCGCCGCCAACGGCACCGAAGGCCTGCGCAAAGTCGAATCGCGCGCCTACGATATGGTGCTGCTCGACCTCATGATGCCCGACCGCTCCGGCATGGACGTGCTGCGCGAAGTCCGCGGGCGCGACCGCGAAACGCCCATCTTCATGATCACCGCCTACGGCTCCGTGGAAGCCGCCGTGGAGGCGCTCAAGCTGGGCGCCAACGATTACTTCTCCAAGCCCTGGGACAACGAAAAGCTNNTGGGCCCGGCCTCTCAGGCCGCCTCCCCATTTTGGAGATTGATGAAAGATTACATCGAGCTCACCAAGCCGCGCATCACCTGGCTCATCCTGATGAGCACCGGCATCGGCTACTACTTCGGCCTGCCTAAAGCCGGCGGTTGGTGGGCTTTTGCGGCGGGCATCCCCTGGTTGGGCCTGCTGCACACCATCCTCGGCACCGGGCTGATCGCGTCCGGCACCGCCGCCCTTAACCAGTGGTACGAACGCGACGCCGATTGCCGCATGCGCCGCACCTCCGGCCGTCCCATTCCCTCAGGCCGCGTCACCCCTCCGCGCGCGCTGATCTTCGCCGTCGCGCTTTCGCTCGCCGGCTTCGCGGATCTCTGGCTGGGCGTGAACCTGTTGGCCGCGCTGCTGGGCCTCTTCACGCTGCTCAGCTATCTGTTTCTGTACACCCCGCTCAAGAGCCGCTCGTGGCTTTCCACCACCATCGGCGCATTCCCCGGAGCCATGCCGCCCATGATCGGCTTTGCCGCCGCGCACGGCTCCATTACCAACGAAGCCTGGGTGCTGTTCGCCATTCTGTTCCTCTGGCAGTTCCCCCACTTCTACTCGATCGCCTGGATGTACCGCGAAGATTACGCGCGCGCGGGCATCCGCATGCTCCCCGTGGTCGAGCCGGACGGCCGCTCCACGGCGCGCCAGATCGTGCTCTACGGGCTGGCCCTCATACCCGTCAGCCTGGCGCCTAGCATCCTGGGCATGTCCGGGCGCATCTATCTTATAGGCGCCCTGTTGCTCGGTCTCTATTTCCTGTACTCCGGAGTGCGAGTGGCGCTGGATCGCACCATACTGCGCGCCCGCAACGTTCTAATGGTTTCCGTCATCTACCTTCCGCTGATCTACGGGCTGATGCTGTTGGATAGACCTGGATTGTGATTTTAGCCGAGAACCTGAGTCATCAGTACGGGTCTCGCCTGGCGCTTTCGAATGTCAACTTCGAAGTCAAGGCGGGCGAGATCTTCGGCCTGCTAGGGCCTAACGGAGGCGGGAAATCCACGCTCTTCCGCATCCTCTCCACCATGATGGTGCCCACCGGCGGCCGCGCCGAAGTGGCCGGTCACGATGTTGCCCGCGATCCCGCCGCCGTGCGCCGCGCGATCGGCGTGGTGTTCCAGACGCAAAGCCTCGACAAAGCCCTGACCGTCGCCGAAAACCTGTGCGCCCAGGGCCACCTGTACGGCCTTTCCGGCCCCAAGCTCCGCGACCGCATCGCCCAGGTGATAGAGCGCCTCGGCCTGGCCGACCGGCGAAACGACATCGTCGAGACGCTCTCCGGCGGCTTGAAGCGCCGCGTCGAGATCGCCAAAGGATTGCTGCACCGTCCGGTCGTGCTCTTGATGGACGAAGCCTCCACGGGCCTCGACCCCGGTGCGCGCCGCGAACTCTGGCAGTACGTCGAAGAACTGCGCAGCCGCGAAGGCGTTACCATATTGCTGACGACTCACATTCTGGACGAGGCCGACCGCTGCGACCGGTTGGCGTTGCTGCATCAGGGCCGCGTGGTGGCCGAGGGCACGCCCGCGCATCTACGTTCGCGCATCGGTGGAGACGTGGTGGTGTTGGAGGCTGGGGATGTAGCCGAGCTGGCCCGCCGGATCGAAACCCGATTCGGTCTGAAGCCTTCGCTGGTGGACGGCATGCTCCGCGTGGAGATCGCCAATGGCCACCGCTTCATCACCGAGGTGGTGGAGGCTTTCCCCGGCGCGATCGATTCGGTCGGGCTGCATAAGCCGACTTTGGAAGATGTGTTCATCCGCGAGACGGGAGCTTTGATTGAGTAACTTCTGGTTGCCGGTTGTGACGCTGTGGCAGCGCGAGTTGGTGCGCTTCTGGAGACAGAAGAGCCGCGTGCTGGGCGTGGTCGCATCGCCGCTGGTGTTTTGGCTGTTAATCGGCTCCGGTTCCGGCGACCTGGGCCGCTTCTTCGCCGGCGCGCTGGTGTTGACCGTGCTGTTCTCGGCGATCTTCTCCACGATCTCGATCATCGAGGATCGCCGCGAAGGATTCCTGCTCTCCATGCTGGTCTCGCCCGCCTCCCGCACCAGCCTGGTGCTGGGCAAGATCCTGGGAGCAGCCACGCTGGCCTGGATTCAGGGCCTCATCTTCCTGGCCTTCGCACCGTTGGCGGGGGTGTCGATCGGCATCGGTGACCTGCTGGCGACAATCGGCGCGGTGTTCCTGGTTTCCTTCACGCTCACCGGACTCGGTTTTGTGATCGCCTGGCGCATGTCGTCCACATCCGGATTCCACGCCATCATGAACCTGCTGCTGGTGCCCATGTGGATGGTTTCCGGCTCGCTGTTTCCCATGGCCACCGCGCACGGCTGGATCAAGGTCGTCATGTGGGCGAACCCGCTGACTTACTCCATCTCCCTGCTCAACGGCCTCCTGAAGCTCAGTTCCGGATCGCCGGGTATTGGTGTCAGCCTGCTGGTTACGGCATGTTTCGGTTTAGTGCTGCTGTTGGCTTCGGGCGTAGTGGCCAACCAGAAGAGCCTTGTAAGCAACGCATGAGATTGTTCCTCCCACTGGTGCTGCTGATCCCTCTCGCAGGCTGCCGCCAGGCGCAGCCGCTTCCGGTTTATTGGCAGATCCCGCCGTTCCAGTTGACGGCGCAGTCGGGCCAGCCATTCGACAGCAAATCGCTGGAGGGCAGCATCTGGGTGGCCGACTTCATCTACACCACATGTCCCGGTCCCTGCCCGCGCATGAGCGCGCAAATGCGCGGCGTGCAAACCGCCATCGAATCCATGCCGGACGTGAAGCTGGTTTCGTTCAGTGTGGACCCCAAAAACGATACGCCCGCGGTGCTGGCCGCCTATGCCACCCGCTACCGCGCCGAACCGGGCCGCTGGTTCTTCCTCACCGGCGAACAGGCGGCGCTCGAGACCGTCTGCCGCAACGGCTTCAAACTGGGCGACGTGGATGGCAGCCTGGTGCACTCGACGCGCTTCGTGCTACTCGACCGCCACAGCCGCGTGCGCGGCTTCTACAGCACGCCGGAAGATGGCGCGCTGCCCAAGTTGCTGCACGATATCCGCCAGCTAGCCAAGGAGAACTCAGCCCCGCCACCGAAATGACCGTTCACGATCTGCCATCCATCAACGCCGCGCTAAACGCCACCGCGGCCGTGCTGCTCATCTGGGGCTACATGCTGATTCGCCGCAAGCGCATCCAGACACACCGCAAAGTCATGCTGGCGGCCTTCGCCACCTCGTCGCTCTTCCTGATCTGTTACATCGTCTACCACGCGCAGGTCGGCTCCGTGCACTTCCCCAAAACCGGAGCGATCCGGACCGTATACTTCACCATCCTGATCACTCACACCACGCTGGCCCTCACGGTTCCCGTCCTGGCAATCATCACCCTCCGCCGCGGTCTGACCGGGCGCTTCGACAAGCACCGCCAAATCGCCCGCTGGACGCTGCCCATCTGGCTGTATGTCAGCATCACCGGCGTGGTGGTTTACCTGATGCTCTATCACATGTAGTTGCGCGCACATCTATTGAGGCTCGCACAATACGGTGACAGCTTTTGTGACAAATGGGCCCCTCTGCATCGGGCTGATGTGGGGCGGCCAATCTTGGCCGCAGCCGCCTTTTTAGGCGGNNGCTGAAAGCCGGCTGCGGGCAAAATTGCCCGCCCCACCAGGGGGTCCAGGTTGCCTGTCACTGTAATATGCGAGCCTCAATAGGTGCGCGCCCGGGCGCTATCGCCGCCAGAGAATTACATGCATCCCCGGCGCCAGTTGAGCGTGCGCCAAATCCAGATCGTCCCGGCGCACCGGTATGCGCACGTCCACCGTATGGGGAGGCGACGGGTAGTTCTGGCTGAACGTCAGCTTCAAGGTGTGCGACGCCTGATCCGCCCCTTCCACCAAAGAAACGGCGCGCGTGCTGTCGGCGTACGATCGCGGAAGCTGTGCCTGCTTGGAGTCGTCGCAGGTCACCAGCGCTTCGCGAATGATCCGGTCCTCCGACGCATAAGTGACCACGCCCACCACGTTCGGCTGCTTCAGGCGCGCATCTTTCGTATCGTCGCCCGGCGCCTCCAGTCCTGCGTACCGCGTGGTCACGGTCTCCCGTGAAATCGAGAAGCTCAGCAATGGCACATAGGTATCGAAGAGATGCTGGCCGGATCCCAGCTTATATACCGACCACCACTCGGTTTCTTCCAGACCGCGCGCCACGACGAAAAGCGCATTGTCCATCATGTGGCTTTCGTCGCCCGTGACGGTCAAGCTGTACAGCGGCTTCCGCCGAAGATCTTCGCCCAACCGCCAGGCCTCCAGCGTGACGGTTGCCTCCATGCCGATGTCGCCCAGGACCCGCCTCGAGCGCGTAGTCTTGCGCAGCAGGAGACGCTCGCCGGGCGGCCGGCCCGGGACTTGTGTCCCGGTAACCTCGTGCGATACGTTCCGGATCTCGACCGTTTCCGAACCGTCCGCGGCGGACCTGAAGTCGATCATCGACGAGGATTCGGCGTGCAGCGGCTGCGCAGTCCTCTGCGGCGTGTCTTGCGCGGAAGCCAGAGCTGCGGACAGCAAGAGCGCGACGGCGGTGCCCATCGGCCAACTCACCGCTCCGAAACCGACTTCTCCGCGAGCTCGCCGATAATGGGAAGCGCGAAAGCCTCGTCGCGGCTGGCCTTCACGATCATGAAGATCGACATTCCCAATAGCACCACATCGACGATACCGTTTAGGTGCATGTGCGGGATTACGGTAAACATGGGCTTAAGCACCCAATCCTCGATCAGGTACGCCACGAACAAATACAGGCCTTGAAAGGCGTGGAAGCGGACCACGCGATTGCCGCGAAAGCGTTCCGACGCCAGCACGATGATCGAACCGATCCAGCCGAGTCCGGGAATGTAGCAGAGGATCGACGCCGTGCGCGGCGTGATGGACGAGAACGGATCGGCGGGACGCGGCGCAGCATCCGGCTGCCGGGCGCCGCACTTGGCGCAGAAGACATCCGCCGCGTCCACCTGGTTTCCGCACTGGCTGCAAAAAGGCATCCGTAACTTGATACGTTACGCTAAAGCGGAATGTTCCTGCAAGCTGGTGGCGGGAAAGCACTTGTCGCCAGGGCAGGGAAGCGCGGCCGTCACTTCGCGGTGAAAGAGACGGATGCGACGTGGTTCTCCCAGGCCAACTCGAGCGTGCCGGAATTCCCCCCGCCGCTCGAAAGCGTCATCTTGTACGTCTCGATCGGCGCCGAGGGCTTGCTCATCTCCATCTTCACGCGGCCGAGGTCCATGTTGTCCTTGTAGGCCAATCCCCACTCTTTGGTGTCTTTACTGACGATCAGCTCCCAATGGTCGGGATCGGCCACATTGGCGAAAAGCGTATAGTCGCCCGCCGGGACGTGCAGGCCCTGGATATCCAGATCGGCTTCCGTGTGAAGAGCCGTGGCGGAGTTTGCGCCCGCGCGCCACACGGGGTAGTGCGGGTCGTGCGAAATCTTCCCGCCGTCGCCGAAGATCTGCCGGCCGTGCACGGAAGGCGCCGAGTATTTGATCGTGATGTTCTTGCCGGCGATGGTCACGGAGGTATCCGCGGGCGGACTAGTAAACTTCTGCGCGAAACTCAGGCTTGCCGTTGCGGCGAGGGCGGCACAAATCAAAACGGACTTGGTCATTGGTTTGTCTCCTTTGATGAATTGGGATTGGGGCTACATCACTAGCCTACTCCAATCCGGGTGGTGTGTCTTGTGGGCCCGACTGCTCTTCCATCCGCAACTACGATCTGTGGTAGTAGCGGCGCGACTGCTGCTAGCCTGTTTCTACATTTCCGCAATGCGCCGAACTCTCGTCTTTTTCCTAACCCTGGTCCCATGCCTATGCCAAGCCCAGGATTTCCGCGGCAGCCTGGCAGGCGTGGTCAACGATGCGAGCGGCGGCCGCGTCCAGTCCGCCGATATTTCCTTGCAGGCCACCGAATCTTCCCTGGCGCGCCAGACCAAAAGCGATAGCCGCGGAGAATTCCGCTTCGACAACCTGCTGCCCGGCAACTACGAATTGACCGTGCGCGCCCCCGGTTTCGCGGAGGCCAGTTCCAACGTAGCGGTGGTAGTCAGCTCGGTGCGCGAAGTCGACGTCACGTTGAACCTTCCTTCCCAGCGGCTGGCGCTGAATGTCCAGGCGCAGGCGTCTTCCATCGTCACTCAACCCATCGATGCCACCAGCGCCGTGCACGGCGGCGCAATCACCGCCAAGGATTTGGACACAATCCCCCTGGCGAACCGCAGCTTCGCCAATATCGCATACCTCGTCCCAGGCACCGAGCCGGTCGAGCCGTCGGACCCTACCAAGGCTCGCATCACCGCGGTCTCCTTCGGAGGCAGTTCCGGACTTAACGACGTGAATTCCGTCGACGGAGCCGATAACTCGGACGATTACATTGGCGGCTTCCTGCAAAACTTCTCTCCCGACGCGGTGCAGGAATTTGCCGTGCAGACCTCGCAGCAAAATGCGGATACCGGCCGGACCGTGGGCGGCTCGGTGGAGATCACCACCAAGAGCGGCACCAACGTGTGGCACGGTCAGGCGGCCTTCTACGAACGCTCCGCGGCCCTCAATGCGCGCTACCCCATCGAGAATCCCGCGCCCCTGCCGAAACAGCCGTTCTCCCGGCAAAACTACGATGGCACCATCGGCGGACCCATCGTGAAGGACAAGTTGTTCTTCTTCGCCTCCCTCGAAGCGGCTCAGGAAGACGCCAGCATCGCCTATAGTCCCGCCAGTCTGACCCAGTTCCAGGCCCTTGCCGGACTGGCCGGGCAGGGCCTCATCCCCGGCGTCAGTTCGATATCCGTGCCCAACAACGTGCCAGTCCCATTCCGGGATTACCTCGGCGACCTGCGCTTCGACTGGGCGCAGTCATCCCGCGCCCAGTGGTTCCTGCGGGCCGCCCTCGATACCTACACCACCGACAACGCCTTCGTGGAACAGGCCACGCTTTCTTCCACCGGCGCCACCTGGCACTCCAACTATGGGAACCTGGTGCTGGGCCAGCAATTCATTTTCAGTCCCACATGGCTGGGAACCTTCACCCTCGCGGGCAGCGGATTGCGCTTGAATGAATATCGCAACTCCCAACTCGGCTTCGCTCTGGCCTTCCCCTTCAGTTCCACCTCGCAGACGATTTCCGGCTTCGAAACCTTTGGCGACAACCAGTTTGTCACGCCGATCACGGCCTTTCCCATCATGCGGGATCAGGAAAAATACCAGGTCCGTTATGCCGTGACGCACTCCACCAGCCGCCACTCGCCCAGTTTCGGCGTGGATTTCATCCACGAGCCGGTGATGAGCGGAGCGCTTCCGGGCAACGCGGAAAACCTCACCGTGTTCGCGCAGAATCCGGTGGACTACCTCAACAACCCGCAGCAATTCGCCGTGGATCTGACCTGCACGCCTACTGCGACCCTCGCCGTCACACCGGGCACAACCTGTACGAGCACCCCCGCGGGCAACGGCAGTTTCTCGCAGAACGTGCAGCGCCTCGGAATCTACGCCGAGGATTCCTGGCGGGCGACGCCGCATCTCACGCTGAACTACGGCCTGCGTTACGACACCACCTTTGGACTCTTCACGGCCTCCGGCAGGTCTCAATTGGACAATCCCGCGCTGTTGACGCTCGATGCTTTGCAGATTCCGCTCTTCCAGCACGCGGGCGCGCCTCACGATTACCGCAAGCAGTTCGGGCCGCGTTTGGGCATCGCCTATGCGCCGGGCCAATCCAGGAACACGGTAATCCGCGCCGGCTTCGGTCTCTTTTACAACGACCTGGCGCAGAATGGCTGGGTGACTGCGTTCCAGGCCGTGAATGAGCCTCCCGGACCCTGCGCACAGCCCTCCGATGGCGGATGCCTTCCCGGAGCGGCCTCGGGCGGCGCGGGCGCGCTGATCGATCCGGCCTACAAGACGCCCTATGCGCTGCATTCGAGCGCCGGAGTGCAGCATGCGTTCAATTCCCGTTGGACGTTCGGCGCGGACTGGACTCACGAGGAGGGCAACCACGGCTACCGGCGATACATATACCAGGCCGGCTACACGCTCTTCTCGCCGCTTTTTGCCGGCACCCTCGCGGCCCAACAACAGGACGTCCCCAACATTACCGTTTTCCGGAGCGACAACCGGTCCCGTTACGACGGGCTTTCGGTGCATCTGCAGGCCAACGTCTCCCGCTTCAGCTTGGTCCTGAACTATACGTTGTCGAGCGCCGAAACCTGGGGCTGTGTGCTGGGCGAACTCTTCGACTACGTGAATGGGGTCTGCAACCCGCTCCAGGCGTTCGCGAAAGGCGATTACGGGCCGTCGGGAGAAAATGTCACCGACCGCCTGGTTCTGGCCGGGACAGTCCACATCCCGGGCGGCTTGGAATTGTCGGTCTTGAGCCAGGCTGAAAGCGCCCGGCCCTTCACCCTCACCACCCCTGTGGACGTGAATGGATTTGGAGACGCGCTCGACGACCGCGCCGTGGTCAACGGCGTCCAGACCGGCATGGATCAATTCCGCGGCACGCCCTACATCCAGACGGATGTGCGCCTCAGCCGCCCGTTCCGTTTGCATGAGCGTTGGCGGTTGACGCCGTTTATCGAAATCTTCAATCTGTTCAATCGCAATAATCCCGGCGCCAACTATGTCACCAACCTCGCTGCGCTGCCGGTGCCGGTCAACAATCTGGCCAACGCCACGGCATTTTGCCTGAATGCGGATTGCTCCGCTACGCAACCGATCACTGGCGTGAATCAGTTGCGCGTGCCCGCCGGCGGGTTGGGCGACTTCTTTGGTCCCGGCACCACGGTCGGCATTCCGTTTGCGGCTCAGTTGGGAATCCGGCTAAGCTTCTAACGAGTGGAGACGACTCTCGATAGATCGGTGGGTTTGTGCGCCGCGTGTGCGCACGTCGAGACCATCCGTTCCGACCGCGGCACCGTCTTCTATCTCTGCAAGCTGTCCGCCGGCGATTCGCACTTTCCGAAGTATCCGCGGCTTCCGGTACGCTCCTGTGCTGGATACGAAGAGTGTACGATGTTAAGAACATCCATGCCCGATCTGATCGAACAGCCAACCATAATCGCCGCCGCAGGCACTCTCCCGAAACGGATTGCGGAATACGTGGGCCTTGTCAACTCCGCGACCGAAGCGGTGAGCATCGCGCGCATGGAAAGTCCGGCCGGTTGGCGTGAACCGGGCCAAACCCCGGAATTTGACGAGTACACCGTGGTGTTGCGGGGCCTGCTTCGCGTGGAGACAAAGTCGGGGACCATAGATATGAAGGCCGGCCAGGCGATCGCCGCCCATCGCGGCGAGTGGGTGCGCTACAGCACGCCGGAACCCGGCGGCGCCGAATACATCGCGGTGTGCATTCCTGCCTTCTCGCCCGAACTCGTTCATCGTGAGCCGTCTTGAGAGCCGCGCTAAGATTGGGGCATGGCCTTCAAACTGACCATCCCGGCGTTTGCCGACGGGGGTCTCATCCCCAAATTGCATACCTGTGAAAGTGCGGACATCTCACCGTCCCTGGAATGGGATGGCGAGCCCACCACGACCCGCAGTCTGGCATTGATCGTGGACGATCCGGACGCGCCTGGGGGTACCTGGAACCATTGGTTGCTGTACGATCTGCCGCCCTCGGTACGATCGCTGGCGCAAGGATATAAACCGGGAAAGCTAGGCCTGACCGGCACTAACGATTTCGGCCGCCCCGGATATGGCGGACCGTGTCCTCCGAAAGGTCACGGGCCGCATCGCTATTCTTTCAAGCTCTACGCGCTCGATATTGCCACCCTGGGATTGCCGGCGGGCGTCCGCCGCGCCCCAATCGAAACGGCCATCCGCAGCCACATCCTGGCGGAAGCGCAATATATGGGGCGCTACGAGCGCAGGTAGAGGCTCTGCGGGGACCGCGCTCCTTGAAAATGTGCGGTTGTAATGCACAATTGCAAGTGGGTTCGCCATCCATCCCCGAGTCATCGCATCGCCGTCGTAACAGTCGTCGCTCACTGGAGCGCGGCGTATTCCGTCTTGGCTTGCTTGAGGACCGGGACGTCGGGGTCGGCATCTTTCCAGAGTGTCAGGAAATCCTGGTAGGCGGTCCTTGCTTTGGTCTTCTCTCCCGACAAAGCCAACGCCCTACCGAGTTGCAAGTGCGCCAATGCGCCGATGGGGTCGCTGACCACGATCCCGCGATGATTGAGAATCTTCTGGAATTCCGCGGCGGCTTGGGCGCCTTGGTGTGCGGCCAGATAGGCTTCGCCGCGCACATAGACCGGATAGAGCGTCCCGAAGAAGCCATGAAAGCTGCTGCGCGGCGCACCTAAGTCATAGGGAACGGCGATTTGTAGCAGTTCGATCGCCTTCGACGGCTCGCCATGGTTGAGGGCGAGAAGTGCGCGCACAGCCGGCAGGTAACTGAATCTGACCGAGGTATCCTCGGGGAAGCGCTTTTCCAGATCGTTCGCCAGTGTTTGAGACTCGGCAGAATCGCCGGAGAGGGCCAGTGCAAACGCAGCGCCATACTCCACCTCCCGGGTCTTGGAAAGTTCGTGCGCGGCCATGGCGCTCCGCTTGGCCGCGGACGCATTCCCGAAAAAGCCTTCCCACAGTGCCAGCCCGGTTTCATCCAGAGCCGCCCTGTCCCGCTGGGCCGCTTGTTGAGCCAGCTCCGCCGCACGATGCGACAATCTCCTGGCGTCTTGCAAACGGCCGGAGTATGCCGAGACAAAAGCCTCGTGGTCTGAAATCCAGTCTTCCGCTCCGGATTTTCCCCGCGCCAGAGCCGCTTCCCGTTGCATTGCCGCCTGGTCGCCTCTTAAGAAGGCGATGTCGTATCGCTGGACCAAGAAGTCGCCGATTTCCAGCTTGCGCGCGGCGGCTTGCTGCAGCGTGTGGGCGGCTTCCCCCAAGCGGTCAAGGTATTCATAGTTGAAGGCAAGCTGGGAATAACCGATGGCAGAGTCCGGATCTATTTCGATAGCCCTCTTGTCTTCTTCGACCGCCTTTTCGTATTCTCCCGAGGCAATGTAGATAATCCCGGCCAGGAATGCGTGGGGTATCATCTCGCGGGGATAGGTTCGCACCCACGACTCGCAGGTCTGTTGCGCCTTCTCCAGGTTTCCTGTCACGTGCAGCTCGTAGGAGGCGGTGATAAAGAACTTCTCCCGGTCACTGGCACGATCCCGCAACTCATAGGCTTTGCTGGTGCTCTCCTCAGAGAGGCCAGACTCTCCCATATCGCCGTACATGAGCCCTAGCGCTGCGTGCGCCACTGCGAATTGGGGGTCGATCTCAATGGCGCGCTTGAAGAAAGGCACACCGGTAATAGAACTGGAGAGGCCAGTCTTCATGCCGGCGCTATAGGCTTTCAAGGCTTCGAGCGACGGTGTCGTAGCCTCTGCGAGCGGAGTATCGTGCTTTTGAACCGCCGTGAGGGATTCGCCGACCCGGGTCCTGAATCTACTGGCAATTTGGCTCAGGGAATTCAGGACGTCTTCCTTTCTTGCCGCTTGCACCTGCTCCTCATCCAGGACCTCTCCGGTGCGGCAGGTCTTTGCGCGTAACCCGACTACGTATTGGCTCCCGAGGCTTGCAATCGAACCATCCAGGACAGCGGCACTCGCTGTCCGCTCGCAAATCTCCTTAGCGAGCTCCGGAGTAAGCCGCGCGTCCGCCGGCTGGCCCATCAGACGCAGCGACTGGTGGATCCGCTGCTCGGAAACCAGCCTGAGAAATGGCGACTGTTCAAGCTGAATGGCCAACCCTTGGCGAAGCGTGCCGTCAAACACGGGGTCGCCCGTTGTGTTTGTGAAATCGGCGAGGACAATGGTGTCCTTGTCAGTGAGTTTTGGCGTGCGGTGAAAATAGAAGTAGCCTGCAGCGAATAACGCTAGGCCAGCCGCGGCGGCGGGAACGGCCAGGCGCCAGCGTTTTGCGCCGGGCTTCGCACTGGTTGTCGAATCCGAGTCCCGCTTCAGGCGCTGGAGGTCGGCGCGGATTTCCGAAGCGTGCTGGTATCGCAGCTCGCGGTCGTTCTCCAGGCATTTGGATATGATGCGCTCCAGCTCCGGCGACAGCTCCGCGCTCAGCCGGACGCCAGCCACCAGACGCGTCCCCGTGGCCATTTCATAGAGCACCAGCCCGAAGGAGAACAGGTCCGTCCGTGCGTCCAGAGGCTTTCCCAGCACCTGCTCCGGGGACATATAACCGGCCGTCCCCATCGCCATGCCCGGTTTTGTGAGCGGCTCCCCAGTGTTGTCCGGCGCGCCCAGTTGAGCCAAGCCGAAGTCGAGAATCTTGGCGTGGCCGGGGCGCCCGCTTGCGGGCCCGGTAACAAAAATGTTGGCAGGCTTGATGTCGCGGTGCACGATGCCCGCGGTGTGGGCGGCGTCCAACGCATCGGCGATCTCAATTCCGAAGGCCAGCAGCGTTTCCATTTCCAGGGAGCGCCCCCCGGTCGGAGAAAAGATACGTTGCTTCAGGGTGGCGCCCTCCAGATGCTCCATGACGATGAAGGAACGGCCGTCCTGCTCGCCGATGTCATAAATGGTGCAGATGTTCGGGTGATTCAAAGCGGAAGCGGCGCGCGCCTCGCGCTGGAACCGGCTGAGCATTTGGGGGTCCCGAGCGACATCGTCCGGCAGAAACTTGAGCGCCACGAACCGGTGCAGCCGGGTGTCCTGGGCCTTGTAGACCACGCCCATTCCTCCAGCGCCAAGTTTCCCGACGATGCGGTAATGCGAGATGGTCTGGGCGACTAGGGCGTGGACGCCCTCGGTTGCATCATGGTCCTGCTTGGGAGCCAACGCCCGCGCAGCCACTTCTATCGCCGGGCTCTCCAGGAAACTTCCCGCCGCTTGCTGCGATGCCAGCAGCGACCGGACCTCCCGCTCCAGCGCCTCGTCGCCCGCGCACGCCTGCCGCAAGAACTCCGCGCGCTCGCCGGGCGAACGTTCCAACGCGGCCTGCAACAGATGATCGACCCGTTGCCAGCGTTCAGAATCCATCGGCTGTTCCGCCGGTCAACTCGCGATAGAGCCAAGCCTTGGCGGTGCTCCAATCGCGCATGACGGTGATAGGCGACACTTTGAGCACCTCGGCTGTTTCTTCCACGCTGAGTCCGCCAAAGAAACGCATTTCGACGACCTGCACTTTGCGCGGATCGAGCCGCGCCAGCGCGTTCATCGCGTCGTCGAGCGCCACCAGGTCCGCGGCCCGGCCGCCGCCCACCACGGCGGCTTCTTCCAGCGAGACATGCGGCACGCCCCCCCCGCGTTTCAGGTTGTGGCGCCGCGCATGTTCCACCAGAATGCGCCTCATCAACTGGGCCGAAATCGCGAAGAAATGGGTGCGGTCCTGCCACTCGATGCGCTTGTAATCCAACAGGCGCATGTAGGCCTCATTCACCAGGGCCGTCGTTTGCAGGCTGTGACCGGGACGCTCGCGCCTCATGTAGCGGCGCGCCAGGCGATGGAGTTCGTCATATACGACAGGGGTCAGCTTCTCGAGCGCGTTCTGGTCTCCCTCGCTCCACGCTTGCAGCAGCTTGCTGATGTCGCTCACAGCCGCCTCGCCGGATTGTGCCGCCCTCTGCATCGCTTATCGGCTAAATTATACCGCCGGACCCTGTCCTTCAAATTTCACCCCCGCGCATGATAGTTCCATCTCGCCTTCTGCGCCTATCTGAATAGGCGCATCCAGCGCATAACTCAAATGGAGAAACATATGAAAACGATCGTGACTTCGATTGCCGCGGCCAGCTTGTTCGCCGCGTTTGCTATGGCACAACCGCCACACTATACCGTCACCGACCTTGGCGCTGTCGGCGGCACGCCCGGCCAGCCGTTCTTCGTAGCTCCCAATGGCCTGATCGGCGGTGCGGCGGCCGCTCCCAACGGCGCAATGAATGCCATGCTTTGGTACAAGAAACTGAAGATGGACATCGCCAAACCCGGGCTCGGAGGGGCCAACAGCGTGGCATTTAGCGTCAACGCCACGGGCCAAGCCGTGGGTGAAGCCGAAACATCCGCTTTCGATCCAAAAGGCGAAGACTTTTGCGGCTTCACAGCGCTGGGGATCCCCTCAGCCGGTAATTCCTGTCTGCCATTCGTGTGGCAGAACGGCGCGATGACTGCGCTGCCGACGCTGGGAGGCAACAACGGCGCTGTCAACCAGATCGACAAACGCGGGGAAATGGCGGGGCTGGCGGAAAATGCCACGCCGGACCCAGGCTGCCCAGCCCCTCAAGTGCTCCAGTTTAAGCCTGTCATCTGGGCAAATGGCAAGATCCATGAACTCGTTACACTGGACGGAGACTTGGACGGAGCCGCTTTTGCGATCAACGACTATGGCCAGGTTGCCGGCGCGTCGGGCCAGTGTTCAGCCTTCAACTTTAGTATTTTGGAAAATCTCCAGCCTCTTCACGCCTTGCTCTGGGAAAGAGGCACGGTGATCGACCTCGGCACTCTCGGCGGAACCGGACTCGGATTCGGCAATCTCGCCCTAAACCTCAATAACCAAGGTCAGGTGGTTGGTCAATCGGACTTGGCCGACGACACCAACTTTCATGCTTTCCTGTGGACCAAGGAGACCGGTATCCAAGACCTCGGCACGCTTACCGGCGACGTGAATAGCGTAGCTCTCGGCATCAACGACGGTGGCAGCATAGTGGGCCTGTCGCTAGACGTGAACTTCGATCCGCACCCGTACCTCTGGCAGAACGGCGTGATGACCAACCTCAACACTCTCATTCCCGCAGATTCCCCGTTGTCACTGTTGATCGCATGTTCCATTAATTCCAACGGGGAGATCGTAGGCTTGGCCCTTACCAGTACGGGCGAGGTGCACGGCTATCTGGCAGCGCCGAGCAACATTGCAGCGGGAAGCGAGGTCTCGTCGCCTGCCGCGCAACGCGTGACCGGAGCGGCTGCTCTCTCCGGCCATGACCGCCAGATGCTCGTCCAGCGGTTGGGGGGCCGTGGACGGTAAACACGATTGGACGAGCGATGCGCTCGAAGCGACGCTCAAACAAGGCGCCGACGCAAAGACGACCACGGCCTAGCTCCTTTGATGTACTGGGCCGTGGTCGGCTCACCCTGGTCCTGTAGGTGCCTTCTTGCGAGCCGCCGGCTCCTCGGTTGCGCGTCTCTAACGCAAAAGGGCGGCGCGAGCGCAGGTAGCCGAACCACTCCCTAACCGTCGTGGCTCAGACGGGCAACTGCAGGCGCGCCACGCAGCCGCCGCGGTCCGTCCGGTTCTCCAGCACCAAAGTCCCCCCGTGCGCCTCGGCGATCTGGCGGCTGAGCACCAGCCCGATGCCCGATCCGCCGGGCTTGGTGGTGAAGAACGGCACGAACAGGTTCGCCGTGTTCGAAATCCCCGGCCCTTCATCCTCGATGGCGACCTCCACGTGCGACCCGTTGCGCGTCCAGCCGATGCGGACCCCGCCGCCGGTGATCAGCGATGCGTCCGCCGCGTTGCGCAGCAGGTTGATCAGCACCTGTTCGAGCTGGTCCGGGTCGCCTTGAATGAAGAGATCCGGGCCCGGACGGACGGCTACGCCGAGCCGCGTTTCGAGGCTGACCACGCGTTCGACCCACGGCCGGATCTCCATCGATTCCAATTGCGGACGCGGCAGCTTGGCCAGCCGCGCATAAGCGCCGATGAAGCGGCTGAGGGCCTCCGAACGCGTGGAGATCACACTGAGTCCGCGCCGCATGTCGTCCTCCCAATCGGCCGGGAGGGGACGCCGCGTGAGCAGGCTACCGAGGCTCCCGGCGATCGATTTGATGGGCGTCAGCGAGTTGTTCAGCTCGTGCCCCAGGACGCGCACCAGCCGCTGCCAGGCCTGCAACTCCTGCTGGCGCAAAGGCAGCGTGAGATCCGCCACCACCAGCAATTGCAGCGGCAACCCGTGCTCGCGGACGGTGCTGCGCCGAATTCCCCAACGCCCCGAGCCGCCCGGAAAGGTCATTTGAAAGGTCTGCTGCGGCTCTCCGTCCAGGCAGCTTTCCAGATGCAACTCCGCCGCGCTCGATCCCAGCACGCGCTCGGCGGGCGCCGCCAGCAACCGCTCGGCCGCGCGATTGACCAGGCGCAGCTTGCGCTCATGGTCGAAGGCAAAGACCGCCACGTCGATCTCCGACATCACCGTGCGCAGCAGCGTGGTCGCCTCCAGCGCGCCCAGCCGCTGTTCGCGCAGCGTGCCGCCCAGCGAGTTGACCTCCCGCATGACCTCGCCCAGCGCGTCGTCGTCCGCGCCCGCGCGCCCGCGCACGGAGAAGTCGCCTTCACGCAACGCCGAAAGCAGATTGGAGAGCGTTTGCAGCGGGAACACCACGCGGTCCCGTAACGCCATGGCGAAACCCAACCACAGCAGTACGATCAGGACCGTCAGCGTCCACTGCGTTTTAGCCTGCGGGGTGGGATCGCGCAGCCACAGAAAGATCAGCGCCACCAGCGATCCCGGCAGACCCGCCAGGATGGCCATGATCACGATCCGGCCTTCGTATTTCATGCGCCGGCGGCGGCGTTTTCTTGTGGGCGTCATTGCTGCAAGGTGTCGGCCGCCCGGGCCTCAGAGTCCATAGCGCTGCAAGCGCCGGTATAGCGCGCTGCGGCTCAGTCCCAGTGCGTTGGCCGCGTGGCTGACGTTGCCGTTGAAGCGCTGCAAGGCCTTCTTGATGAGCAGGCTTTCCACGTCTTCGAGGCTCATGTCCTCCAGCCGCGGGGCGCCGT
This sequence comes from Bryobacterales bacterium, assembly GCA_003166475.1. GTDB lineage: Bacteria > Acidobacteriota > Terriglobia > Bryobacterales > Bryobacteraceae > Bog-159. The sequence goes on along the minus strand of PMVV01000064.1, from coordinate 55,788 downwards.
CGCGCGCCGGCCGCAACCCCAGATCGTTGGCCTTGACGCACGGGCTCTGGGTCATCAGCACGGCGCGTTCCACCGCGTGATCCAGCTCGCGGATGTTGCCGGGCCAGGGGTGCGCCAGCAGAGCCTTCATGGCGGCGTCCTCGAATCCGCTGAGGTTCTTGCGGTAATGCTCGGCGTGCTGGCGCAGGAAGTGGGCGGCCAGCAGCGGAATGTCCTCGCGGCGCTCCCGCAGCGGCGGCAGGCGGATCTCGATGGTGTTCAACCGGAACAGCAGGTCCTGGCGGAATCGCCCGCCGGCCACCTCGGCGGTCAAGTCCGAATTCGTGGCCGACAGCACGCGCACATCCACCTGGCGCGTTTTGGACGATCCCACGCGCTCGAATTCGCCGGTCTCCAGCACGCGCAGCAGCTTGGCTTGCAGGTTGGCCGAGATGTTGGCGATTTCGTCGAGGAACAGCGTGCCGCCCTCGGCCATTTCAAAACGGCCGACGCGGTCCGACTTGGCGTCGGTGAAAGCGCCCTTCACATGACCGAACAGCTCGCTCTCGAAGACGCCTTCGGAAAGGCCGCCGGTGTTGACCGTGAGCATCGGCTTGATGGCCCGCAGCGAAACCGAATGCAGCGATTGCGCCACCAGTCCTTTGCCGGTGCCGTTCTCGCCGGTGATCAGTACGTTGGCATCGGACGGACCCACGCGCGAGATCATGTCCAGGACCGGCTGCATGGCGGCGGACTGTGCGATCAGACTGGGAAACTGCTCCGCGCGCAGCAGGCGATTCTCGGCTTCCAGGATCTGCCCTTTGCGCAGAGCGCGCCCCAGCTCGATCTGGGTGCCCAGAATGGCGGAGAGCCGCGCGTTGTCCCACGGCTTCTGGATGAAGTCGCGGGCGCCGCGGCGCATAGCTTCCACCGCCAGGTCCACGCTGCCCCAAGCCGTCATCACGATCACCGGCAGCGTGCTATCCAGGCCTTGCAGGCGGTTGAGCAGATCGAGACCTTCCTGGCCCGAGGTGGTATCCCGGGTGTAGTTCAGGTCCATGACCACGGCGTCGAAGTCGCGCGATTCCACGGCCTCCAGAATGCCGGCCGGCGAGTTGACGGCCTCGGCCTGATAGCCCTCTCCCTTAATCAGGAAGCGCAAGGCTTCCAGCACGTCCGGCTGGTCGTCGGCGATCAGGATCCGCGGCACATACGCATCGTTGAGTCTCATGGAGCGGTTAACAACATTGTCGCATTTCAGCGGCAATTGCTCTACCACTCCTAAGGTATTGAGAAAAGCGGGGATACCCAGTTCGAGTGTCCGCTTTTGGGACGGGCTTGTTCACGTGTGGAACGCGCCAGCGTGTTTTAGCGGTCGCACCCGCGTTACCGGGCCGCGACCGTGTTACCGAGCCGCACCCGCGTTACCGAGCCGCGACCGTAAGGAAGCGGTTGCCGCAGGCTACCGGATCACCACAAACCCGGTTTCCACGTGATCGGGATGCATCCAGTTCCACACCACGCGCGCGGAAGCCGGATGCGCTGATGTCCATCAGACAGATCCGCTTCGACTTCTCTCCGCGGATGGTTCTCGAACTTCAATTGCACCTTACCCGATGCGGCGTGACGCGGGTCGCGCCGGCGGTCGGCCGGGTTGCCGGACTGCGGGAGAGTCTGCACACTTATGAATCGTAGCGGGGAAGCGGCGGCGTCATGAGTGCTTTCGCCTAGTCGGCCGCGGAAAAGCACGGAGACTCATCGCCCTACACGCAGATTGTCACCTCTCGGTCCAGCTCATCCAGCGTCTGGAACTGGCGCAGTTTCCATCGATAGGAGCCGGCGTGCAGGGGGTTCCAGTCGTTGATCACCACCGCAACCGAGTTCGAGATCCACCAGCAGCCGAAACCCCAGGCCAGCAGCGGTGCTCGCGTGCGAGGCGGTTCCAGACCAGTGCCGAACAGTTCTTTTCGCATTTCGCATGAATGCGATCCAGCCCACGGTAGCCGCCACGATGCAAGCCGTTGAGCGCAGCCGGAGGGCCGGCACGCCAAACCATACCGGGCCCCAATCCCGGCCGGTCAGAGCCAGCGGCAGGCGGAGCGATATCGGCCACCGGGATAGTCCCGAGGGCGTCGGCTTCGGCGCGCAAGTCGCCATCCACACCGAGATTCTGCTCCAGCAACGCGCGTGTGTCCGCGCAGGCTTCACCCGACACGTAAACCGCTAATAGATCGCGAATGTAAATATTTGAAATGTGGAGGCTTAAGTGGTGGGCCCGTGGCGACTCGAACGCCAGACCTCTACCGTGTCAAGGTAGCGCTCTAACCAACTGAGCTACGGGCCCGTGTGGGGCAAGAATCCGATTTTAACATGGGGCGTGCCTTGCTTAGCGGCCTCCGGAGCAGGAACCTAATCCGGCTCCGTCACGGCCATGATGGTCAGCGGCGAATTCCCTTCCAGGCGGTTGTTGACGAACAGGAAGGCCATGCTGCGCTGCTCCCTGGCACGCTCGACCAGGATGCGCAGCGACTCGCGGGCTTCCGGATTGGGATCGCGGATTTCGCTGTACGGCGAGAACTTCGCGACCGCTTCTTCGTAGGGGCGGCCTTGCCGGAGCAGCGCGCGGCACACCAGGAAGCCGGCGGTGGCGGATCCCGGGATTTCGATCTGGCGGCGCAATTCCGGCATGCGGGTCCAGGCGCTGTACACGTGCGCTACGCCGCGCGCGCGCAGGCAATCGAAATAATGCGGCTGCAAGAACTCGGGGTTGCGGACCTCCACGGCGTAGCGGAATTGCGGCGGCAGGGCGGCGAGGAACGGGTCCAGGCGCTCTAAGAACGCGTCCGGCGCGGCGAGCGCACGTTTGGAAAACGCGCCGAACTCGAAGATCAGCAGCGCGGTTTTGTCGCGGTGAGGCCACAGAGGCCGCAGGAACATCTCTTTCAGCATCTCCGCGTTCAGGAACGCCTCGTTCTCCCGCCCGGCTTGCGGCCCGTAGCGCGGGTGCGCCGGAAACATTTTGCAGGTGATCTGTTCGGGCACTTTGAAGGCGAACCGGAAGCCGTCGGGGGCCAGCGCGAACAGCCTGGCCCAAAACTCCGGCGTAGGGAATTGGTAGAACGCGAAATCGCCGCAGACCGTGGGGAAGGTGCGCGCGTATTCCTTCAGGCACGTGGAGGCGAAGAGCTGCCGCGAGAAGCGGCCGCGCGCAAGATAGTTGGCGCGCGTGTAAACCTGCCCGATCCAGCCTTCATATTTCCAGGAGCTGCCGCCGATGTAGATGCCTTCGGCGGCCAGGCGCCGCAGCCGTTCGGCCAGCGCGTCGCGGTCGAACGAGGAAGGTTCGTCAAAGAGAGTGTCGGCCATCGACATGGACTAAAATGGGCGCCGGCCCGCTTTCATACGGATATAATAGCGTTAAGCCTGTGCCGGAATCCAAGCCGAAGTCCGCCGACGAACCGATGCTATATTGTCCGGTGTGCTCCACGCGCCTGGTCCCGCACAAATGCAAGCTGGTGTGCCCGAAGTGCGGATATTATCTGAGTTGCGCGGACTACTATTAAAAGCGGTCTTCATCCGTGTGCATCTGTGTCCATCTGTGGTTCGTGTGTTTTTTGGAGCTGAGCGATGAGTGAGATTTCGGATTTGCTGGAGCGCTTCCGGCGCGGGCCCGAGTTGCTGGCGATGGTCCTGACCGGCGTGTTCGGCGAGGAGGAAGATTTTGTGGCGGCGCCGGGCAAGTGGAGCATCCGGCAGATTATCGCGCACCTCGCGGATTCCGAGATGGTCTGCGCTCAGCGCATGCGCCAGATCGTGGCGGAAGAGCAGCCGACTTTGATGGCCTTCGACCAGGAGGCCTGGACCCGGAATCTGGACTACGCGCGGCGCAAGCCCAAGCAGTCGCTCGAAAGTTTCCGGCGCGTGCGCGGCGAGAACTACGAATTGCTGAAGGAATTGCCCGAGTCGGCTTATGCGCGCACGGGCAATCACAGCGAGCGCGGCCCCATCACGCTGCGTTTCCAACTGGAACTGCTGGCGGAGCACGCCGAGAGCCACGCGCGCCAGATGCAGGCTATTCGCGAAGAATATAAGAAGGCGAAGGGGAAGAAATGACCCGCCGGCTCACATTGGCCGCGGCGCTGTTGGCAGCCGTACTACTGGCCGCCATGCCGGATGGCCGCCGCTGGTGGAGCCACGTGCAATACCTGGCGGACGACAAACTGGAAGGCCGCGACACGGGCAGCGCCGGTCATCGCAAGGCCGCCGCTTATGTGGCCGGCGAATTCGAACGCGCGGGCCTGAAACCGGCGGGGACGGAAGGCTACATCCAGCCGGTCCGGTTCCACACACGCCGGCTGAAGGAGATGGAATCCAGCCTGACGCTGGTGCGCAACGGCGAATCCGAAGAACTGGTGCTGGGCGAGGACGCCATCATCGGCACGCGCGTCGATCCCGCGCCATCGATTGACGCGGAAGTGGTGTTTGCCGGGTACGCGCTCACGGTTCCCGAGATGCAGTACGACGACCTGGCGGGGCTCGACCTGCGCGGCAAGACCGTGCTGTACATCAGCGGCGGGCCGGCCAGCATTCCGGGGCCGCTGCGTTCACATTATCAATTCGCGGCCGAGCGGGCAAGATTTCTGGAACGCGCCGGCGCGATCGGGACGATCGGTATTCCGAACCCGCATCACATGGATCTGCCGTGGCAGCGGATCGCGCTGGGCAGCCGGCAGGCATCCATGAGCCTGGCCGATCCGGCGTTGGATCAGCAGCACGGGTTGAAGTTCTCCGCCACGGTGAATCCGGAACAGGCCGAGAAGTGGTTCGCGGGTTCCGGCCATTCGTTCGACGATCTGGTGGCGCTGGCGGACGCCGGCAAGCCGCTGCCGCGTTTTCCGCTGCACGCTTCCATCCGGGCGAAAATCGCGGTGGAGCGCGGGGAGGTGGAATCGCAGAATGTGGCCGGCATTCTTCCCGGCGCGGACCCCGTGCTGAAGGACCAGTACGTGGTGCTGACGGCGCATCTGGATCACCTGGGGATCGGCGAACCGATCAATGGCGACCGCATCTACAACGGCGCCATGGACAACGCATCCGGCGTGGCCACGCTGATCGATATCGCGCAATCGTTGAACGAATCCAAGCCGAAGCTGCGCCGCTCGCTGCTGTTCGTGGCGGTGACGGGCGAGGAGAAGGGGCTGCTGGGGTCCAATTATTTCGCCGCGCACCCCACGGTGAAGGCGGGCAGCATGGTGGCCGACCTGAACGTGGATATGTTTCTGCCGCTGTTTCCGCTGCGCAGCGTGACGGTGTACGGGCTGAACGAATCGGATCTGGGCGAAGACATCCGCACGGTGGCACACGCGCGCGGCGTGCGCATTCAGGACGACCTGGAGCCGGAGCGCAACATCTTCATCCGCAGCGATCAGTACAGCTTCATCCGGCGCGGCATCCCCTCGCTGGCGATGAAGGTGGGCTATGAGAAAGGATCGCCCGAGGAGAGGATCGCCAAGGCCTGGCTGAAGGAGCGCTATCACGCTCCGGCAGACGACCTAAGGCAGCCGGTGGATCTGGAATGCGCCGGGCGGTTCGACGACCTGTTGCGGGCGCTGGCGGAGGCGGTGGCGGATCGGCCGGAGCGGCCGCGGTGGAACGCGAACAGCTTTTTCAGGCGGTTCGCGGAGTAGGAGCTATCGGCGTTCTGGAGGTATTGCCTGCCCGATTTTGCGACAGACTTATGAGACGTCCAAGCGCCTAATTTTGCAGGCCCGGCGCGGCGTCGCAAAACTTTGTGGGACGGCTTCCTTCTCAGTCTGAAAGCGGCTTCAAGGAGCCGGATGACGGCAACGTCTTGGGGGCATCGCCAGCCAACCCATAAACTTCAAGACCGGCGAGGACGCCGTTTTTTTCAAAAACAAAGATGCCGCTCAGATCGTCGTCACTGCCAAAGACAAAATCCGCCAAAACGTGAAGACCGCGAGATGGCTCGGGAAGGCCGTCGATTGAGAGATCGATGCTCGCGCAGCCACAGGGACACCGATTAGGAGTAACCCGCGCTTTCTCAAGCGGGTGATCGCGAGGGCGCCATCCGACTCCTTCGCAAATGTCTCTCCGGCTCTCGCAAGGCCCTCGGCGAGGATCATCCCCACACGCTCGCCACTGCCGAACACCTGAAGAAATTCGAAGAACAGCCCTAAATCCGCCGCGACCGGTCGATCACCAACTCCGGATGCTCCCCTAACATGCGGTTCACGACATGGCAGTTCCAGCACACTGCCTGGTGCGACGCCAGCACATCCGGCACGTCCGCCGCCGGCACATCGCGCCATTCGACTGTCCGGTGCTCCGCGTTCAGCAGCGCGGGCTTGTGGTCGGTCCAATTGATCTCGCCAATCGGCTTGCCGCATAGCGCGCAGGTCTTCCCCTCGTACCACTGGGTCAGGATGTGGCGAACCAGGCAGTCTTCCGGCGCGGCCTCGATCTGCCGCAAGCACTCCTGTCCGCAGTCCTGGCGCTCCGGCCACCGGGAACAGGATTTCAGCCGCAGATCCGTCTTGCCTTCCAACGTCGTCAGCAGCACGCGCCTGGTATCCACTACGACGCCCGCCGGCCGCCGATTCTCCGGGCATGTAATCACCCGGTCGCCGCGGTATTTCAGGTAAGCGCGGCCGAAGACGAGTCCAAGCACCACCAGCAGTGCCAACAGCACGACCGCGCCCCATAGAAGCACGTCCGGGTTGAACAGATGCATACAGTCCACCTTCCGGCCCGCCAGGTTGCACGCGCCTCGCCACGGTGTAAGTGTCTGGATCCAAAGGCTCCGCGCCCGCCGGTTGCGTCCTTTTCCACAGCCCTATTGGGTGCCCTGCCCCCACTGGCAGGCAACGAACCGATAGCAATGCGCGTCATTGTGGTATGAGCGGACGCATTCTCCTGGCACTCGCGCTGTTGGCCGCGCCCGTGCTCCCCACCACCTCACCCGACTACCAGGCGGTCGTCCACAAATTCTCCCTGATCGAACATGATCGCCTGAAGCCTGGCTCGCGCGTGGTCCTGACGCCCGCCGAGCTGAACGCCTATGCCCGCCAGGAGGTCGCCGAAGTGGCCCCCGACGGGGTCCGCAATGCGCGCCTCGATTTGGGACCGGGAACCGCCACCGCCTCCGCGCTTATCGATTTCGGCAAACTGCGCCGCGCGGAGGGTAAGCCGCCGGGACGCATCCTGGCCTACCTGCTGGATGGCGAGCGGCCCGTCACTATCATCGCCCGCATCCGCTCGTCCGGTGGGACCGCCACCGTCGACGTGCAAGAGGTGCAGATTTCCGGCGTCACCATCGAGGGCCGTATGCTCGATTTCCTGGTCCACAGTTACGTGATGCAGGCGTACCCGAGCGCCAAAGTCGGCGAGCCCTTCGCGCTGGGCCACCGCATCGAGCGGCTGGATGTGCAGCCGTCCGCGGTGGGCGTCCTCATCGGGCGCTGACACACCACAGGCTGAAGCCTGTGCCACCATGTCTTTATGACCCTATGGCCGCTTCTCCTGCTCGCCTTCGCCTCGCCGCCCGCCGGCAAGGTCGTTTTCGATACCGACTGCGGCTTCTTCGGCGACGATGGCGCCGCGCTGGCGATGGTTCTCCGCAGTCCCGAGAAAGTGCAGGTGGCCGCCATCACGGCGGTATCGGGCAATGTGTGGGCCGCTGAGAGCGCCGCATATCTCACGGAAATCCTCGGTCTGCTCGGCCATCGCGAGCTCAAGCCCTATGTGGGCGCCCAAATGCCGCTCATCCACACGGCCGAGATGGCCAGGCTGGAAGCGCCGCTCGAGTTTCAAGGCGCTTTCGCCGACCCGCCCAAATTTGCGCCGCCCCCGCAACCCGCGGCGATGGATGCGCTAGCCGCCCTGGCCGCCGCCGTCGAGCAAAACCCCGGTCGAATCACCATCCTCGCCCTCGGTCCTATGACCAACGTGGCCCTGCTTCTTCGCCTTCACCCCGATCTGGAACGGAAGATCCAGCGCATCGTCTTCATGGGAGGCAATGTACACGTGCCGGGCAATGCCTCCGCCGCGGCGGAGTTCAACTTCTGGTTCGATCCCGAGGCGGCGCAAGCCGTACTCCGCTCGCGCATTCCCGAGAAGGTCATGTTCCCGCTGGACATCTGCAATCGCGCCGTGCTGGACAAAACACGTTTCGACGAAATCGTCGCGGCCCGGACTCCGGTCACCCAGCGGTACAAGGAAGACTACGGCCAGCGTTATCCCGGCTTCCTCAAGAATCCCAACGCGACCGGATTTCTTTGGGATGAGTTGGCCGCCGCGTGGCTGCTCGATACCGGGTTCGTCACCAGGTCCGAGACCGCGTGGCTGGACATCGACACGCGCTTCGGCAAGACTTACGGCGCGACCGTTCCCCTGGAGCGCAGGCTGGCCCCGGATGCCACGCCCGTGCGCGTGATGCTCGACCTCGACTACCCGCGCTTGTGGACGCTATACAAGCGTTTGTTGACTGCCAATTAACGCTGGAGGCGGGCTTTTAGCCCGCGCGGGGCTTAAGCCCCGCAGCCGACTTTTAGCCGGCTAGTGCGGCATCCAGTATGCGGCGATTTCCGCCTTGTATGCAGTCCCCGTCGCCGACAATTGTCCGCGCCCCAGGGCCGACTGAACGGTGGCGGTGACGGCGCTCAGAATGGAAAGGTCGCAGGCCTGATTCTGCGACGCCGTGCCGGCGGGGTAGACCGGCAGGCAAGGCAGCGACGTATACGGCTCGTAGGCCCAGAATTCGCCGTCGTTGAAAGCCGACAGGTACTCGAGCGATCCCTGGTTGGCCATCTCGAAAATGATTGGGATGTACTGCTGGTCGAGGGGCGCCCAGAAGTTGAAGCTATCGCGCGTATCCACATCCAAAAAGCTCTCGCCCACGATCAGCGACTTGTGCGGCCAGAATTCGCAGATGCTGGCGAACTTCCCGGCGGCGTGCACCGCGGCGATCATCTGCAGGGACGTATCCAGTTCGAGAGCCATGCCCGACGCGCTTTGCCCGGTCAGAAAGTAGACGTGGTTATCGATGCCGTCCAGCCCGGTGATTCCCAGCAGGCCCGTAGCGGCGCCCGGCGTGCCCAGATACTCCTGCCAGTCGGTTTGCCACGTTCCCATGCCCGCTCCCAGCTTGACCGTGGAATGCAGCCCCGGCACCTTGGCCGCCGCCAGGTTGTTCACCATCAATTGCACCATGGCGACGTCCGTGGCCGGGGTGTTGAGTTCCGGACGGTAGCCGTCGCGGGCATCCGTGTCGGGCTCCGACTGCACAATCAGGTAGTCCGGCTGCACGGATTGGGCGGTGGTTACGGTGTTGGCGCTGCGGCGCTGCTCGTAGGTCGCGAAACTGAGCGACTGATAGTAGGCGGCGGGGTTCATGTTTGTACCGGGGTTGTCTACCGTCAGCAAGGGATTGGCCTCCACGATCATGCGCATCGGCGTGCCGTTGATGTCCTTGCGGCCGTGAATGTCCTGGGCCACCAGTTCGTAGAAGGTCAGGTAATTCTGGACGGTTTGCTGCGCCTGGGCGGGCGTCTGCCCCAGGAACTCGTAGAAGTTTTGGTCGAAGATGGGGAAGCCCAACGACACCATGACCGCATTCATGCCCAGGGCCTGCGCCCCGTTGAGCTGTTGATCCACCGCCGTAAGGTCGGTGAAGTTGAGGCGCAGGCCGCCGTTATCGTTGGCGCTCATGAGGCACATTGAGTAGTTCACCGGGTACTTGGCGCCGGTCGACTGCGCGTTCACCAGGGCGAAGTCCGTAGCCATATTGCTCTGCACTCCCTGGTAGAGCGACTGGTAAGTGGCGGGCACGCCCGCCGGAACCGGCGCGAAGGTAGTGACGGCGATGGGCGGAGCCTCGGCGGAGGCGTTCTGGCTGCTGTCGAAGGCGGTCACCGTATAGGTGTGGTAGGAGGCCTTCGCCAGGCCGCTGTCCTGGTAGGAAGTCATGCCGGTCAGGGCGATCTGCGCGCCGTCGCGATAGACCGCGTACCCGGCCACGTAGCGGTTGGCGGGGTCTCCGCTGCCGTACCAATTGAAGCTGACCGTGCTGGAGCCGGTGGCCGCCACGCTTAGATACTGCGGCACGTCGGGTGGAGTGTTGTTCGCGGGCGGCAGCGTACTGCCCTGGGCATAGACGGCGTAGCTAACGTTGACGGCGCCACTGTTGGTGGCCGGGGGGGAAGAGCCGTTGTCGCTGAGGGTCACCGTGCACTGGTAAGAGCCGCCCACGGCAGGCACGCTTGCCGAAACGGTCAACATCACGGCACTCTGCCCCACCAGCGTGCCTCGGCTGGGATTGACCGCGCAATAGGCCGCCCCGCTGCCGGAGAGACTGGCATGCCATTTCAGGATACTGCTGGCGACGGTATTGTTCACCACGATGATCTGGGCGGCCGGGGCCGCCCCTTTCGCCACCGCGGCCATGTACAGGTTGCTCGGCGAGACGCTGAAGGCAGGGGCGCTCGCCGCATGCATGCCCGGCGGCAGGAGCATCGCGGCAATGAGCATGGGGGCCAGGATTGCGGATGGACGGAAACTGAACTTCATCGGCATAAGCTTAAGAGATAACAAGACCATAAAACCTTTTAATGTAGCCTGCCTCGTGAGAGGTGGCCGAGCCTGGCATCTTTCGCGTTGTCATTATTCTAAGGGTCCGAATAATTGCGGCCAACGTTCCCAATGGGTAGCTCTGGTTAGTACTGGGTATCAAGCCGTCTACGAACCCTGGCTACACTTGTTCTCTCGGGATGAGGTCTCATAGCAATTCGGCAGCCGTTCGGACCTCGGGCGAAGATATACTTGAAATCAAGGATTTAGCGTCCGGGCCTGCCGGCCGGCGCCGGAGGGGTAGGGAAGAATTGCCGGGTAATTTTTGCAGGCGGCGGCCACGGTTTGTGGCGCTGCCCCCGTTCTCCGCGTCTCTGTATCCCCGCCTCCGGTACAATAGTTGCAAGGAGTCCCACATGAATCGATGTTTCGGCATCGTCCTTTTCATTGCTTTCTCCCTCGGCACGTACGCCCAAATACCCACCACCTGCGTTGTGTCCGGCGCGCCCGTCGTGGTGCATTCCGAAGGGCTGGCGGAGCGCATCGGCGAAATCGTCCTGCAGTGTTCCGGCACGCCGGGCGCTGCCGTCACCGCAACCCTGAACATCTTCCTTCCGGTTTCGATTACCAACCGCATCAACGCCGGCGGGTACTCCACGGACGCATCTCTGAGCGTCAATACCGGTACGGGAAACGTACCATCGGGCGTATCCGGCCTCGTCGCCAACCAAAGCATTTCGTTCAATGGCTTCCAGTTTAAGTTCCCCGCCAGCGGCGCCGTTTCGCTGGTGATCGACGATGTGCGCGCGAATGTGAACCAACTCGGCCTCCATCAGCAGTCGCTCATGAACGCCTATCTCGGGGGATCGCTGGCGCTCGAGGGCAATCCGGTCGGCGTGGCTATTGGGCAGCAGAGCCTGCTGGCGACCAGCATGGATTCCGGCGTCACCTGCACCGGCTCGCCCACCCCTTCCACCCTTAATTTGACAAACCTGTTCGCCGCGGGGACTGCCGAAGAAACCACCCGCGTCACCGAAGGCTTCCCCTCGGCTTTCCAGCCGAAGGACCCCACCAGCGACACCGGCACTCGCTTCCTGCTCTCGTATTCCAATGTCCCTGCCAGCGCGGCCATCTATGTTCCCGATGCGGTGGCCGGGTCGGGCGCCACTGTGCCCACGGCTGGCGGCGATCTCGGCACGCCCGCCGCAGTCGGCCAGTACACTCCGGCCAGCCATACGCTGCTGCTGGTGCGCGTACTGAATTCGGATTCCACCGGCACGGGCGGCACGCTGGCCCCGCTTCCCGCCGCCAATACCGCCGGAGTGCTGGTGTTGAACGGAGCCAATCCCGTGCCCCTCACCAATGGCTCGGGCTACGCCGTATATGAAGTGGTGGACGCCAACCCGTCCGCCATCGAAAACGCGCAGATTCCGAACTTCTTCGCGCTCCCTCCCAATGGTCCCCCGTCCACGTCGAATGGCAGCCTCTCGCTGGCTCCCGTCTCCACGGTGGCTACCGCGTCCACCACCGCGCCCATTCCGCGCTTCGTGGCAGTCACGCCGCCATCCGATTGCGCGGCCGTGGGAGATTGCAACGCGTCGTACTATCCGCAGTTGCAGGCGACGGCCACGCCTTTGCAGGTTACGGCGGTATCCGGCGGGAAAAAAGCAGCCGCGGGCAACATTACGATTCGGGATACCAGGGGCGGTGTGCTCGACTGGTCGGCCAGCGCCATGTATTCAAACGGCGCCGGCTGGGTGTCGTTCTCCGAGCCATTCGGGATTGACAATGCCACTGTTCAAGTGCTTGCCGATCCAGGCGCGCTCGCGCCGGGTACTTACCAGGCCACCGTGCTGATCGATGCCGGACCCATCGCGGGCAGCCAGAGTATTCCGCTCACCTTCATCGTGACGGCGCCCGCGCCGGCCGTCGTGATCGGCGCCATTACCGACGCGGCCGATTTCCATCCCGGACCCGTGGCGCCCGGCGAGTTGGCCACCGTTTGGGGAAGCAACCTGGCCGGACAGAACGTATCGGTCGCGTTCAACGGAATGCCGGCGAAATTGCTCTACACCGGCGCGCAGCAGATCAACCTGCAGATCCCGCCGGCGCTGAACGGCCAGCCGTCCGCGCAGATGGTGGTGACCGCCGACGGCGCCAGCAGCGCCCCATTCACCGTTCCGCTGACGGGCGTCGCGCCCGCTATCTTTACGCCCGGCGTGCTGAATCAGGACAACACGGTGAACTCCGCCGCCAACCCCGCGCCGCTGGGCACTATCCTGCAAATCTTCCTCACCGGCATGCCCGACTCCGGCGCCGTCGCCAGCGTCACCATTCAGAATCGCGGCAACCTGGTTCCGCTCTACGCCGGCGCTGCGCCTGGATTCCTGGGCTTGCAGCAGGTCAACGTGGCCGTGCCGGCCGATCTGCTGCCCGTGACATCCAGCCTGACGATTTGCGTCATGGGCGCCGGCAATCAGCCATCTTGCAGCCAGCCTGAGTCCATCGCCTTGAAACCATGACTCTCGGTTCGCGTCTGCGCGCTTTGCTTTGCCTCTCCGCGCCTCTGCTGTTTTTGTGCGGCTGCGGGTATATCGGGGAGCCGCTGCCCCCCCTGATGAACATTCCCGGCCGCGGCGACAACCTGGCGGCGGTCCAGCGCGGATCGAATATCATTGCGCACGTCACCTTGCCGGCTTACACCACCGAGGGCGTAGTCCTGAAACAGAGCGTGCGGCTGGATCTGCGCATCGGCCCGAAACCCGACGGGCCGTTTAATGCCGTGGCGTGGGCCGCCGGCGCCAAAGCCGTCGGCGGAGGAACCACCGCGAACGGCATCGCCGAGTATCGCATCCCGGCCACCGAGTGGATCGGCAAGCAAGTCTCGATTGCGGTCAAAGTGATTGGTGCCAACGGCCGCGACGCGGGCTGGTCGGCCCCAGCGGAGCTGACCGTGGTGGCCCCGCCGGAACAGCCGCGCGACTTGAGCGCCGAAGCCGTGCCGCAGGGCGTGCGGCTCACCTGGCATGGCGCGGGAAGCGCTTTCGCGGTTCTCCGGCGCGGCCCGGAAGAGCCAGACTACAAGGCGCTGGGCCGCTCCCCCACCCCCGAGTACATCGATGCCACCGCCGAGTTCGGCAAGCCGTATCGCTACCTGGTGCAGTCCATGGTCAAGGCGGGAGAAGGCGAAGCGCAAAGCGAGCTGTCCAGCGAGGCGGCCATCGCCCCGGTTGACACGTTCCCGCCCGCCGCGCCCGCGGGCCTCACCGCGGTGCCCTCCACGGCCAGCATCGAACTGGTGTGGGAGCGCAACACTGAGCCGAATGTCGTTGGATATCGCGTCTATCGCGCGCCCGGCAGCGCGCCTTTCGAACTGCTGGCCGATGCGCAGTTGCTGCCCACCTACAGCGATCGCAAGATCGAATCGGGCAAAACCTACCGCTACGCGGTCAGCGCGGTCAAGAGCAACCAGAAGGAGAGCAAGCTGTCGGAGCCGGTGGAAGTTGCGGCGCCGTAGACCAAGATGGAGTCACCGCAAAGACCGAAACTGAAATTCCTGCATTCCGAGGATCTGATGAGCCCCGTGAAGCTCGCAGTATTCCGCCGACTATCGACTGACGTAATTAAGTCTTCGCTGCATCCCGGTCAGCCAGGATCGCTAAAGGTCCGCATGGACGGAACGGTCCTCGATGGTCATCACCGGTTATCCATTCTCCTCGAACGTCGCGTGGACATTCATCAGCTTCCGCGGGAGATAATGGAAAGAGATCCATGACGCCCGACCTCTTTTGGATACCCGGCCCATGGCGCGGGCGGCTGGCTATCGCTGCCCGGCCCAGGGGAGGGGACTGGCTTGAGGGCGAGGCAAGCGGCTGGCGGCGGACCGGTATCGATATCGTCGTGTCTCTATTGGAAGAAGATGAAGTAACCGAACTGGATTTGGTTGACGAGGCTCAAGCCGCCGGAGCAATGGGCATCCGCTTCATGTCATTCCCGATACCGGATCGCGGAGTGCCAGCGTCCGCGTCGGCCGCTGTCTCGCTGATTGCCGCGATTCGAGACGCATTGGAGAAAGGAGACAACGTCGCGGTGCACTGCCGTCAAGGCGTGGGCCGCTCGGGCCTGATTGCAGCGGGAGTTCTTCGAAGCGCAGGGATCGATCCCGAGCGGGCAATCGAGGTCGTCAGTTCCGCCCGCGGCCAAGCCGTTCCGGAGACGCCCAGCCAGAGATCATGGGTCCAACGCCTGCCTGCCGGACGGCCGGTCGTGGCGCGCTGACGCCGCTGAAAGCCAAACCGCCAACCGCCGAAAGCTATCCGCGCTAAAATCAACCCATGCGCGCATTTCCGATCGTCCTCCTGGCCACCGTGGGCGCCGCCCTGCTCCCCGCCGCCAAGAATCTTGAAATATACTTCATCGACGTCGAAGGCGGCCAAGCCACGCTGTTCGTGGCGCCCTCCGGCGAATCCATGCTGGTCGATACCGGCTGGTCCGGTAACAACAGCCGCGACGCCAATCGCATCGCCGCGGCCGCCAAGCACGCCGGCGTCAAGGCTATCGACTACCTCCTGATCACGCATTTTCACGAGGACCATGCCGGCGGCGTGCCGCAACTCGCCCACCAGTTGCCCATCCGCACCTTCATCGACCACGGCGAGAGCGTCGAGCACGACCAACACGCCAAAGAGCTTTACGCCGCCTACGCGGAATACCGCGCCAAGGGCAACCATATACTGGCCAAGCCCGGTGTCACCATCCCGGTGAAAGGCCTCGACGTGAAGGTGCTGACCGCCGATGGCGATGAGATCGAAAACCCCCTGCCCGGCGCCGGGCAAGCCAATCCGCTGTGCGCGGCAGACAAACTGCGGTCCCCCGACGCGACCGAAAACGCCCGCTCGGTGGGCACCTTGATCGCATTCGGAAACTTCCGCGCCCTCGATATGGGCGACCTCACCTGGAACAAGGAGCACGAACTGGTCTGCCCCAACAACAAAATCGGCACGGTGGATCTCTACATCGTCTCGCATCACGGCTCGGACCTGTCCGGCTCGCCCGCCTTTGTCGAAGGGATTCACCCGCGCGTGGCCATCATGGACAACGGCGCGCGCAAAGGCGGCTCGCCGTCCACATGGCAAACCATCCACACTTCGCCCGGTCTTGAAGACATCTGGCAGTTGCACTATGCCATCTCCGGCGGCAAGGACAACAACGCGCCGGACACCTTCGTCGCCAATACCGATGAGGTGGGCGACCAGGGGAATTGGATCCACGTAACGGTGCATCCCGATGGCAGCTTCGTGGTGAACAACAGCCGCAACAAATTCTCGAAAACTTACGCCCCTCGATGACCGCGGCCGGCATGCCCAAACGTCCCGACTACGGCATCGACGCGCCCGGTGTCCTGGCCACCCTTTTGCTGATCGGCGTGCTCGGCGAAATCCTCGGCCTTTTCGCGCCGCCGCTTACGGTCGGTCCCGTCACCCTTGTCTTCGGCGTTTCGATGCAGATTGCCGGGGGGATCTTTCTGCTGGAAGGCGCGCTGATGTTGTTCTACGTGAAGTGGGGCAAGTTGCGGCACCGCGACCGCATACTGGCGCAGGTTCCGTTCGCCGGCAGCGAACATGTGCTGGACGTCGGCACCGGCCGCGGGCTGCTGCTCATCGGCGCGGCCAAGCGTCTGACAAGCGGCCGCGCGGTAGGCATCGATATCTGGAGCGCCAAAGACCTGTCCGGCAATGCGCCCGAGCGCACTGAGGCAAACATCGCACTGGAGGGCGTGGGCGGCAAAGTCGAGTTGCGCAGCGAAGACGCCTGCAAGATGAGTTTTCCGGATGGTTCGTTCGACGTAGTAGTCTCGAACCTGTGCATCCATAACATCCCGAAACAAGCGGGACGCGACCAGGCCTGCCGCGAGATCGCGCGCGTGATGCGGCCCGGCGGCATGGCGGTAATTTCCGACTACAAGTTGACCGGGAAGTACGCGGCGATTTTCGCGGGCGTTGGGTTTGCAGTCGAATTTCGCGGGCCGTTCTGGCGCGACACGTTCCCGCCCTTGAAGATGTTCGTCGCGCGGAAGCCATCATGAAGATCGCGGTTCTCGGCCTGGGCTTCATGGGCAGCACGCACGTGAATGCCTGGCGGCAAATCTCCGGCGCGGAACTGGCCGCTGTGGCGAGCCTCGACCCGCGCCGTCTGTCCGGCGACTTCACCGGCATCCAGGGCAACCTCGGCGGCCAGACCGGGAAGCTGGATTTCTCGTCGGTAGCCAAGTACGCGAGCGCCGAAGAGGCCGTACTGGACCCCGCGGTGGAAGCCGTCGATATCTGCCTGCCCACGCCCCTGCACGAGCGCATCGCGGTGCTGGCGCTGGATGCGGGCAAACACGTGCTGGTCGAAAAGCCCATGGCGCTCGATGGCGCATCGGCCGATCGCATGGTCGCCGCCGCCCGGCGCAACGGCCGCGTCCTGATGGCCGCCCACGTGGTGCGTTTCATTCCGCCGTATCGCGCCGCCGCCGATATCCTCCGCTCCGGGCGGCTGGGCACGGTGCGCGCAGCCATTTTTCGCCGGCGGTGCGCCGCGCCCGCCTGGAGCGCCTGGCTCACCGACCCCGCGCAAAGCGGCGGCGCAGTGCTGGACCTGCTGATCCACGACATCGATTTCTGCCTGCATGTGTTCGGCGCCCCGGAAGCCGTAACGGCCTCCGGATTCGAAGATTTGCCGCACGGCGTGGATTGGATCCTGGCGCAATTCTGGTATCCATCGATTGGCGCGGTGGCGATATCCGGCGGCTGGCATCACCCGGCGGCCTATCCTTTTTCGATGGAGTTCACCATCGTGGCCGATAACGGCACGCTGGAGTTCAATTCCGCGAACACGCCCCTGGCCGAATACGGCGTTGACGGCTGTCAGCACCCCCTCGATGTGCCAGCCACCGATGGCTACCGCGCCGAACTCGAGTACTTCCTGGACTGCGCCACGCGCGGCGAAAAACCGCTGGCGTGCCCGCCGGAAGAATCGGCCGCGGCGGTAAAGTTGGCGCATCTCATGCTGGAATCCCGCAACAGAAACGGAGAAAAGATCGCATGCAACTTCTGAGCGACATGCAAATCGGCGTCATGTTTTGGGCTGGGCGCGATCCTTATGAAACGGTGCGCGAGCTGGAATCGTGGGGCGTGCGCTGCGGCCAACTGGGCATCCCCGGAGACATGCCTCTGGAAGGCGCGGCCGCGCGCTGGAAGCAGGCGCTCGCCGAAGAGAACTTCACGGTGGTCACGGTGTTCGCCGCCTACGAGGGCGAGAGCTATGCGGACATCCCTACGGTCGCGCGAACCGTGGGCTTCGTGCCGCCGGCCACGCGCGCCGCGCGCGAGCTGCGCACATTGGCCGTCGGCGATTTCGCCGCCGAACTCGGCGTGCCGGGTATCGCCACGCACATCGGCTTCGTCCCGGACGATCGCTCATCCGAGGACTACGTGGCCGTGCTCGAAATGGTGCGCCGCGTGTGCGATCATGCCGCGGCACACGGCCAGACCTTCGCGCTCGAAACGGGTCAGGAGCCGGCGCCCGCCCTGCTCGAGTTCCTGTTGGCCGCGGATTGCGACAACCTCCGCATCAACTTCGACCCGGCCAACATGATCCTCTACGGAACCGGCGACCCGATTGCCGCGCTCGACATCCTCGCGCCGTACGTCGTTACCGTACACTGCAAGGATGGCGACTGGCCGCCCCGAGCTATCCAGGGCGCGCTCGGTGAGGAACAGCCGCTGGGCCAGGGTTCGGTCGGAATGGAGCGCTTCATTACCAAGTTGAAGGAGATCGGTTACAAAGGCCCGCTGACCATCGAGCGCGAGGCAAGCGACCCCGTGCGGCGCCAGCGCGATATCGCCGTGGGAGCGGATCTGCTGCGTCGCATTGTGGGGCGGGTTGCCAACAGTTGACAGCCAGCCGGCCGATTGTTAATCGGCCCTTCCAGCACTACCGCCCCGCCACCTTCCCTTCCTGGTAAATCGTCACGCCGTGCTTCACCGTCCGGTTTACCAGGTTGACGCCGAAGCGATACGGAATCTCGCGGTAGTCCGATGCGTTCAGCACGATCAGATCGGCGGGTTTGCCCACTTCGAGCGAGCCGGCCACCGCCCCCGATCCAATCGCACAGGCCGCATTGAATGTCGCCGCACAGATCGCTTCCGCGGGACTCATGTCCAGGTGCGCACACGCCAGCGCGACGATGGCAGCCATGCTGTAAGTCGAGCGTCCGCCGGGATTGAAGTTCGAGCCAAGCGCCACGGCCGCACCTCCGTCAATCAGTTGCCGGGCGGGCGCGCACCGCCCGTTGCCGTGGTCAAAGGCGTCGCCGGGCAACAAGACGGCCATGATGTTCGAGCGCGCCAGCAACTCCACGTCCGCCGGGCCGGCATCGTGCAGGTGCTCCACGCTGGCGGCTCGCGCTTCCACCGCCAGGCGCACCGCGTCGGCCGCCGGGCATCGGCTGGCGTGGATCTTCAGTTGAAATCCGAGGCCGCGCGCCGTCTCCAGGTAAAGGCGGCTCTGCTCCATATTGAAGCCTCCCTCGCCGCAACGGAGACCGGCGAACCGCGCTAACGCCCTGCGGCGGATCGCGGGCAGCAACTCGGCGCACATCCAGGCGAGGTAGCCGGCGGGGTCGCCCGCATGCTCCGCGGAAAGGGACCGCGGGGTAAGCAACGTCGACGCGATATCCAGCGGCGCGCCATTCAGCTTGGCCTGCACCCGCAAGATCTTCAACTCGCCTCTGGCGTCCAGTCCGTGGCCCGACTTGGCTTCCAGAGTGGTCGTCCCGTGCCGGGCCATGGCGTTGACCAATTGGCGCGTACGCGCCTCCAGGCGTTTGGCGGAAGCGTTCCGCAGGCCTTGCAAGGTAGAGTCGGTCCCACGCGAAGGCTCGTCGCCAGTGCCGGCGATGCCCGCCTCGCCATCGTCCATCCACGCCACGCCCCGCACCAGGTGGGCGTGGCAGTCCACGAAACCGGGCATCACCACGTGCCCCGTGGCATCCAGTTCCTGGGACCTGCGCACCAGCGCGAGGTTCTCCACGCGCCTGCTGAGACCTACCTCCACGATGCGCCCGTCCTCGATCAGCAGCGCGCCATCGCGGATGATGCCAAGCTCCTTGAGAGCGGCGCCGCGTCTGGGCTCCGCGGAGCCGCGCAGCGTAATCAGTTGCCGCGCCCCCCTTACCAGAAGAGTTCCAGACATTCGGAGGACCTTGTTTTAATATAGCAAGATGCCCCCCCAGCGCCCCTTGAAAACGCTGGAGAGAGTGCTGTCCAAAGCCGGACTGGGTTCGCGCACCGAAGCGCGAAGCTGGATCGGCGCGGGCCGCGTGCGCGTCAACGGGACCGTGGTCCGGACGCCCGATCGCTGGGTGGACCTCGAGCGCGACCGCGTCACACTCGATGGACAGCCGGTCCGCGGCGCGAAGAAGGTCTACCTGCTGCTCTACAAGCCCAAGCGCTACATCACCACTTACACCGATCCGCAAGGCAGGCCCACGGTCTACGACCTGGTGCGCGATGCGGGTGTCTGGCTGGTTCCCGTCGGCCGCCTGGATCTGGACACCACCGGCCTGCTGATCATGACCAACGACACGGAGTTTGCCGAGCGCCTGACCAATCCCGAATATAAGGTTCCCAAGACATACCACGCCAAATGCGCCGATCGATTGTCCGACGAGCAGATCGCGCGCCTCGCCAACGGAGTGGAGTTGAGCGACGGTCCCACGCGCCCCGCGGTGGTCGCGCGCTTGCGCGATTCCGGCAAATATACGCACCTCGAGATCGTCATCCGCGAAGGCCGCAACCGGCAAGTGCGCCGCATGGTGGAAGCCATCGGCAGCAAGGTGATCGAGCTGGTGCGCGTGGCCATTGGCCCGGTGCGCATCGGCGATCTGCCGATCGGCAAATGGCGGCATCTGACCGAAACGGAAGTGCGCGCCCTGGCGGGGCGGAGTTCAGCCGGGGTGCCCTCTGGGCCCGGACTGCGGTCCCGAGACCCTTGATAATAATTTCAGATCCCGATATCCTATATTCAGTAGGACGCGATGAAGTTCTCCACGCTGTTTGTCCTGCTGATGCTTTCAGCGATGGCGCTCCGCGGCCAAAGCGATGAACCGGCCGGCGCGCTTACAATTTACACCCGCTTCGCTCACCCTCCCTCTCCCCTATCCATTGGGTACATGAAGACCGAACTCGATGCCATCATGCTGCCGTTCAACCTGCGCTTCGATTGGCGCGCCCTGGAGGCTGCCAGCGGCAGCGAGGCCGTGGCCGAAATCGTGGTGGTCAGTTTCAAAGGCGCGTGCCAGGCCGATACGCTGATTCGCTGGGAGCCGTCGGCCCACATGCTGGGTTCGACCCATATCGCGGACGGCCAGATACTGCCATTCGCCGATGTGGATTGCGATAGAATCCGGGAGCTCATGGCCTCATCCTTAGCTCCCGCGAGCCCGTCGGAACGCGAACGCCTCCTCGGCCACGCCATGGCCCGGGTCCTCGCTCATGAACTGTATCACTTTCTGGCCCACACCACCAAGCACGCATCCACCGGCATCGCCAAAGCCTCCTACACGGGGAACGAACTGGCAGCCGGCGTGCTTCGTTTCGACGAAGTGCAACTGCGCTCCGTGCGCGCCGCGCTGCCCACCGGAGCGGGATTCTAATCTTCGTGGGGCAGGCTCTCAGCCTGCGGCGGCCTCTCAGGCCGCCGGGTGCCCCACCTTACTCGTGAGCCTTGCGCCACTCTTCTTCCGAAATCATGGCGATGGGCGCCGCCTTCTTCGCCTCCAAGCCCCGGTTAAGCTCCGGCAATTGCCCGCTCGCAAGCTCGGTGAACTCGTGGATCACATCCTCCAGTTCATGCCCCAGCACCTCCGCCCGCGCCACTTGCGAATCCGTGGGCCGGCCTTCGTATGAGTTCACGTCGCCATATAAACCCGAACCGTCCGACGATCCCGCCAGAAACTCGCGCAGCCGCTCTTCGCCGGTGATCATCCCGCCCTCCTTGGTGGCGACAATCTTCGAGCGGATCTTATCGGCGGATTCCGCCAGCGCCGCCAGTTTGGCCCGCAAAGGATCCGCTTCGGGCAGTTTCGCGGCGCTCTTTTGGGCGCTGTCGCGCACGCCGATGATGGCATCCACCGCCCAGCTCATGTGGTCCAGCAAGCTGCCCAGCCTGGTCACCAGATCGAACTGCGCCTTGCGGTCCTCGATGGTGAACTTGGCCCGCGGGTCCAGCACCACGTTGAGCTGCGCGGTATAAACCTTGTCGCCCTTGGTCATCTTCACCGTGTAGACGCCCGGAAGCACGCGCGGCCCGATGAGCGCGCCAAAAGCAGCCGTGGCCGCCGGCGGCACATGCGGCGGCTTCATATGCATGGACCACGACGAACGGTTGATGCCCCTATGGCCGCTGGTAGGCAGTGTGTCCACCAGCTTTCCCTGAGAATCGAAAACCTCGATCTTCATGTCGCCATAGATGTGGCGGCTGCGCTGGTAATAGGGGATGGCCGCGTCACTCGGACGGTTGGGGCCGACGAATGTCGCATCGCCCTCCATCCAGCCGCCGCCAGTTTCCATCCACTGGACAGCGGGCGGAATCGGAAGAAACGCAGCGTATTCCGACATCGAGTCCGGCGTGAGCGCGCGCAACGGGGAGATGTCGTCGATGATCCAAATACCCCGGCCATGCGTCGCCAGAATCAGGTCCGACGTTCGCGGATGAATCACGATGTCGCGCACCGCCACCGCCGGAAAGCTGGAGCCCTTATACTGCGCCCAGCGCTGGCCGCCATCGACGCTGACCCATAGTCCGAACTCGGTGCCCAGGAACAGCAGGTTGCGATTGACGTTGTCTTCCTTGATCACGTGCGCATAGCCGCGAATGCCGCTCTCTTCGACCGGCAGCGGCGTCCAGCTCTGGCCGTAGTCGGTGGTCTTGAACAGGTGCGGCTTCATATCGCCGTACATGTGCCGGTCGAACGTGACGTAAGCGGTTCCCTCGGCGAAACGGCTGGCTTCCACCCAGGACACCCAGGGCGCCCTCCCCACCCCCGCCACATTGGCGGCGACATTGGTCCAGTGCCGGCCGCCATCGCGGGTAATCTGCACGTTACCGTCATCGGTCCCCGCCCAGACGATCTGGCCGTTGGCGGGCGACTCGGAAATCGAATACACGGTGGTATGCATCTCCGCCACGGAGTTGTCCACCGTGACGCCGCCGGATTCTTCCTGCTTCTGCTTCTCCGGATCGTTGGTGGTCAAGTCCGGCGAGATCCGCTCCCAGGACTGGCCGTGGTCGCGCGAGCGAAACACGAACTGCGCGCCGATGTACATGGTGCCCTTTTCATTCGGACTGAGCACCAGCGGCGTGTTCCAGTTAAAGCGCAGCTTCGTCTCGCCGTACCGCGCATAAGGCTTGATGGAGCGCGTTTCGTGCGTCACGCGGTTGACCCGCTGGACTTCACCGCCCTGCGTCTCGACGTAGATATAAGCCGCGTCGGTGGGATCTTCCCACATCCAGAAGCCGTCGCCGCCGCACATATTTTCCCAGCGCGCATTGCTCACGCCGCCGGGATACGACGAATCCGCCACAAAGCAACTGTTGTCCTGCAACCCTCCGTACACACGATACGGCTCGGCGTTATCCGCGCTGACGTGGTAGAACTGCGAAACCGGCAGGTTCATCAGATGTTCCCAGCGCGTGCCGCCGTCCTGGCTGCGCCACAACCCGCCATCGTCGCCGGTGAACATCATGTTGGGATTCGCCGGATCGATCCAGACGTCGTGAAAATCGCCGTGAGCGTTGGCCACCGCGCTGAAACTGCGCCCGCCATTCACGCTGAGCAACAGCGGTCCATCGACCTTGAACAGTTTGTTTTCGTCCTTGGGGTCGACGATCAGATTGGCGAAATAAAAGGGACGCCACACCTGGTATTGGCTGGCATCCAGGCGCGTCCAGTTCTGGCCGCCGTCCGCCGAGCGGTAAAGAGCGCTGCTTTTCGACTCGATGGTGGCGTAGACCACTTGCGGCTTGGAGGGAGCCACCGCCAGCGCGATGCGGCCGTAAGGCTTCTCGGGCAGGCCTTTGGCATTGGCGGGCGTAAGTTCGGTCCACTTCTCGCCGCCATCGGTGGATTTGAACAGGCCGCTGCCAGGGCCGCCCGAGCGAAAGGTCCAGGCCTGCCGCCGGAAATCCCACATGGAGGCGTAGATGGTCTTGGGATCCTGCGCGGCCATGGACAGCATGCCGCATCCGGTCGAGCCGTTTGCGCCGGCCAGCACCTTCCGCCAGGTCTTTCCGCCATCGCTGGTCTTGTAAACGCCGCGCTCGTCGTTGTCGTCCCACAGGTGTCCTGTGGCACACGCGTAGACGATGTTGCCGTCTTTGGGATCGATCAGAATCTTCGAGATGTGTTCGGAATCCTTGAGGCCGGCGTTCTTCCAGTTTTCGCCGCCGTCGACGGATTTGTAGACGCCGTCGCCGATCGACACGCTGTTGCGCACCCAGCTTTCCCCAGTGCCCGCCCATACGATCTTCGAGTTGGAGGGATCGATGGCCACCGCGCCGACGGACTGCACGTCGGGGAGATCGAACACGGACTTGAATGTGGTTCCTCCGTTGATCGACTTCCAGACGCCGCCGCTGGCCGCCGCGCCGAATACGGTGAGCCGTCCGCTGTCGTTGACGGCGGTGACTGCGGCGATGCGGCCGCTCATTTCCGCCGAGCCGATATTGCGCGCGGGCAGGCCGGATATGGTGCCGGAATCGTACCGCACGGGCGCTTGCGCAAACAGCGCGGGGGCGGCCAGGAGGAGGCTGAGAAGTGGTCTGCGGTTCATGGTCATTTTCCCTTCGCCGGCGCCGCCGGCATCTTGAACTCGGCGGGATCGATAGCGACATTGGCTTCGATCTTGTCAATGGTAATCTTGCTGGTCTCGCCCGGGTTGCGCGGGCTGCCGGACTCCAGCGCGAACGGAAAATAGACGCCGTTGACCAGCTTGTAAGATCCCATTTCGGAGAACGATTCCCGCACCGAGCCATGGATGAACTGCTGCGACTCCGTGCGCACCTCGAGGAACGTTTCGGGATCGAGGTAATAGTAGACGATGTCGCCGTTCTTAAGCGTCACCTTCAGGCGGTAGGCGTCGTCGCCATCCACCGTGTCATGGCCCAGGTACTCGATGATATTGCCTTTTTCTTTGTAGTCCGCCAGGTGGCCGTAGAAATCGGCATCGTCCTGCAAGCCGCGGAGGTCGTCTTCCCCGAGCATCTCCGGATCCTTGCGGCCCGCGAACGGCATGATGCGCCAGCCGATGGTGCCGTCGTATGCCGATATCCCGTTCATGCCCATGATGGTGAACGTCTGCCGGACCAGATTGGGCGCCATGCTGTCGAGGCCGATCTGTATCGAGAAGCTACCCTGCTGCATCTTGCCGGTCATGCGCAGCGAGTGCAGCGCCTTCAGCTTCTCCACGCCGCCGTGGGCCGTCAGGTTCTTGCCCACCAGTTCCTCGGCGGTCTGCGCCGAAAGCAGACCCGCGAAGGCCATTCCGATCGTAATTCTTGTGAAGTAACCCATCCAGTTGGCTCCTTGCCGCATGAGGTGTATCATAACTGAAAACGTTCGTGGGCCGCCCTCCAAGCCGATTGCGACCTACTTCGGCACTTTGCCTTGCACCTGCTCCCGAATCTCCATCACCACCCCCGGATTGGCAAGCGTGGTAATGTCACCGGTGTCCTTGCGGTTGGAGATCGAGGACAAGACCCGCCGCATGAGTTTGCCCGAGCGGGTCTTCGGCATATCCGGCACGATATACACATTCTTCGGCCGCGCGATCTTGCCGATGTGATGCTCAATCGCCGACACGACTTTGGCTATGATCTCCTGGCTAGGTTGGAACCCAGGCTTTAGCGAGACATAGATCTCCGGTAAGCGCCCTTTGATCTCGTCCATGACGGGCACCACCGCGGCTTCCGCCACCTCGTTCACCGTCAGGCAGGCCGACTCCAGTTCCTTGGTTCCCAGGCGATGTCCGGCGACATTGATCACGTCGTCGATCCGCCCCAGGATCCGGAAGTATCCGTCGGGAGCCAGCACCGCTCCGTCGCTGGCAAAGTAGGGCCAGTCATGCCAATCCTTGCTGGCCGAATTCCTGCAGTATCTCTCGTAATACTGCCGCGGGAATCGGGCGTGATCGCCCCAGATAGTCTGCATGATCCCCGGCCACGGATTGCGGATGCAAATGTTTCCGGCCGATCCGGAAGCCGCGGTCACTTCCTTGCCCATCTCGTCGTAAATCACCACATAGATGCCCGGCAAGCCCGGACCGGCGCTGCCCGGCTTCATGGCATCGATGGCGGGCTTGGTGCTGCAAAGGAAGCCGCCGTTTTCAGTCTGCCACCAGGTATCCACAATCACCGCCTCGCGCTTGCCGACGACCTCGTAATACCAGCGCCAAACGGTAGGTTCGATGGGCTCGCCGACGGTGGTCATGTGCTTGAAGTGATAGTTATACTTCTTGGGCTCGTCCGGGCCCGTCTTCCGCAGCATGCGGATCGCGGTCGGCGAAGTGTGAAAGATATTGACGCCCAATTGCTCGGCGATTCGCCATGGGCGCCCCGCGTCGGGATAATTGGGAACGCCCTCGTAAATCACGCTGGTGGCAGCCAGCGCCAGGGGTCCATACACAATGTAGGAGTGACCCGTAATCCAGCCGATATCCGCCATGCACCAATAAACATCTTCCGGATGGATATCCTGAATGTACTTAGACGTGCCGGCCACATAAGCCAGATAACCGCCGGTTCTGTGCTGGCAGCCTTTGGGCTTCCCCGTGGTGCCGCTGGTGTACATCAGGAACAGAGGCGCTTCCGCGTCCATCGAGACGGGATCCACTCTCTTGCCCCTGAAGTCTTTCAGGAGATCGTTGACAATGTAGTCGCGGCCCTCCACCGGAGTGACCGAGGAAGCGTTGGACGCCGAATCGCGCCGCCAGATCAGGACCTTGTCCACTTCGTGACCGTCGGCTTTGGCGGTGTCGATAGCCGGCCGCAGAGTGACGGACAGATGGTCGACCAGGTGCCCGTTGCGGTAGTAGCCGTCGGCCGTGATGAGCACCTTGCTGCCGGAGTCGGCGATTCTCGTGCCACAGGCCTCGCCGCTGAATCCACCGAAAACCACCGAGTGGATCACGCCCAACCGCGCGCACGCCAACATGCTGATGGGCAGTTCCGGGATCATCGGCATATGGATCGTAACGCGGTCCCCGGCTTGCACCCCGGCAAAGTCGCGCAGCAGCGCGGCCATTTCATTCACCCGCACGAACAGCTCTTGATAGGTAATTGCCACGGGCGCCTGCGACTCCGGCTCTCCCACAAAAATGAGCGCGGCCTTGTTCTTGTACTTGGCGAGATGGCGATCCACGCAGTTGTAACTCACATTGAGTTTTCCGCCCACGAACCACTTCCAGAACGGCGGATCGCTGGTATCCAGGGTCGTCTTCCAATACTCGTCCCAAGACAGCATGTCGGCGTATTCCCGGTAGCATTCCGGGAAGTTCTTTTCGCTAAAGCGTTCCATGACCGCGGGGTCTGTCAGATTAGCCTGACCGATGAACTTTGGGGAAGGTTGGAAGTACTCTTCCTCCTTCCAGTGGACGGCAATCTGAGCCTCCGTGGCGTCCCCGCGTTGGGTGTCGCTAACGGCAGTGCTCATATCGGTACTCATGTCATCTACTCTCCTTTGAATAATCTCCAGCGGCCGAAACGGTGGGCCGCTTGGCCAGCATCTCGCACACTAGGGCTACCGCGGCCAGCGCGGCGGCGGTGTAAAAGGCTGCCTGGTAGTTATGATACTTGTCATAAAGCACCCCGCCGATGCGCGGGCCAATGATGCCGGCCACGCCCCAAGCGGTGAACAGCATACCGTAGTTGATGCCGGCGTTTTTCGCTCCCCAGAAGTCCGGCGTGGCCGATCCGTTCACCGAAAGCTGCGTGCCGTAGCACCAGTATACGATGAACACTGCCAAATAGAGCGTGGCGACATCGCCTCCGGCCGCGTACAGCAGCGGCATGGCGATCGTCGAAATGCCGATCATCACGCGCAGCACGTTGATGCGGCCCAGCTTATCCGACATCCAGCCCGACAGAATGCGGCCCGACGCATTGCCACAGGCGCCCACGACCAGGCCCATCGTAGACAACGCCGCGGCCGTAATACCCACGCTCTTGGCGAACGGTACCAATTGGCTGATCACCATAAGCCCCGCCGAGCAACCTAGCGCGTAGGCCACCCACATCAGGTAGAAAGTGGGCGTGCGCAGGGTCTCGCCCGGACTGAACTCATAAGTGGTGGCGGCGGATTTGGAAGCAACTGCGGGCGTCCAGCCGGCGGGCTTGTAACCTGCCGGCGGGTTCTTGAGCAGGAATGCGCCTAAGATAGTCATGACGAAGAAGATGCCGCCCAGGATCTGGAAGGTGGTTGAAAGCCCGTAGTGCGGGATCAGTTTCAGTTGAGACAGGGGCCCGAAGATGGCCGATCCGGCCCCATAGCCGCCCACCGCCAGGCCGACCGCTAAACCGCGCTTATCGGGGAACCACTTGGCCATGACCGGTATCGGCGTGGCGTAACCGAAACCATTGCCCAAGCCGCCGATCACACCGAAGCAGACAAACAGGTAGGTCAGGCTGGTAGTGTAAGAACACAGAAAGAATCCCAGGCTAACCAGTATCCCCCCTGTCAGCGAACAGTAAAACGGGCCGAACTTATCCTGGATGCGGCCGGCCAACACGAAGGTAAGCGCAAACACCACCACGGCGATGGTGAAGACCATGGAAGTGTCGGCGCGCTTCCACCCGAATTGTTCTTCCAGCGGAGCCACAAACACGCTCCAGGCGTAAAGAGTGCCGAGGGCCAGGTTCATCGAGAGCCCGCCCACCACTCGCCACCATCGGCTGATGCCGCTTGCCATAACTAAATCCTCACTTCCTCAGAGATTGTCCAAACCGCTCCCTAACGGTCGCGGCTCAGCAACTCTCCCGCTTTCCAAACCGCCGGATCGGTCACGCCAATCCATGCGCCGGGCTAACAGCAGCCCATCCTGATTTCGCCCTCACCTGTAACCGGCGGTCCGAATGCTTCCGTCGGCGCCGGGGCGCCATTGAGCACGGCGATCCAACGCCGCACGGCGTCGAATACGACCAGCACCACGCCAATAATGAACATGGCCGTCAGGGTCGAATCCAGATAGCCCGTGAGAACCTGGCCGGGTGTCGAGGTGAGCGGCCAGAAGATGTTTTTAATCGATAGTACCCCGGCGGTTACAGTTGTCACACCCACGAAACACATGGGGAGCACCGTGATCGGCGCGTACTTCGCCTTGCCCATGTTGATGAGGAACGTCGTAGCCACAGCTAAGGCGATCGTGGCGAGTAATTGGTTGCCGATCCCGAACAACGGCCAGATGGTCGAGATCGACCCCGTATAAATCAAATACCCCCAACCGCACACGACGAAGAATGTCGCCATCAGATTGCCTGGGAGCCACGCCGTATTGGCGAACTTCTTATGGGCCTTGCCTAGGATTTCCTGCAGAACGTAGCGCGCGACGCGGGTCCCGGTGTCCACGGTAGTGAGAATGAACAACGCCTCGAACATGATGGCATAGTGATACCAATAGGTCATCAGGCGGTCCATGCCCGGCAATCCCTTGAAGATTTGGGCCATGCCGATGGCGAGGGAAACGGCGCCGCCCGTGCGGCCGGCCAGCTTCTCGCCCACTTCCCGCGAGAACATGTCCAGCGTGACGGTGTGCAGGCCGAGCGTACGAAACACTTCCGGCGTGCTGTTGATGGCAAAGTAGTCGCCCGGGTACATAGAGGTCGCGGCGATCAAGGCCAGCACGCCCACCAGGGACTCGCAGGCCATCGCCCCATAGCCGATGACGCGCGCATCGGTTTCCTTATCGAGCATCTTGGGCGTAGTCCCGGAAGCCACCAGTGAGTGGAATCCGGAAATTGCGCCGCAAGCGATCGTCACAAACAGGAATGGGAAGAGACTGCCTTTGACGATCGGCCCGCCTCCGTGGATGAACGGCGTCACGGCCGGAAAGCGGATATCGGGATGCACGATAAAAACACCGATTATCAGGACCGCGATGGTGCCCAGCTTGACGTAAGTGGAAAGGTAACCGCGCGGCGCCAACAGCAGCCAGACCGGCAGCACGGCGGCTACAAATCCATAAACGGCCATCAGGATGGTGATCTGGTGCGGCGTAAAAGTGAGCGCGTGGGCGGCGCTCGACTGGGCGAACCAGTGTCCCGCGACAACGGCGGAGAGCAGCACGACAACACCGAAAATGCTCGGTCCCGTCACGGCGATTCTTCCAGTGTGGCTTCTGTACATCCATACGCCCATGATGAGCGCGATGGGAATGGTGGTGCCGATGGTAAACACGCCCCAGGGGCTGTTGGCCAGAGCGTTGACTACCACGATACCCAAGCCGGCCAGACTCACCAGCAGGATGAAGAGCACGGCAATCATGGTGACCAAGCCGGCGAAGGGGCTGATCTCGGTGCGCGCGACATCCGCCAGCGATCGGCCGCGATGGCGCACCGAGGCGACCAGCACGGTGAAGTCCTGCACACACCCGGCCAGCACCGCACCGATCAGCAACCAGAGGAAGCCGGGCGCGAAACCGAACTGCGCCGCCAGCGTAGGTCCCACCAGCGGACCGGCGCCGGCGATGGCCGCGAAGTGATGGCCGAAGAGCACCCATCGCGGCGAAGGAACGTAGTTATGACCGTCTTCGTAAGCATGCGCCGGAGTGATGCGGCGGTCGTCCAGAGCCAGCGCCTTGGCCGCGATGAATGCGCTGTAATACCGGTAGCCAATGGCATAAACACAAAGCGCGCCGAGCAGCAGCGGGAAGGTGTTCATCGCGCCGCCCCTCCTGTGGGGCAGGCCCTCGGCCTNNGGCTGCGCTGCTCTGTGGGGCAGCTTGGCAACCCGCAGGTCGATTGTCAATCGGCCTTCCCTCCGCGGCGTACCGCAATGTGGGACAGGCCCCCCGCCGGAGTGCCCTCTCTGCCCGGTGGTGTTGCCAGCCGGACTCTTCGCTGTCGCTGAGCAGCGGCGCTTCGCTAACCGTACCTGCCATCCTAAGACCCCGCGGGAATCATCCATGTAAACACATAAGCCTGCAGGAACACGACCACGCCCACTAGGACGGCCAGCGCAATGCTGTGCCAGAAAACGTAACGCAGGATAGTGCCCTCGCCGCCTTGTTGACCGGTGGCGACCCCGGCCACTACGATGCTTTGGGCGTCGATCATCTTGCCCATCACTCCGCCGGCGCTATTGGACGCCGCAGCCAGAATCGGAGGAATGCCGAGTTGCCTGGCGGTGATCTGCTGCAACCCGCCGAACAAAACATTCGACGACGTATCGCTGCCGGTCAGCGCCACGCCCAGCCAGCCCAACAGCGGCGAAAAGAATGGGAAGAGCACGCCGGTGCCGGCAAAGGCCAGACCCATGGTGGCGTCCAGCCCCGCATAACGGGTCGAGAATCCCAGCGCGAGCATGGCGGCGATGGTCACCAGCGACAAGCGCACACGCAGCAGCGTCCCCCAAAAGATCTCCGCGAGCTTGCGGGGCGTGAAGCCCAACAGCAAGCCGCTGACGGCCCCCGACAGCCACAGGCTCGTGCCGGTCGCCGACAGCCAGTTAAAAACGAAGATGGCAGGCTCGGGCGTGGGCTTAGGGACCACCGGCACGTTGCGAATCACAGCCTTGTGCAAAATCGGGATCTGATATTGATACAGCGAAATCCCGTTGAGGAAATTGGGACGGGCTTTCGGCCCCCCGTTCAGGAATTCCTTCACCTGCGGCAGGCCCCACGCGAAGACGAAGACAGAAAGCAAAATCCAGGGCATGAAGGCGGTCAGCGCGCCGCCGGTGGAGTGTGCCGGGCGGGCGGCGGCCTCGGCGGCCCTCTCCTCCTCGCTTTCGTGCTCAAATCTCCAGGTAGTTTTAGGCTGCCAGAATCTCAACAGCACCACCAGCGAGAGCATCGAGACGATCCCCCCCGCAATACCCACCACCCACGGGCCGTGCAGGTTGCTCACCAGCAACTGCACCACTGCGAAGCTGGCGCCCGCCGTCAGACACGCCGGCCAAACCTCCAGCATGGCCTTGCGCCCTGCCATGGCCCAGATCAGCCAGAACGGCACCAGGATGCCGAAGATCGAGAGTTGCCGCCCTACCATCGCGCTGAGAGCCTCGAGCGGCAGTCCGGTCACCGCCGCCAGCGCAATGATCGGAGTTCCCAATGCGCCGTAGGCCACCGGCGCCGTGTTTCCGATCAGCGCCAGCCCCGCGGCCTGTAGCGGACGGAATCCGAGTCCGATCAACATGGCCGCTGAAATCGCGACCGGTGTCCCGAACCCCGCGGCGCCCTCGATGAACGCGCCAAAGCTGAAGGCGATCAGCAGCGCCTGGATGCGGCGATCGCTCGCCATTCCGGCAACCGTGTGCTTCACTACTTCGAACTTCCCGGCCTTCACGGTCACGTCGTACACGAAGATGGCGCCCAGCACAATCCAGCCAATGGGCATCAGTCCGTATGCGGCGCCGTTGAGGGCCGCCATGGATGCCAGCCTCACCGGCATGCCGTACACGAAAATCGCAACCGCCAGCGAAGTGGCCAGTCCCGCCAGGGCCGCCCAGTGGGCCCTCACGCGAAAAAATGCCAGGCAGCCCAGGAGCACCACCACTGGCAAGGCCGCGACCAGCGCCGACAATCCGACGCTGCCTGCTACCGGGGTGTAAACTTGCGTCCAATTCTGCATTGTGAACTCCGGCTCACGGTCGCGTCCGGGCACCGGCGGCGATGGTGGACGGCGTGCTGCCCATATTTGCCATCCAACGTGATTTCCGCACCGGTGCCGACAACAGCTTCAGAAGGGTACGACAGACTCGCACAGTGGTCTCCAGTCTTATCAATCGTACATCGTCCCCCATGCCACTCAGTGTAGATTGTCGGCATCTCTGCGCAAATTGTGGGGCAGGATCGGAAACAGCCCGAACTCGGTGCCATGATCCTGCCACTCGTTGCTCGGTACCCCGGCAATCAGATAGTTTACGCCAGTCACGAGCCGCGTGTTGGCGTTGGTGTTAATCGGGTCGCGATGCACCACCGGTCTTTACCCACATCCGGGTAGAGCTGACACCTGCGTTGTGGCTTTTCGGATTGGCGTTGAACCAGCGGGAGAGCGGCAAGCCGAGATTGACAAATGCGCCATACCCGCGAATCGGGCGCTCCGGGCCGACCAGCACCTTTCCAGCGGCGTTGGTGGCCAGAGTCGCCCAGCAAGCCGTCGACGGCACTGTACGTCTGTGCATCCGTTAGCCCACCGATGTCGGTGAAGAACGTATTAACTTGACGTTCGAAGAAGAAGAATAAGAAGCGCAGGCTGGCTCCGCGATAGGCGCTCGCCACGAGCCCAAGTTCGCCACGGCAGGGGTGTTGAATTCCAGACGATCGGATCGATGCAGAACCGGGCCCGGAGGGTGGCCCATTAAATGAAAAGGGGTGCGTGGCCGGAGACGGCCATGCACCCGATGGCGAACAGTGAAGAGACGGTTGGCTAAGCCCGCTTCCGGCGCCGCATCAGCGTGCCAAGGCCGGCTAAACCCAATCCCATCAACATGTAGCTGGCAGGCTCCGGAACCGACGGCGCACCCGGACCGAGCGTGCCGGCGTACATCACGCCGAATGGGCTGCCGCCCACAAGCTGGTAAGCGTCAACCACCAGCGTGTAAGTCCCTGTGGTCAGATTGAGCGGGATAATGGCGTTCATGCCCGCAAGGCAGCCGATCGGAGCGCCTGCGCAATTCGTGCCCAGAACCGGGTTGGCCGTAAACTCCAGGGTGCCGCTGCTTCCGTCGCCGGCGGCGACTGTTCCGTTGTCGAGGTAAACGGTCGCCGTGTCGTCCGCCCAGACGGACAGGTTGCCGCTATCGGACGGATCCGTCACGGTGAAGGTCTGGTAGAAGGTCGCCGTGGCCGGCCCACTGACAGTAGTGCCCAGGGGATTGGCCACTCCCGGCGTGCAGTAGCCCGTGAGCGGCTGGAACGTGTTGCAGCCGGTCTGGTCGTAGGAAATCCAACTGTAATTCGAACTCCCAGGGACCGCCCAAACTGGAGACACCGTTACGCCGACGTTTCCTGGGGTCTGACTATTGCTTCCCGATCCCGGGTTGCTACAGATGTCGACCGTTCCCGCGGTCGCCACCCCGCCGAACTGTGCCGGCATGCCGGCGATTACGACAGACACCAACAGCGCCAACCAAATTGCACGCGACCCCGTGACCGATACCATGAAACATCCTCCTTCTCGTAATCTAACGCAAATCCTTCCCAGATCAAAGCCTAAACTGAATTATCCTAACCGTTTTAATACCGGTACTTTTTCTTATCCGGTCGCGAGTCCGCCTAGCCCAGCCACCCCAACCGGCTACAGCCGCGCTGGAGGTTCTACCGTATCACATAATTCGGCGCAAGCAAAGCCAGTAGGGCAGACCATCGGTTTTTGTGGTCTGCCCCACTGTGTCGTCAGAAACGGCGGACGGGCGGACGGCACGCCGCCTACAGCACCACTGACGGATGATAAAGGTTCGGCAACACGGCCTCGCCGATGGCAATCAACTCGCCGTCGCCCGAAACCGCCTTGACGTACCGTGTGCCCTGCTGCACGCGGAAAGGCGAGACCGGGAAGTTGCGGCCCTGCCGGATCTGCCCCGCGGTGGGCTGCTCCACGTAGACGCTGGGGAAGTCCGGCAGCATGCGCGCGCTCGGGATCAGCGCTTCTTCCAGGCGGTTCTCGCCGGCCAGTTGCTGGAGCTGTGCAATCGTGTGCGCCTGCTCGAGGGTGTATTCGGCGGATGCCATACGCCGCAGATCGCGCAGGTGCGCGCCGCATCCCAGGGCCTGCCCCAGGTCGTGCGCAATCGAGCGCAGGTACGTGCCTCCAGAGCAACGCGCGCGCAGCCGGGCTTCCGAACCGCGCACTTCCACCAGTGTCAGCTCATAAATGCGCACGGGAGCCGGCGGCAGGTCTACGGGCATCTGCCGGCGCGCTAATTGGTATGCGCGCACGCCATCCACCTTCTTGGCGGATACCGGTGGCGGCGCTTGCATGATCTCACCCCGAAAGTTGTCCAGCAGCCGCTCCAGATCTTCGGCCTCAACGGCCGGCTCGGTCACCGGGGATGTCGGCGACCCGCCGCGGTCGTAGGTGTCGGTCGCAAAGCCGAAGCGGACGGTCGCCTCGTAGATCTTATCGCTGCGCGTATAGAACTGCGCGAGGCGGGTGGCCCTGCCGATCACCAGCGGCAACACTCCGGTGGCAATGGGGTCGAGCGTTCCCAAGTGGCCGATCTTCTTGGTGCGGGCAATCCCACGCATCTTGCTCACCACGTCGTGCGAGGTCCAACCCTCCTCCTTGTCTACCACGATCACTCCATCCACGCTATCGTTCTCCCTTGCATTACAACTGTCGTGGGGCAGGCCCTCGGCCTGCTGCGGCCTCTCAGGCCGCTTCTTTGGTTTGCGGCTTGCCGCTATGCGGGGGAATCCCTCGGGGCGCCCTCTGGAACCGCAGCCAGCATCTGCTCCTTGCGCATCACCAGCGTGGCCGTGTTGAAGCTGGCCGCTTCGAACCCGTGGCCATGCGTGATGGCGTCCGTGGGACAGGCTTCCACGCAGTAGCCGCAAAAAATGCAGCGGTTGTAGTCGATGTTGTAAACCTTGGCGTAACGCTCGCCGCCGCTGATGCGCACCCTGTCGGTGTTCTCGGCGGCTTCAATGTAAATGCAATTTGAAGGGCACGCCGCCGCGCACAGAAAACACGCCACGCACTTCTCCATGCCGTTGGCGTCGCGCTGCAAAACGTGTACGCCCCGGTAGCGTTCTTCGAGCTTGGCCGGCCCGTCCGGATAGTTTTCCGTCACCGTGGGAGACATCATCTCCCGGAAGGTGACCCCCATCCCTTTGGCGATCCCGGCCGCCGAACCCAGTATCTCCTCGAATGTGTTCGCCATGCGTTTTTTCCTGTACCCTTGCTCCCGCCGGGAGCTTAATTCTTCGACCCTCAACCCGCCTTCCACTCCGGCACATTTTCGCCCGGCAGGAACGGACTCATCCCCGCGTAGCTGGCCACCGCCAATAGCTCCCGCCTGTTGAATCCCTCCAGGCTCCACACAATCCGCCGATCGCGATCTACCAGGAACAGCGAGGGCACATGCGCGATGCCGTACGCGTTGCTGGCCGGATAGCCGCTCTCCTCGGTATCCAGCAGCATCGGGAAACCGATCCCGAACTCGCCGGCGAACTCCTGGGTGGTCTCGGCGTCGTCCTGCGAGACGCCGAAAACGTCGAGCGACTCCGGCGTGCGTCCGCGATGAATACGCTCCAGGAAAGGCAGCGTCATCTGGCACACCGGACAAGTGGATTTGAAAAATACCAGCAGCGCCGGCCCGCCTGCCAACAGCTTCGCTAGATCCGCACTCCCCCGCGCCGCCCCATTCTCCAACCGCGCCAGGGTGAAATCCGGCGCACGATGCCCCGCGCGCAATACTTCACTCTGCCGGCCTGCTCTCATGATTTTCAGTGTACCGTGCCGCAAGTGGTCGTTGGAGGGCGGGCTTTAGCCCGCGCGGGGCTTCAGCCCCGCGTCGCCTAGTCACTCTGCGCCACCACGAACGGCCGCGGCGGCAAGCCGGCCAAGTGCATCCGCCACATGGTCTCGTACGCCGATTCCAGATGCAGCGTGAACCGGCCGCTGTCGAACAGCGCCGTCGTCAGCCGGTTCCCAGCCAACCTCCCGCGGATCGCCCGCAAGCGGTCCGGATCGAGCGCAAGCTCCAACGCCACAGCCTCGTACTCCGCCAGCGTCTGCGTCACCAGATCCGGCAGCCCGGCCGCCCGCAGCAGGCTCGCCGCCACGCGCCCCGCGAATGTGCCGCCCGCGCAAGTGATCACCGGACACCCGCCCCAAAGCGCATCGCTCGCGAGCGTATGTGCGTTGTAAGGAAGAGTGTCGAGAAACAGGTCGGCGACCGCCAAGCGGGCCAGGTGTTCCGGATTCGCCAGCGACGGCGCGAACACCAACCGCGCGGCCCCTCCTGCGAGTCTCGATTCCGCCTCGCGCCGCAGATTGGCCATCGCCGTCCCGCTCGCCTCCAGCAACCACAACACGCTTCCGGGCACACCTGCCAGCAGCCGCATCCAGATATCGAACATCGGCGCCGTGATCTTGTATGCGGAGCTGAAGCAGCAGAACACCAACGCCCCTTCCGGAAGTCCGCACTCCGCTCGTGCCGGTACGCGCGTGGCGATCGGCCGCCGCCGGTCGTTCACCTGGTAGCAATCCGGAAGGTGTACGAGCTGTTCGGTGAAGTACGGCTGTTCGTTCGCCGGCGCCACCACCGGATCCACCAAAACATAGTCCCACGCGTCGCTCCCCATCGTGCCGGGATAGCCGAGGTAACTCACCTGCACCGGCGCCGGCCGCAAAAGAAGTATCTCCGGCCGCGCATCGGTCGTGTAGCCCTTCAGGTCCACCAGGATGTCCACTCCGCCGACCTTGATCCGGGCGGCCGACTCGGCGTGCGAACAATCCAGCAGATCCTCGAACCGGTCGAACGACTCCCTCAACCGCCGGCGGGCGGCGCTCCCATCGTCCCGCCCGTAGGAATACCCGATCACCCGAAACCGCCTGCGATCGTGCAAACGGAACAGTTCCGCGATCAGGTGCGCGGTGGCGTGTTCCTGAAAGTCCGCCGACAGGTAGCCGATCGTAATGCGGTCGTCGCCTTTGGACGCCGCGGCCCGTTGCCCAGCCGCACCCAGTTGTGCAGCCGCCCAACGCCTCGCGCACAGCAACTGCTGTGCTGGTGTCGTGTCGAGGCTCAGAAACACAAACGGATTCACCGCCCTCGACCCCGCCTCGACAAGCTCGATCAGTTCCGCGGTCAGACCGTCCAACTGGTTCCAATCGCAGAGCTCCTTCAACTGGTACGCCAATTGGGCGGTCGCCGCGGCGAGTCCCGGATTGGTCGCCAGCGCCGCACGCAGCGCGGCCACCGCCTCGTCCGGCCGGCCGAGCCGGCGCAATGCGCTGCCCAGGTTCCGGAACGCCTCGGCGTAGTCCGGCCGCAAGCCAACCGCGGTGCCATAACAAGCCACCGCTTCCTCAAGCGAGCCGGTCATCTCCAGCACATTGCCCAGGTTGTTGTGCGCCCCCGCGAAATCCGGCGCATCCGCGATCGCCCGGCGGTAGCTGGCGGCCGCTTCGGCGAGCATACCCCGATGCGCCAAAACATTGCCCAGGTCGCTCCACGCCACCGCCAAGTGAGGATCGCACCCGACCGCCCGGCGGAGCAACTCCACCGCCTCGCCCGGATAGCCTTTCTGAAATGCGGCTATCCCCATCAGGTGCAGCGCCTGTGGCTGGTCCGGCGCCGCCTGTAGGATCCTCGCGCAGATCCCGGCGGCGTTGGTCAGGTCGCCCGACCGCACCAGCTCGCGCGCCCACGCTAAGGCTTCTTCGAGGGTGAGAGGTTGCGCCACCGGATCAGTATAGCTGCTGCGTGCAGCTTCTGCCCGTGTGTGCATATCCGTCACACCACACCCCCGAGAAGTCGCTGATAACACAACTGTTGGCCTCTGGAACCCCGCTTGCTCTTACCGCCGCCATGCAGGTTCCAGGGAGCGGCTCCCGCGTATCGGTCGCGAAAATTACGGAACAGGGCCTAATGTCCATCGCGATCCTGGTAGCGCTCCTCTGGACCTGCCTCATCTGCCAGTGCGTCACCCTCCGGCGCGCCAATGCCGGCGCGGCGCAAGTGATGCGCGCCATGCGCGAGCTGCGGTTGAAGAACCGGCGCCAGCCGGCCGCCACTCCCGCCCACCCACCCCATCGCCCGCGCAACACCCAAGTCGGCTGATTACAGCCCAGTGCTGTATTACAACTGGTCGGAACCTTCGCAGCGAGCGCCGATTTTTCGTGGGGCAGGCCCTCGGCCTGCGGCGGCCTCTCAGGCCGCCTCTTTTGTGGTTGCGGCTATGCTGCACTGTGGGGCAGGTTGGTAACCGGTTGGTAACCTGCAGGCCGATTGTTAATCGGCCTTTCGCGGGCGGCCTCGCCCCCGGCGTCACCCACCGCAAACTCCTGTAAGATCAAACCATGCGCCATTTCGCGGCGAACCTCGTTCTCCTCATGTCCACTCTGATCGCCGCCGGATGCGGCTCCCCCGAGCAAAACTTTTCCAAGCTCGCCGACGAATTCGTCTACTCCACGCTGGCTTTCTCGCCCGTCGCGGCCACCGCCGCCGGCTTGCATCGATTCGAGGGGCGCAACCTGGATGAGCAGCTCGACGACATGAGTCCGGCCACCCTCGACCATCAACGCGAATACTACCGGCGCTTTCGCGAGCGCCTGCAAAGCCAGGTGAAACCCGAGGCGCTGTCCGCCCAATCCCGCGCCGATCTTCGCATCATTCAGGACCAGGTTGCGCTTCAATTGCTCGATCTGGAAGAAACCCAAACCTATCTGCACAACCCCACCATGTATGTGGAAATGGCGGGCAACGCGCTGTTCACCCCTCTGACGCTCGAGTACGCGCCGCTGCCCGATCGCATCCGGCACATCGTCGCACGGCTCAGGATCCTGCCCTTGCTGCTCGACCAGGCCCGCACCAATCTCATATCCTCCCCGGCCATCTGGACCCAGGTGGCGATCGAGGAAAACGAGGGCAATATCGCGCTGGTCGACAAGACCATTCGCGCCGCCGTACCCGCCGGCCAGCGCGCCGAGTTCGATCGCGCGGCCCGCCCCGCCCTCGAAGCGCTGTCCGCTTTTCAGCATTACATGCAAGGCAGCCTGGCCCTGCGCGACAACTACGATTGGCGCTTGGGGCGCGACCTGTACACGCGCAAGTTCCGCTATGCGCTGGCTTCCGGCGCCGACCCCACCGATATTCTGGAGGTGGCCGCGCGCAGCCTGCAAGAGGTGCGCGTCCGCATGCTGGCTCTGGCTCTTCCGCTGCACGCCCGATTGTTCGCCAACCATCGCGACCATGCGGACTTGGCCGGCCCCGCGCGCGAGAATCAGGTGATCTCCGAGGTGCTGGACCGCATCGCCGCCCGGCACTCCACGCGCGAGGCGTTCCTCGGTGACGCCAGCCGCGATCTGGACGAAGCCCGTCAGTTCGTCGCTCAGAAGCATCTGGTCACTCTTCCGCCGCAAGCCAACCTGCAGGTAATCCCCACGCCCGTATTCATGCGCGGTGCCTACGCGGTCGGCGGCTTCGACCCGGCGCCGCCACTCGAGCCGCGGCTTGGCGCATTCTATTGGGTCACCCCCGTACCGGCCGAATGGGACCAGCCGCGCATAGAATCCAAGCTGCGCGAGTACAACTTCTACAAGCTGAAACTGCTGACTTTGCATGAGGCCATCCCCGGCCACTACGTGCAAGCCGAGTACGCCAACGCCGTCCAACCCGCCACGCGCCGCCTGCTGCGCGCGCTCTACGGCAACACGCCCTACATCGAGGGCTGGGCGCAATACGCCACCCAAACCATGTTGGACGAGGGCTTCCTCGATAACTCGCCGGAACTGCGCCTCACCTTTCAAAAGGAAGAGCTGCGCGTGATTTCGAACGCCATCCTCGACATCCGCATGCAAATGCTGAATATGACGGATCGGGAGGCGCTCGATCTCATGCAGAACGAGGCGTTTCAGGAAGCCGAGGAAGCCGCCGCGAAACTGCAGCGCGCCAAGCTCACCTCCGCCCAGTTGCCGGCTTACTACGTGGGATGGCGCGGCTGGCTTGCGCTGCGCGACAAATATCAACAGGCGAAAGCCTCCGCGTTCCGTCTGCCGGACTTTCACGATGCGGCTCTCAAGCAGGGCGCCGTACCGCTGACCGAGCTTGCTCCCCTCCTGCCGTGACCAGCCACCAACCACCAGCCACCAACCACCCGCCACCAACCACCCGCCACGCTGCCTTATAATGTCCTCAAAAGGGAAATTCGCGCGGGATGCCAGACAATCAGCCACCGCTCTCGACCCAATCCTTGCCTGAAGGAGCGCCCGCCAGCCGCCCGGGCGGTTTCAACCCGATATCCTGGATACGCGATCTGGCCCTGTCCGTCCTGATCGCCGTCGTACTGATCGTCTTCATCTATCAGCCCGTCAAAGTGGAGGGCACCAGCATGATGCCCGCCCTGCGCGACCAGGAGCGCATCTTCATCAACAAGTTCACTTACCGCTTCGGCATCGGCACCATCCAGCGCGGCGACACGGTGGTCTTCTGGTTCCCGATGGATATCTCGAAGTCCTATATCAAGCGTGTGATCGGGCTGCCGGGCGACGTAGTCGAAATCGATCGCGGAGTGGTGATGGTGAACGGCAAGCTCCTGGCCGAGGATTACGTGCCGGAGGAATACCGCGACTACCAGTCGCACCCGCCCCAGCGCATGGGACCGGACGAGTATTACGTTCTCGGAGATCACCGCAGCTCATCCAACGATAGCCGCGCCTGGGGCAGCGTGCCGCGTCAGAATATCTATGGAAAGGCGGTATTTGTTTATTGGCCGCTGGATCAAATGGGGCGCGTCCGTTAACTAAGGGCTATAGGAAAATAGGAACCCGGCTGGACCCCGATATGTAGAAAATCCAAGGTAAAAAGTACCTAAGGGCAATTGAACGGCGATAACAACAAGCCAGGCCACGTCCCGTCGAACCAGGTTAGGCCGCCGAAGCTGTGGCGATCGCCCGGGTTTGGTGCTGCCCTTCCGCCGACGCCTTGCGCCCCGCCCAGTATCTTCGCATCCGCTCCGATACCTCCCGCCGCTCTTGTGGGCTCATGAACTTACGGCCCCGCCTGGGAACGGTGATGGGCACCGGAAGCAGGTCCTCCCCAAGTTGTTCGAGAGAGGCGATCACCCTATCGAGCCTCGTCTTCTCGGCATAAAGTTCAGCGATTGTCGTGCGTAAATCCATGCCGGTCGCCTTGCAATTCAACTGCCGCAAACGTGATGTTTTCAGCGGCGAAAAAGCCACATCGCCAGCGAAAGTACCGCGCTCAGAAGCAAACAGGTAACAACTGGAAAGTAGAAGCTACCGTGCTTGCCGCGCACACAGATGTCACCCGGCAAGTGGCCCAGGCGCAACGGCAACCTCTCCCCGATGGTGAGAAACAGTCCCAACACCACCAGGACTAAACCGGCCGCGATCAGTACGCGTCCCATGCTCATGGGAGGGCGGCTTTAGCCCGCGCGGGGCTTTAGCCCCGCTTGCCGAATGAAATCCACGACCGCCTCCAGCGACGCGCCCGGCTGAAACACCGCCGCCACGCCCTGCCGCTTGAGGGCTTCCGCGTCTTCGTCCGGCACAATGCCGCCCACAATCACCTTCACGTCCGTCATGTCCTTCGCCCGCAGCAGATCCATCACCCGCGGCACGATAGCGTTGTGCGCGCCGGAAAGAATCGACAGCCCGATCACCTGCACGTCTTCTTGCAGCGCCGCGTTCACGATCATCTCGGGAGTCTGCCGCAGGCCGGTATAGATC
This sequence comes from Bryobacterales bacterium, assembly GCA_003166475.1. Classification (GTDB taxonomy): domain Bacteria; phylum Acidobacteriota; class Terriglobia; order Bryobacterales; family Bryobacteraceae; genus Bog-159. Next base: position 13,551 of record PMVV01000064.1, on the reverse strand, counting down.
ACCTCCATGCCGGCGTCCCGCAGCGCCCGCGCGATCACCTTGGCGCCGCGGTCGTGGCCGTCCAGTCCCGGCTTTGCCACCAAAACGCGAATCGGCGCAGTCATACGCAACCTGCAGGCCGATTGTCAATCGGCCATGTGGGGCAGGCCCTCGGCCTGCAGCGGCCTCTCAGGCCGCCTGCGTTTTCAGCCCCCGCCGCGCTACACATGCGCCGTCTCCTGATACGAACCAAACACCTCGCGCAATGCGTCGCAAATCTCGCCCAACGTCGCGTAAGCGCGCACCGCATCCAAAATGAACGGCATGGTGTTCTCCGTGCCCTCCGCCGCCCGACGCAGTGCGTCCAGCGCCTTCCCCACGCGTCCATTATCCCGCCGCGCGCGCAACGCCGCCAGCTTCTTCACCTGGTGCTCCTCCGCCGCCTGATCGATCTGCAGCAGTTCGATGGGCTGATCTTCCGACTGGAACGCGTTCACCCCCACTACCAGCTTCTCCTTGGCCTCTACCGCGCGCTGATACTGGTAGCTGGCGTTGGCGATCTCGCTCTGTGGAAAGCCTTTCTCGATGGCCGCAATCATCCCGCCCATCTCGTCGATGCGCCGGAAGTAATCCCCGGCGCCCTGCTCCATGTCCAGCGTCAGGCGCTCCACGAAATAACTGCCGCCCAGCGGGTCGGGCGTGTTCGCGACCCCGCTCTCATAGCCCAGAATCTGTTGCGTGCGCAGCGCGATCGTCACCGCCTGCTCGCTCGGCAGCGCGTAAGCTTCGTCCAGCGAATTCGTATGCAGCGATTGCGTCCCGCCCAGCACCGCCGCCAGCGCCTGAATCGCCGTCCGCACCACATTGTTGTAGGGCTGCTGCCATGTCAGCGAGCATCCCGCCGTCTGCGAATGAAAGCGCAGCTTCAGGCTGCGCTCTTCCTTCGCCCCAAAGCGGTCGCGCATGGCGTACGCCCACAGCTTGCGCGCCGCCCGGTACTTGGCGATCTCCTCGAAAAAGTCGCTGTGCGCGTTGAAGAAGAAACTCAAGCGCGGCGCGAATTCGTCCACCTGCATGCCGCGCTCCAGCGCCCACTCCACGTATTCCATGCCATCCCGCAGCGTAAACGCCAACTCCTGGACCGCGGTCGATCCGGCCTCGCGAATGTGGTATCCGCTGATCGAAATCGGATTGAACCGCGGCGTGTGCCGCGCCCCGAATTCGATGGTGTCGGTAACCAGCCGCATGGAAGGCCGCGGCGGAAAGATGTACTCCTTCTGCGCGATGTATTCTTTCAGGATGTCGTTCTGCAGCGTGCCCGACACCAGTTGCCAGTCCACGCCCTGCTGCTCGGCCACCGCCAGGTACATGGCCCACAGCACCGCGGCCGGCGAGTTGATGGTCATCGAGACCGTCACGTCCCCCAGCGGGATGCCGCGAAACAGAATCTCCATGTCTTCGAGCGACGAGATCGCCGCGCCGCACTTCCCCACTTCGCCTTCCGCCAGCGCATGGTCGGCGTCGTAGCCCATCAGCGTCGGCAGATCGAACGCCACCGAAACGCCCGTTTGCCCCTGCTGCAGCAAATAGTGATACCGGCGATTGGTCTCCTCCGGCGTGGCGAATCCCGAGAACTGCCGCATGGTCCACAGCCGGCCCCGGTACATCGTCTCGTGGATGCCGCGCGTGTAAGGAAACTCTCCCGGAGCAGCCACATCGAAGTCCCCCAATTGTTCCGGCCCATAAAGCGGCGCGATAGGCGCCCCGCTGATGGTGGTGAACTGCTTCTCCGCGACAGCCATGCCCCCTATCTTAGCGCGTGGGGCAGGCCCTCGGCCTGCGGCGGCCTCTCAGCCCGCCTCTTTCGCTTGACATACGATAATCATCGTAGTACAGTCGTCGTAGATGCCCGGCGAGCCGCTCAAACCCACCGACGCCGAACTGGAAATCTTGACCGTGCTCTGGAGCCGGGGACCCAGCACCGTCCGCGATGTGCACGAAATTATCGCCACCCGCAAACCCGCCCAATACACCACCGTCCTGAAGCAGTTGCAGGTGATGGCCGAAAAAGGCCTGGTGCGGCGCGACGAAACCGAGCGCTCGCACGTTTACCAGCCCGCGCGGCCCCGCGAATGGACCCAGCGGCAACTGGCCGGCGACCTGCTCAACCGCGCGTTCGATGGGTCGGCCAAGGGTCTCCTGTTAGGCGCGCTATCCGCCCGGAAAGCCTCGAAGAAGGAACTGGCGGAGCTGCGCCGGCTGCTCGACGAGTATCGAAAGAGGACGCCATGACCGCCTTCGAGCGCCTCGTACACACGCCTCTGGCTAAGGCGCTCGGCTGGACATTGTTTCACTCGCTGTGGGAAGGCGCGCTGGCCGCGCTCGTCCTGCTGGCGGTTCTCTTCGTAGTACGATCGCCGCGCGCCCGCTATGCTTGGGCCTGCGTGGCCATGTCCGGAGTGCTCGCCGGATTCGCGCTCACCTTCTGCCTCCTCTGGTCGCAAGGAGGCGGCGCCGGCACGGCCATCCCTCACGCCATCCCGCGAGCGCAGCTGATTGAAAACCAATCTCCACCCGGCCCGCCAGCGCGATTCCCGATCGAGGATGTGTTGCCATGGTTGGCGCCTTTCTGGCTTGCAGGTGTAGTTGTTTTCCATCTGCGCAGCGTTGCCGGTTGGATGGCGGCCGGGCGTGTGCGGGATCGCGGCGTCTGTCGCGCACCCGATCCTTGGCCGCAGCGGCTGCAACACCTCGCCGCCAGGCTGCGAGTCTCCCAGCCGGTCGCCCTGCTGGAGACATGTCTTGCCGATGTGCCGGTGGTCGTCGGCTACCTGCGCCCCGTGATTCTGGTGCCCGTCGGTATGCTGGCGGGAATGCCCGGCGCCCAGGTGGAAGCGATTCTCTTGCACGAACTGGCGCATATCCTGCGCCGCGACTATCTGGCGAATCTGCTGCAAACGGTGGTGGAGGGCTTCTTGTTCTACCATCCGGCGATCTGGTGGATTTCCAGCGTGGTCCGCGCCGAGCGCGAGAACTGCTGTGACGATCTGGTAGTGGAAGCCAGTGGCGACGCGCGAGAATACGCTGCCGCTCTGGCCGCGTTGGAACAAACCCGCTGGGCGGCGGATCGAGCCGCACTGGCAGCTACAGGAGGAAGTCTTGTGAACGCATTCGCCGTCTGCTTTACCAGCCGGAAGGGCTCGCATGGGCGCCGTTCGTGTCGGCCGGCATTTTGACCATGGCCGTGGCTGGCGCGCTGGTCGCCTGGCAGGCCGGCCTCCCGGCGCAGAACCGGCCCGCAGCCACCCAGCCGAAAGTCTCGCGCTACACCAAGTGGCTCGAAGAAGATGTGGTCTACATCATCGAAGACCGGGAGCGCGCCGCATTCCAAAGCCTGCGAACCGATGCGGAGCGCGACCATTTCATCGAGCAATTCTGGCAGCGCCGAAATCCCACGCCCGGCACTCCGGAAAACGAGTTCAAGAAGGAACACTATCGGCGCATCGCTTACGCCAACGGGCACTTCGCCTGGCGCTCGGTTCCGGGCTGGAAGACCGATCGCGGCCGGATCTACATCGTGTTCGGCCCGCCGGACGAAATCGAGTTCCATCCTTCGGGCCGCCCAGCCGGAGGCGGCGAACCCGCGACGAATTATCCAGTCGAGCAGTGGCTCTATCGCCACATCAAGGATATCGGCGACAACGTGCTGATCGACTACGACGATGCGGCGAAGACGGGCGACTTCAAGATGACCAAGGACCCCAATCCAAACGGCGGCAAGCTCATCCGGCACCCTTGAGTTAACGCGGGTGCCGCAATGCAGCAATCCGTCGGCTCAAGTCGCGTTGCGGGAATCTCCATCGTGTCGCGCATCGAAAGGAAACGCCGACGCTCCTATTTGCGCTTGTGATCCACCCGCATGGCCTTGTGGATCGCTTTCCACTTCTTCTTCTGCGCCTGTGCGGCTTGCACATCGGTCTGGCGCGCATGCCACGCAATTTCGGCGCGCAGCTTTCGATAGCTTTCCCAGCGAGAAGCTTCCAGTTCGCCCGCTTCGATGGCGGCCTGCACCGCGCACCCCTCTTCCACCACGTGGCTGCAATCGCGGAAGCGGCACCCGGCCGCCAGGGCCGCGATTTCCGCAAAGGTGGAATCCAGACTATCCTGGCCGGCCCACAACTGCAGTTCACGCATACCCGGCGTGTCGATCAGCGCGCCCCCTTGCGGCAGCGGCACCAATTCCCGGTAGGTGGTGGTATGCCGGCCGCGGCTATCGCTCTCCCGCACCTCCCGCACGAGTTGCCGCTCCACGCCCAGGAGTTGATTCACTAGCGTGGACTTCCCCACCCCGGAAGAACCCAGCAGAGCCACCGTCAGCCCCGGCCGCACCAGCCGCAGCACCGGATCGATGCCCTCTGCCGAGCGGGCGGTGATCGCGACCACCGGTGCGCCCCCGGCCACGCCGGCCGCATCGCCGAGGCGCGCAGCCAAATCCGCGCACATGTCGGATTTGTTCAGGACAATGGCCGCGTCCACGCCGCTCGCGTGCGCCAGAGTCAGATAGCGCTCGATCCGGCGCACGTTGAAATCCCCATCCAGGCCGCAGACGATCAGCGCCAGATCGATGTTGGCGGCCATCACCTGCTCCTGTTCGCGATCCCCGGCTGCGCGCCGGGAGAACATGGTGCGCCGCGGCAGCACGGCGTGGATCATTGCTTGTAACGGTGCTTCGTCCGGCCCCACCGGTTGCGCCGCGACCCAGTCGCCCACTACCGGCCAGGCCGATCGCTCGGTGCGAAAGAGCAGCGCGCCGATGGCTTCCGCGGTCATTTCGCCCCGCGCCGTGTACAGCCGGTATCGATCGCCATGCGCCACCGACACGCGTCCCAGCAGCAGTCCGCGCGCTGCATAAGGTTGAAAGGCTTCAAACCAGGCGTCCGTCGCGCAAATCGTCGTCAAGTCAAAGGAATCCTGCATTCCAGTTTCTCCTGTAAAGATTTATGGGGGGTGTTGGAATGAATTCGCCGCGGGGCAGTCTTCAAACGTCAGCTTGGACAGCTCGCGGTGAATCGACTTTTAGCGGACGGACAGTGGCAGTACCAGGCTCCAGCCTATCCCACCGGGCTCCGGGAAATCAAGCGCCGCTAGCATGTTAAATTTGGGTTGATGCGATACTTCATCGGTTTACTGGCCTCCGCGGCGCTGCTCTTCGCCTCGGGAGAACTGTCCGGCCGCCGCGCGCCGGGCTTCTCCCTTCCCGATCTCCAAGGGCAACAACACGATTTGCAGGACTATCGCGGCAAGATCGTGATCGTCGACATCATCCAAACCACCTGCCCGCATTGCCAGCGGTTGGCGGACGTGCTGGAGAAGGTTCACGCGAAATATAGCGGCAAGGTTGCCGTGCTGACCTTCGCCATTCCGCGGGACACGGCGGCCACGGTGACCCAATTTGTGGCGGAGCACAAGGTCTCGACACCGGTCCTGTTCGATTGCGGACAGGCGGCCGCATCGTATCTGAAAGCCACGCCGCAGAACCCGACGGTCAACGTGCCGCATCTGTTCCTGATCGATGGCCAAGGCATGATCCGCAACGATTTCGGCTACGACTTCGACACCCGCAACATCTTCGAGGGCGACGGCCTGGATACCGAGATCGACCGCCTGCTGGCCGGGTTAGCGCCCGCGAAGGCAAAGAAATAGCGCGAGTTAGCGGGCGTCGCGTGAGATTGTGAGACAACTGGCGGCTCAGCGCCACTATGTTGTTCCATGATCCTTATGCCCAAACGAGCATGGGCGTTGCCCATGCTGATGGCGTGCGTGCTCGCACCGTGCCTGCCGGCGGCCCCGCTTGGCGCCCGCGCATACTTGATCGGGACAACTGTTCCCGACTTCGCCAACAAGTGCGACGTGCGTGTCGACATTACCGGCGATCGGGAGATGCTTTTCGTCACGCATTTGCTGACGTTGCATGTCCCCTACGACAAGGTCAGCACCCTGGAGTACGGCCAACACGTCGCCGGGCGTTACCTGGAGGCTATTGTGTTTTCGCCACTGTTCCTGCTCAGCAAGTCGCGCAAGCACTTCCTGACCGTGTTCTACACCGACGCCAACGGACGGCAACAGGCGGTGGTGTTGCAGGTCAATAAAGGCGACGTGCGCGCCCTGTTGCCCGAGCTGGAGGCAAAGACGGGCCGCCGCGTGGAGTACACCGACGATGAAGCGCGCAGGGGGCGAGGCTGAGACATGCCGGCTCTCCCGTTGGTGCTGGCGGCGATGGTGTTTGGACCATCCGATCCCGTTCCCGCGCCCGCGCCTGCCGCGCCGCCAACAGCGACATCGTCCGCGGTGGAGACCGACGGCCTGCGGCAACTACTGGCCCTGCGGCGCGTTTATGTCGACCGCTTCTCGGGCGGGGAAACCGCCGCCCAAATCCGCGACATGGTCATCAATGGCTTGCAGGGTTCGAAGCTCTTCGTGATTACCGAGAACCAGGAAAAGGCCGACGCCATTCTGCGTGGCTCGGGCGAGGACCTGGTCTTTAACGAGACGCATTCGTCGAGCGACAATGTGACCGTGCATAGCAGCATGAGCACCAGCCAATCGGACGAAGACACGGCTCTGCGTGGAGGCACGCGCAGCTATGACCGCACGGGCAAGAGCGTTGGCCTGGGCGCGGGAGAGAGCGAATCCAGCCGTTCCGTGGAGCGGCGCCACGAAGCCAATGCGGCGGTGCGCCTGGTGAATAAGGATGGCGACGTGATCTGGTCCACCACGCAGGAAAGCATGGGCGCCAGATTTCGCGGCGCCAGTTCGGACGTGGCGGACAAGATCACGCGGCGGCTCACGGAAGACTACGAGCGGGCGAAGAAACTGCTGCATTGATAGCTTCGAGCAAGTGTTCGTTGCGTATCGGCTTGCCGAGCACGCATGCAACCAGTTTCTCTTCGGGCAGATCGCACAGCTCTTCCGTCCAGCCGGAAAGCACGATGACCCTAGCCAGGCGCTGTTCGTCCACCCAGCGGATCAGGCTCAAGCCGTCCTTCAGCTTCGGCAGGCACAGGTCCATCACCATCACGTCGGGATGCAATTCGGCGAGCAGGCGGCGGGCCGCGGGCGCATCCTCCGCCACGGCGACCTGATGACCGGCCGCCTCGAGCAGCAGCTTGCGAATGCCAAGGTGCTGGGCGTCGTCGTCGACGACCAATACGCGCAACATCAGAAATGCATTCCGCCGCCGCAGATCAACACTTCGGCGGTCACATAGTCGGAGAGCGGCGAGCAGAAGAACAGCACCGCTCCGGCGGCTTCCTCCGGCGTTCCGGCGCGGCCCAGCGGACAAACGGCCTTGAGCGCATCGAGCGTCTTGGGCTGCACGCCGACGGCGATCTGGCGGCCCTGCACGTCGATGGTCGCGCCCGCTTGGGTGAGCGGCTGCGTCAGGCGCGTTTCGATCAGGCCGAAACCCACGGCGTTCACGTTGACGTTATAGCGGCCCCACTCCTTGGCCATGGTCTTGGTGAGGCCGATGACCCCAGCCTTGCCCGACGAATATCCCGCCTGCCCGGGATTGCCGTCGGTGCCGGCGATGGAGGTGATGTTGACCACCTTGCGCATCACGCGGCGGCCCTCGGCGGCCTCGCGCTTGGCCGCTTCGCGGATGTACGTGGAGGCGGCGCGCAGGATGCGGAACGGCGCGACCAGGTGGATGCCAAGCATGGCGAGGTACTGCTCGTCGGTGGTTTTTTGGATGACGTTGTCCCAGGTGTAGCCGGCGTTGTTGACGATGATGTCGAGGCCGCCGAACGTGGCGAGGGTGGCGTCCACCAGTTTCTGTGGGAAATCCGGTGCGGTGACATCCCCCGCCAGGTGCGCGGCAGCCCGGCCGGATTGGCGAATGGCGGCTTCGGCTTCCGCGGCGGGAGCCGGGTCCAGGTCGTTGATCATGACGGCCGCGCCCGCGGCGGCGAGTTTCTCGGCGATGGCGCGGCCGATGCCACGGCCCGCGCCGGTGATCAGGGCTACTTTGGAATCGAGTGTGAAGGACATAAATAACTATGGAACCACAGATGGACACAGATGCACACGGATAAAATCCGTAGCGCGTGGGGCAGGCCCCCGGCCTGCGGCGGCCTCTCAGGCNNCTTTTGGCCGCGCAACACCCACCCATAGCTACCTGAGCAGATCTTCCAGTTGGATCTTGGTATCGGTCTTGCTGTCGCGGTATTTCACGATGACCGGCGTATAAACTGAGATGCCCCAATCCTTCCCGGCGCCGCTAGTGATGGCGCGCGCGCCGGCGACGATCACAGCCTCCTCCGGGATAACAAGCGGCGAGGCGTCGGTCGCCTTATAGACGGCCCCGCGCACCAAGTCGTAGACCGGCGTGGAGCGATTGAGGATGGTTCCCGTTCCCAGCACGGCGCGCTTCTTGACCACCGCGCCTTCGTACACGCCGCAATTGCCGCCTACCAGCACATCGTCTTCGACGATGACCGGCAGCGCGCCGACAGGTTCTAGCACGCCGCCGATCTGCGACGCGGCCGAGATGTGGCAGTTCTTTCCGATCTGCGCGCAGCTTCCCACCAGGGCGTGCGAATCGATCATGGTGCCGTCATCCACATACGCGCCCACGTTGATGTACATGGGCGGCATGCAGGTGACGCCTTTCCCGATGTACACGCCGTCGCGAATGCTCGATCCGCCGGGGACAATGCGCACCCCGCTTCCCGCCGAAAACGTCTTCACCGGATACGTTGATTTGTCCAAGTAAGGCTGGCGAGTGGCGTCGATCGACATATCCACCACGCCGCCCATGCGAAAGCCCAGCAGGATGCCTTTCTTGACCCAACCGTTGACGCGCCAGCCGCTAGTAGCCGAGGGATCCGGCTGGGCGGCACGGATGCGTCCCTGGTTCAGGGCGTCCTTGAACTCGTAGAAGAGGCGGAAATGCTCTTCGGTGTAAGCGTCGGGCTTGTGGTCGAAGAGCCGTTCGATTTCGGCTTGCATTGGTGCTGCCGTCATTATAATTCGTTCCTCGGACGGAGCACACGCTGCGGTTTCGGCCGTGGAAGGCTGCTTAGTGTTTGCTTGCAGCGCCCGAGGGCCCGGTTGGGCGCGCCTCTTTCTCGGCCGTGGCAACGAGTTCCCGCAGCCCATTCGCGTCCTTCACGCCCGCGACACGCCGGCCGTTAATGAAAAGTGTCGGGGTTCCCACGATCTGGTTGGCGGAAGCCAGGTTCTGGTCGCGGAAGACGAGGCCCAGCGACATTTGGTCGTCTAAACAGCGTTGGAACGACTGGAGGTCGATGCTCCCGGCGGCCCGCGCGAACTCCGCAAGCTTCTTCTTTATGTTATCCGGCGTGATGCCCTCTTGCTCTGCGAAGAGCCGGTCGTGCAGCGTCCAAAAGGCGCTGCTGCTCTGCAATTGGGCGCAGGCAGCACCCTCCGCGGCCGCCATCGCCCATGCGTGATCGGCCAGGGGAAGGTGATGAAAGACCACCCGGATACGGTCCCTGTTCTCGGCCAGCACGCCCTGTAACATCTGCGCGAACTTGCGGCAGAACGGACACTGGAAGTCGGAGAACTCCACGATGGTCACCGGGGCGCTGGCGGGCCCGAGGGTTGGAACGTTGCCCTGGGTGAGACCGTTCGTGACAGCTTCGTTTTTGCGCCGCTCCTCTTCGAGGGGATCGCTGGAAGTGTCGAACAATTCGCCGGTCAGGAACCGCTCGTCCGGCGGCATGTACAGCGTCAGTTCCCACGAGCGCACCGGGCTCTTCCCCTGAAAGGTCAGTTCCCGATAGCAAGTGCTATTGACGAACTGCTCTCCTTTAAAGGTCAGCGCCACCGACTCTGGCAGCTTGTACTTCTTGCGGATGTATTCCAAGACAGCCTGCCTCTTGTCGTCGGGCAGCGGCGCGCTGCAGACCTGAGCTTGTGCGCGCACCTGCGCGCCTAGGCAGGCGACAACCAAGCCTGCTGCGAAGGCTATCCGGCGGCGCGTGTTCCTCATTTGCCGCCGCGCGGGGTCGTCGTCAGGAACACGTCGTAGCACATGTCGTGTTCCTTCCCGGCTTCGTCCCAGGCCTTGGCTTTGTACCGGAACCGATTCCCGTATTGGTCCGTGTACCAGGCGAGCTCGTAATGGAGGTCGATAGCGAAGATGCCGACATCGCGGAGATGGTGCAACTCCCCGGGCTCGCTGATTCCGTTGTGGTTGGCGTCGATCCAGAGGAGCAGGTGATCGTAGACGGCGTCGCCTGGATCGATGATGCCGTTACCGTTCCCTCCGTTGGCCGGGTCGTCGAATACGGCGAGCGCGGCGTAGCCGTTTGGGTCGCTGCTGGGCGGTTGGGGCGTCAGGTTGCCAAACAGATCGGTGAAGTTATCGATGCGCCCGTTGCCGTTGCGGTCCAGCGCCAACCAACCGTTTCGCCACCTCTGGTCTGTCCAGCTCATCTGCTGCAAGGGATCGGCGGGGAGCAGCCGGAATCGCACGCCGCCGGCGGCGCTGGTCAGGTGGAATCCCTCGCCGAAGGCGTCGATGACGATGGGGCTGTCGTATGGGCACACAGGAATCCACCCCTCGTCCTCGTCTTCGCATTCAGGCTGTCCCCCCAACGGGCAGGTCATGGCAGATAGGCAGGCGTCCGCGCATGGGGTTATACAGACGCACTGCGGGGTGTTTGCGAGGCACTCAGGGGTGAACCCGTCGCCGCAGTTCATACCGTCCATACACCCGGTGCCGCAGGGTTGCTGGCACATAGAGCCTTCGCCGCCGTTGCCTCCGCCAGAATTGACCGGCTTATACGCCTTGACCGCGGCTTGTTTATCGCAGTTGCTCGGCGCAACCATTGTGGCCGCTGTTGGCTTCGCCATCACGCTGTAGTCAAGATACCCCGCGCCGCCCTCGTCGGCAAGGCCGAAGGTGTGCCCAATCTCATGCGACATTAGAGCCGCGAACCACGCAGTACCCCCTCCCTCATTACTGGGGTCGAACGTGATGGTCGCATTGGGCATGTATCCGCCCTGAGCAGGTGGCCATTGAGTGTAGGCTTGGTCTTGCCCTTCGGGCCCGATCTGCACCTGAATGTAGTTTCCCGTTGGCGCGGGGATTGGCGTTGGAACTCCGACCTGTATTATCGGAGTCAGCGTGACGCCGTTAGTGCCGCTCCATGCGTTCACGGCGTTTATTATGCCCTGGCGATCACTCGTACTTGTGATGATGGAACTGTCGATATAGACGCCAACCTTGTCCCCCGTCTGCCACATCGCGTCTCCCGATGCGGTAATGGGACAATTACATGTCGAAGTTGAGCAAGTCTGACCCTCCAGCGACACCGGGAACAAGGCAGTTGTTATTAACGTGAAGGCCGCGCAGGGCATTGAGACGCGGGCGATCATCGTGCCTCCTGCCGGTTGACGAGAGAGGGTAAGAGGGCCAGGAATTCCTCCTCGCGCATACCCGAGTACAAGGACGTGCCCGCCTTAGCGCGCTCCACATTACCCGGAGAGTTTGGGTACACAACGCCGTCCCGAAGCTCCCAAGATCTATCAAGCCAGTAGAAGTCCCCGGAAGGAGCGTGTCTGAGAAAAACCACGTATCGGTGATGCGGCTGCAGGTCGAACGGCGTGTCCAAGCTGTTGCCGTACGAGATAATGCCGGATGGTGTCGTTATGGTCCCACCAGGATAGATAAGCGTCAGTGTTGGCGGGGGCGAGCCTGAAGGATCGAACTTTACGATGTGCTCCACGGTGAGCCGAACCTCTGTATAAATGCTCCAACGGCTGCTCGACAGATAGGGCTGGTAATCGTCAAATGTGACAACCGCTACAACGTCCGATTGTCCAATCTCGGGCCCTCTGTCCGGGCCCCTGTCATTCGCGAAACCGGCGCCGAGGGCTTCCGGCGTGCCCAGCGGGGCGTGGGCTCCTATCAATCGGTCGTAGAACTGGTCGCGCGCCGACCGAATCCGTGGGTCTACCGCGTCCTTCCCGGCAGGTATGGGCGGCTTTGCTATGTGTCTCCATTTGCTAACCTCCGTCGCGCGACGGTTAGCTTCGGCAATCCGCCCAGCGTCCTCCGGGCGAACAGCCTGGAACGGCTGCGATGCCAGCGGTACCGCCGCCGCGAGGAACCAAGCCACTCCGAGAACTCGCCTCACGTTTCGCATATAACAGACCCCTTTTCCTTTCTACGCGCTGTTATCCGAGATTTCCATTTTGGCCCATTGCCCCTTGCAGTTTACCTCCAGACGCTCAGCTCCGTCAAGTGGCTTTTGTCTCGGCTTTTGTCTCGGATTCTTGTCTCAGTGCCTCTGAACATTTTGAAAACTGAAGGAATAATCAACGAGGGTTGAGGTTGCGGGTTACATTTGGCGGATAATAAGGGCACCCTCCCGAACCCGGCTCGTCGCACGCCAAGGCAACAAGCCTTCGCCCCCTCGTTAGAATCGGTTGTCCCGGGCCCGTCAAACCGCCGCCCTCTGCTCAGGAGCATCTGCGCCGGCTGGGCGGCGCGGATGCGGCCCTGATTCAGCGCGTCCTTGAATTCGTAAAAGAGGCGGAAATGCTCTTCGGTGTAAGCATCCGGCTTCTGGTCGAAGATTTGTTCGATCTCAGTCTGCACTTCAGCACCTTTTCAGCGCTCCAATGCGCCATGTCCCGGCCCGTAGGGGCAGAGAGTCGATGCGCTGCCGATTTCCCCGAGCGCATCTTCCACGGGGAGCCCCAGAGGTTTTGCGTCCACGATCGAGACTGCGGGCTCCTGGCTGATGTCGTATGCTTTACGGGCGGGCGACTCAAAGGCGCTGCTACCAGGTGTGGCCCTCAAAAACAAAAGGTAGGTCTTCGCGGGGCGGAACTCTGCGACGGAAGGCCGCAGCATGGAGATCTTATGAGCGTGAACGGTGACTGTTCCGCCGGGTGCCCCAACGACAATCTCGGTAGGGATCGCGTCGGGAACGGCGCTCGACCTTCTCAGGACACGTTCCACATTGAACCGGCGCACCGTAAAAATAGCCGATCCGTCTTCCGAAAGTGCTGAGCGATACTCGGACTGCGGCCTGGCCACAACCACCAGATCCGCCGCGCAGGTTTTGTCGCGCAAACCACTTGCCTCGGGCGTCGCGCCGCCGAAGGAGTACCCGACTTCCCCGGCGGGGTCCTCGACGCCTACGCCGCGGCGGATCACCACATCGTCCTTCGCTTCCTCGGCGGTTTGCCGGAGGTTTGGGCCCACTAGGCTGGTATTAAAAACCTTCGCCGTGGCGGAGTCCGCGATGGGCGCCTCGGACGCGGCGACGCCGAATCCTGAAACCATGACACCTGCTACGGCCACGCAAACCCAGCGGAACGCGCGCGTTTGTTCAGATCGCAACGGTCACTCTCCCCAACAGTTCGACTGACCGCAGCACCTTTTCAATCCTGGCGAGGCTGTCCGGTTTGGGAGGAACCATCGGCAGGCGATAGACCGGTTCGAGCAGGCCCATCAGCGCCATGGCGGCCTTCACCGGAATGGGGTTCGATTCGATGAAGTTGACTTCCAGCAGCGGCAGATACTTGCGCTGC